>JAGWYY010000116.1 GCA_018969105.1 Acidobacteriota bacterium | reverse complement strand
CCCTGAAGGGCCTGTCGCCCACGCCCGACAGCGTCCGCACGATGTTGGCCACCCGGTCCGCCGTGCTGGTGACCGGTGGCTTCGAGAGCCGGTCGATCGCCCCCTCGACGGTCTTGACCGGGTCCTTCACGAGGTCCTCGGCGCGAACCCCGATCTGCTCGAGGAATCCCTTGCCGGCCTCGATCTGGCCGTCCACGTTGAGCGCGCCCCACCAGAGGAAGCCGTCCCAGGCGCGCCGCAGCACCCCCGGACCCCCATCGCCGGGCGCGTCCCCTGCGGCCCCGGCAGCCTTCGCCGGCTCCGCGCCCTCCATGCTCATCGCCGCTGCGCCGGTCATGGATCCGGCCGCGCGCTCCATGGCCCGGGCCATTCCGCGCATGCCCGCCACGGGCGAGACGGGCGCGGATGCCGCGGCGACGGAGCCGGATGCCCCACGAGGCGCTCCCGCCGCCCCGCCCCCGGCTCCGGAGCCGGGGCCGGCGGCGGCGCCATCGCCAGCGCCACCGCCGAACAGCGGAGCCGCGACGCGCTCGATCACCGGCGGCGGTGATGCCGGCGGCCGGAACTCGCGGACCGCCCACGTGCCGAGGGCGCCGAACAGCAGGGCGATGACCAGCGCCAGGCCGACGTGCTCCACCGTCGCCTGCCCCAACTGCCATCGACTGCCCGCCGCCTCGACCATGCCGCGACGCTATGGCCGCCCGGCGCGCCCGTGTGTGCCGCCTCGTCACGGCTCGCGCGCATGCCTGCCACAACCCACCGCTGTACCCTTGGGACATGTCGATCATCCGTTCGGTCGCCAGCGGCGCGGGTCGGCTGGCCCACGACATGCGCGGGTCGGTTCACCGCGCGCGCCTCGAGGGCGAGAAGCGCGTGCTCGAGCGCCGGCACCGCCAGGCGCTGGCCGCGCTCGGCGCGCGCGCGTACGCGCTCGCGCAGGAGGGCGCGCTCACGGCCGATGCCCTGGCACCCGAGATCGCCGAGGTGGAGGCCCGCATGGCCGACGTGCGCGCCGCCCGGGAGGTGCAGGCCGAGGAGGACACCGCCCACGACGCGGTGACCGCATTCCCGATGCTCGCGGAGGATGACCCCGCCTGATCGGGGGGGCGTGGCGCCGGCCCTTCGACACCCGCGCGCGAATTCCTCCCGGCCGGGGTATGCTACTCGTCCCGCCGGAGTGGCGGGACCACGCGAGGAGCAGCTCGTGCGCACGGAGTCCGATCTCCAGCATCACCATCACCCGGAAGTCCCCGGTTGCCACCGGTGCGGACTCCCCCTGCTCGAGTCGGCCACCTTCTGCCCCTACTGCGAGCGCTCCATCCACGAGGGGCGCGTCGCGCGGCTGGTGCACTGGCGCCCCGCGCACGTCGGCGAGGTGCGGCGCCCCGTGGTCACGGAGACCCGCCTCCTGGCGGCCTGCTTCGTGATGTTCGCCATCGTCGCCGCGGCCAGCCTGGTCGCGGCGCTCGCCATCTAGCCGCGGGAGCGCGAACATGACGCAGCCTGCGGACAACAGCGAGCTCCTGCACGTGGGCGATGAGGTCACCGGCTCGTTCCGGTGCGCGGAGTGCGACCTGCTCGTCAACTCCCCCGAGGAGAGCGACGGCGTGCTGGTGCTGCCGGCCTGCCCGCTCTGCCACTCCGAGAGCTGGCGGCGCGTCCGCTAGCGACGCGCCTGCGGGGCCCTAGGCGAAGAGCTCGTCCACGTCCATCACCGTCATGGTGTCGAACGTGGCGCTGCCACGGGCCGACAGCTCGGCGGTGATGTCCGCGGCGGCCATCTCGTCCTCGGCCTCGATGATGCTCATGAAGTCGTAGTAGCCCAGCAGGGCCCACTGCTGCACCACGCGGCCGCCGAGGTCCTCGATCTCGCGGTTCACCTCGAGGAGGCGCTCCGGCGTGTGGCGCAGCGTCAGCATGCCCTGCGGGCTGAGCGTCGCGAAGAGGATGAAGGTCTTCATGGCCGTGTCGAGTCTAGCCCCCGCCACCCGCAATCCACGCCCACGATCCACCAGGGGCCTCGTCGCCCGGCATCGGATGCAGGATGCGCGCCATCACCTCGGCGCCCTCCACCAGCCGCGGCCCCGGGCGGCTGAACAGCCCCGAGGCGTCCACGGCAACCACGCGGGCATCCAGCGGTGGCACGTCACCCGCCAGCTCCATGACCTCCGCCAGCGCGAGCCCGCACGGCATGAGCACCACCACGTCGGGGCGTGCGGCCGCCACGTCGTCCCACGTGGCGCGCGCCGAGCGCTCGCCGGCCGCCACCAGCACCTCCACCCCACCGGCCGCGGCCACCTGGTCGGGCACCCAGTGGCCGGCCGACCACGGCGGATCGATCCATTCCACCGCGGCCACGCGCACCGGCGGCCTCCCCGCGACCCGCGCGCGCAGGGCATCGAGCCGCGCGCGCAGCGACGCCACAAGCGCATGGCCGGCCTCGGGCACGCCCGCCGCGTCGGCCACCTCCTGCACCGAGGCGATGACCTCGTCGAGGCGCCCGGGGGCGAGCGAGAGCACGCGCGCGGGAGGGTCGAGGTCGCGGACGGCCGCGAACACGGCGCCCTCGGCCACGGCGCAGACGTCGCACAGCGATTGCGTGATCACCAGGTCCGGCGCGAGGCGGGCGAGCAGATCGGCGTCGACCTCGTACAGCGCCTCGCCCGCGCGCGCCGCATCGGTGACGGCGGCGTCCACCTGGGCCTGCGTCACCGCGTCGGCGGGCAGGCGGCTGGCCGTGACGGCAGGCACGCGCTCGATGCCGGGCGGGAAGTCGCACTCGTGGCTGCGAGCCACCAGGCGGTCCTCCAGCCCGAGGGCGCAGACCATCTCGGTCACCGATGGCAGCAGCGATGCGATGCGCATGGCCACTAGGCCGCCCGTCCCGTCCGGCGGCGGCCGCTCCAGGCCGAGGCGACCACCGCGACGAGCCCGGCCAGCGCCAGCAGCACCCCGGCCACCATGGCCATCCAGCCCCCGGGGCCGACGATGCTCTCGATGGGCGGCACCACATAGCCCTTGAGCGGGATGTCCGCGGCGGCGGCCTTCACCTGCTCGGCGAGGTCGTCGGGGCGCGTGACCAGCCACGACAGCGCGCTGATGGCCACCACGGTGATCACCACGCCCGCCACCAGGGCGATGAGGCCCGCGGCGCGCCCGCGCCCCGTCGCCACGGCGAGCGCCATCGCGAGCGCGCCGAGCGTGGCGACCACGAGCACCACCACGCCCTGCCAGAGCGTAAGGCCATCCTCCACCACCACGAGGCGGTCGTTCACGATGAGGCGTCCCCACTCGAGGCTGGCGCCGATGATGGCCAGCACGCAGAGCGCCAGGCCTCCCGCCATCAGCACCATGCGGCCCCGCGCACCACCGAACCGCGTACCGCTCGCATCGCTCACGTGGCTATCCTGCCCTTCGTACCGCCAACCGGCCCCGCAAAGGACGTCCCATGCCGCGCGACAGCGACCCCACGCCCAACGAGCTCCAGCGAGCGTTCTTCGAGTACGAGCCCACCGACCTCGAGCAGTCACTCATCGACTGGACCAAGGACCACTGGCCCATGGCCGCGCGCGCGATGGTCTACAACAAGGCCGAGGCGAACGACATGGTCTCGGGCACCAATGGCGTGCGCAGCGACGAGGGGCAGCTGGTGCTGTCGGTCGCCGCGCGCGTGGCCATCTCCGAGCGCGAACTGCTCATCCGCGGCATCGCGGCGGTGCTGCCGCAGTGGCTCGAGGCGACCTACGGCCTCACTCCCAAGCGCTAGCGCACCGCGCTGCCATGCCGGGGCGCCGGCGGGCTACTCCTTTGGCTCCACGGGGTAGTCCGCCGCCACCCAGGCGTCGAATCCCCCCACCAGCACGCCCACGCGCGTGTAGCCCTTGTCGAAGGCCGTGAGCGCGATCTTCATGCTCGTGGCCTCGCCGGGGCGATCGCAGTAGAAGATGATCTCCTTGTCCTTCGGCAGCGAGTCGATCTCCGACGTGAACGACATCGGATCGAGCCGGATCGCTCCCTTCACCTTGGTCTCGGCCTCGCGCCACGAGAACTCGCGGCAGTCCACCGGCTGCACCTTGTCGCCCATGCGCAGCGAGGCGAAGAGGTCCTGCGGCTGCCATTGCGCGATGTCATCCCATGCCACGGAAGAGTCCTCCTCGGATCAGCGGTCAGTCGCGGGTGTTACCCCAGGCATCATCGTGCACCAGCGACTTCCACCCACGGTACGTGCGCTTGAGCGCCGGCGGAAGGCCCTCGGGGAACGACTCCGGGTAGCCGAGCGGGGTCACGAGCACCGGGTCCACGTCATCCGGCAGCCCCACGATCTGGCGCAGGCGGTCCTTCTCGAACCTCTGGAAGGCCGACGTGGGCACGGTGCCGAGCCCCTCGGCGCGCGCGGCCACGAAGAGGTTCTCCATGGCGAAGGCGACCGAGAGGAGGTCGTCCACGTACCCGCCCTCGGCCATGCTCTCGGGGTAGTTGTTGCGGGGCACGAGCAGGCCCAGCACCCACACGGGCGCGATGCGGTACGTCGGAAGGATCTGCTCGGCGTACTCCACGCACTGCGCCTCGTGCTCCTCGGGCGTGGCGTCGCGCATGGGCCGCATGGCGGCGAAGTACTTCGCGCCGCCCGCGATGACCAGGTCGGCGATCTCCCTGCGTTTGGCCTCGTCGCGCACCACGAGCAGGCCCCAGGCCTGCGATCCGCTGCCGGTGGGCGCGGCCAGCGCGGCGCGCAGCACCTTGTCGAGCACCTCGTCCGGCACGGGCTTGTCGGTGTAGGTGCGCACGGCCTTGCGCTTGCGAATTGCCTCGAAGACGTCCACGTCTGACTTCCTCCAACTCGGGGACGGCGGGAGGATACGGGGCCGCGCGCCGGTTGGCGATTCCCAACCGGGTGGGAATCCCTACGACAGCAGGGCCAGCACGCGCTCGGCGTCCCCGGCGGGCTTCACCTTGTAGTCGGCATGCTGCAGCACGCCGTCGGGGCCCACGATGAACGTGCTGCGCTCCACGCCCATGTACTTCCTGCCGTACATCGACTTCTCCACCCACACGCCGTAGGCCTCGAGCACCGCGTGCGACTCGTCCGAGAGCAGCGGGAACGTGAGGCCCTCCTTGTCGCGGAACTTCACGATCTGCTTTACGGGATCGGGGCTGATCATCAGCACGGTGGCATCGATCTTCGCGAACGACGACAGGGCGTCGCGGAAACCGCAGGCCTGCTGCGTGCAGCCGGAGGTCATGGCCTTCGGGTAGAAGACCAGCACCACCGGGGCGCCGCGCAGCGCCGAGAGCGTGACGTCGTCACCGCCGTCGGACGGCAGGGTGAAGTCGGGGGCGGGCTGGCCGGGCTCGAGTCGGGACATGCCGCGACGCTACGCCACGGCACGCGCCATTCCCACCGCGAACGGGCCCGACGCACGCCGACGCGATGCCCTGCGGGTACAACGTGACGGCGCGGAAATTGGACATCGGTATGAAGTCCGGCGACGGGCGTGGACATACCGTCAGCCCCATGACCACCACGACGGCATATGAGGTCGCCATGGCCCTCGAGCGGGCCGACGCATCCGCGCGCGTGCTCGGCGCGCGCGCCCTTGCCGCGCGCCACGGATCCGGGCCCGCCGCCGCGTTCTCCGCGCTTGCCGCTGCCGGGCCCGAGGGCCTCGTGCCACCGGTGGGCACCGGCGGCGCCCTGGCCGCGCGTCACCTCGAGCACGCCGCGCTCATCGCGGCCGCCGGCAACGGGCTGCCACAGGACGTGCGGGATGCCCTGGCCCACGCCGCGGCGGCCGCCCGCGCCCAGGCGGGCGGGGCGAACGCGCTCGACCCCCGTGGCGCGGCCGTGGCGGTGCGCCGCGAGGTGGCGGCCGTGCGCGGGCTGGCCGCCGACGCCATGCCACGCGATGCCCGCTGGCACGCCATGCG
>JAGWYY010000115.1 GCA_018969105.1 Acidobacteriota bacterium | reverse complement strand
GTGGACTCCCCATCGGCGATGGTGGTGCGCTGGGCATCGGGCTTGGCCTCCCACGGACCACGGGGGTCCTGAGGGGTCACCTGGATGTCCACGGGCAGGGTGTTGCGTACCACGAGCGGCAGCACGTAGGTGAGGTCGGCCTTGCGGATGGGAGCCGTGGCGGTGCCCGTGGTGGCGGTGGTCGCCGTGGGGGTGGTGGCACTGGTGGCAGTGGTGGCCGCGCTGTCGGACGACGATCCGCAGCCCGCGAGCACGAGGGCGGCGGCGGTGCCGAGCACGGATGCCGCGATCAGCGCGCGGCGCGGAGGGATGGTGTTCATGCCGTCAGGGTAGTGGGTGGATCGCCCACGGGAAGAGAACGCAGGAGCACCTCCCCGGGGCCGGGCGCGGCCGGCCCCGGGGAGTCACCCCACGCACCTGCTACTCGCCGTGACCGCCCGACATCATGGCGGCGTAGTCCTCCTCCAGCGCCTGGCGCTGGAGGCTCTTCACCTCGCGGTCCATCTTCTTGATGGCGCGCGAGAAGGCCTTGTCGATGGCCTTGTCGAGCTGCCAGTCGCCCACCACCAGCAGGGCCACCTCGCCCGGGTCGAGGTACTCGCCGAGCTCCTTGACGTCCTTGCGCGACATCCCCTTGAGGAAGTGGCCGCCCAGGCCGCCGGCCAGGGCACCGACGCCGGCGCTCGCCAGGATGGACGGCGGGAACAGGATTCCCACCACGGCGCCCACGGCCGCGCCGCCCCATGCGCCCTTGCGCGTGGCGGTCTCGTCCTTGTTGACGTGGATCTTGCCGTCGGCGTCGCGACGGATCACCGCGGCATCGAAGCTGCCGATCACCTTGTTCGCGTGGAGTTCCTTCACCACGTCGTAGTCGGCCTGGGCGTCGTCCTCGTCGTCGTAGACGGCCAGGAAGATGAATGTGGTCTCGTCATCGGCCATGTGCGGCCTCCTTGAATGCGTGTGCGGGTATCTGACGGAGTCCCCGGGAGCGTAGGGCATCGTCCATTCCCGGGCGCGCGGGCGTTTCGAGCCGGAGCGCCTACCCTGCGCGACGCAACGCGGTGGCCCTGGCGCGCGCCGCCGCAGCCATGGCCCGGGCATACGCCGCGTCGGCTGCCTTGTTGCAGGCGGCGCGCCTGGCCGCGGGCACCTTGGCGCACCGGGCCTTGGCGGCCGTGCGCGTGCTGGTGGCGCGGGCCTTGGCCACCGCATAGGCATAGGTGGCGCGGGCGCGGGCCTCGCACCCCTTGCGCTGGGCAGGCGGACGCTTGCCGCAGGCCGCCAGCGCCTTCTGCAGCTCTGCGTTCGCGCGCGCGAGCTCCGAGGTGGCGGCGGTCGGACGGGAGTTCGCGCTCGCGCCGCCGCCCGGGCCGGTGCCGGGGGCGCCGGATGATCCGGGGTCGCCTGCCGGGTCGCCGCTGGGATCGGGCTGGCCGCCGTCCCCTCCGCCCTCATCCTCGGGCGGCAGCTCCGGCTCGGCGGCCTGCAGCTCGTCGCGCGATACGTACACCACCTGCGGCGACGACTCCACGTTGCCCACGAGGTCGACGGCGCGCACGCTGAGCTCATGGTCGCCCACCGCCAGCCCGGTGAAGGCGTGCGGCGATGAGCAGGTGGAGAAGGCACCGCTGTCGAGCGCGCACTCGAAGCGCGCCACGGGCTCGTCGGCCGTCATCGACACGCTCGCCGCGCTGGCGAGGATGCTCTCGTCGGGCGCATCGGTGATCGTGGTGGTGGGCTCCGTGGTGTCCACCGTGAAGCTGCGCGAGGCCGGGGTCTGGTCCCCGTTGCCCGCCAGGTCGGTGGCACGCACCTCGAACTGGTGGGGGCCGTCGGTCAGGTCGGTGATCTCGAACGGCGCGTCGCAGCCCACGTAGGGCTCCCCGTCGAGCGAGCAGTCGAACGACGCGCCGGAATCATTCGACGTGAACCCGAAGCTGGCATCCGCCGAGCCCACGGTGCCGGACGGCCCCGAGGTGATGGTGGTGGTGGGAGCAGTGCGGTCGACCGTGAAGGTGGCGTACACCGGCGAGAGGTCGACGTTGGTAGCCGAGTCGCGTGCCCGTGCGCCCAGCGTGTGCACCCCGTCGGTGAGCCCGGTGACGGTCCAGGGCGACGTGCAGCTGGCCCAGGCCGCAGCATCGCGGTTGCAGTCGGCAAGGGTGTCGTTGGCATCCACGGGCGCGAACGCGATTGTTGCCGACGTGGTGTTGATCAGCGGATCGGGGGCCGAGATGAGCACGGTGTCGGGGTTGGTGGTGTCCACCCGGAACGACCGCGTAGCGGGCGTGGGGTCGATGTTGCCGGCCAGGTCCACGGCACGCACGCTGATGAGGTACGCGCCCTCCACCAGGCCGGTGTACGCCTTGGGCGACGTGCACGTGGCCCATGCCGCGGAATCAAGCCGGCACTGGAACGCCTGGGCGGCCTCGGTGGCCGTGAACCCGACGGTGGCGGTGGAGGTGTTGATCCACGCCGCCGGGCCGCTGGTGATGCTGGTGTCGGGCAGCACGGTGTCGACGGTGAACGACGTGCTCGCGGGGCTGCCGACGTTGCCCGCACGGTCGGTGGCCCTGATCGTGACGGTGTGGGACCCCTGGGACAGGCCTGTGTACGCCCTGGGCGAGGTGCAGCCCCCGTAGGCACCGGAGTCGAGCTTGCACTCGAAGGTGACGCCCGTGGCGATCTCGTTGGACGTCATCGCGATGCTCACGCTGGTGGACGCCACGTACGCCGCGGGCGCCGATACGAAGCTCGCCGTGGGCGCGGTGTTGTCGATGCGCACCGTGGTGGTGGCCGGGGTGGAGTCCTCATTGCCGGCGAGGTCCACCGCCTGGGCCGTGAGGGTGTACGTGCCGTCGGTGAGCCCCGACCAGGTGTAGGGGCTGGTGCAGGCTGTGGGACCGAGCCCGGTGCGGGCGCACTTGAACGTGGCGGTGCCATCGGGAGACGTGAAGGCCACGGTGGCGCTCGTGCCGTTCTTCACCGCGGGTGGCACGCTCGTGAAGCTGGTATCCGGTGGCGTGAGGTCCACGGTGAAGTCCCAGGTGGCAGGCGTGGAGTCGACGTTTCCCGCCGCGTCGCGGGCACGCACCAGGAACTGATGCGTGCCCACGGTGAGACCGGTGTACGACTTCGGGGACGTGCAGGTGGTGAAGGCTGCGCCGTCGATCGAGCACTGGAACGTGCTGCCGGCTTCATCGGCAGTGAACGAGAACGCCGCTGACTGGGCACGGATGTATGCCGCCGGCTTCACCGTGATGGTGGTCTCCGGGGCAACCACGTCGGCCGCACCGCACTGGTACACGCCAATGTCATCAATGAACCACCCCTGGGCAGCCACGGACGAATCTGTTGCGATGCGGAAGCGGAAGCGCACGGTCTGTCCGCTGAGAGACGCCAGGTTGAGCCGGCTCGATCCATAGCCGCGGCTGGTGCCCGTGAACGCCGACTGGTTCGCGAGGCTCGTCACCACCGGGCCAATGACCCCAGGCGCGTAGCCGCTGTCCACCAGGCCCATGGCGCTGGTCCAGGAGCCCCACGCGCCGTTTGCCCACACCGAGAACTCCACCACGCCGCCGTCGACGCCCGACTGCAGCCAGTACGCGTGGTCGAACGACATGTAGGCGCCCGGGGGAATCACCACGCCGCTGTTCGGGCGCCACAGCAGCGACCCGTCGGTGGCCGTGGCGAGCGCGCGGAGCAAGAGCGACTTGGTGCCGGAGGTCGCGTACCACCCCGGACGGAACAGGAACGTGCTGGCATCCCCGCTGGTGGCCACCGAGCTCACCGTGCCGGTCGTCTCGATGTCATCGAGGATGCCGTTCTGGAAGCTGGCCACCTGGCCCACCGGGCATGCGGTGGCCTCCGTGCCCGGTGCCTGCGCCGGCACCAGTTGCATCTCGGTGGCAAGCGTGGCGGTGTCCACCTGCGTGCAGTTGCCGAGGGTGATGCCGAAGCTTCCGGCGGCCGCAAGGTCGGCGCAGGCGGTGTTGAGGGCCACGCGCAGGTCCTGGTAGTCGGAGCCCGAGCGCAGCAGCGTGGTGAGAGCCCGGTAGTAGATCTGCTGGGCCTTCGTCTGGCCAATGCCCACCACGCTCTTGCCGTTGAACGTTCCCCCATCGGTGATGAGGTAGGCGGCCTTGTTTCCCACTCCGGAGTTGGTGTGCACCCCTCCGTTGTCACTGGCGTCGCTCGCGTAGAGGGCGCTGCCCGTGCGGTCGGGCTGGGACTTCACCGGGGGGTCGCTCATCAGCCGGTTGTAGCCGCCAGTGCGCTCCTCGGCGTGCTGCCAGCGCTGGCCGGCGGTGTCGCCTCCCACGCCATCCACCATGTCGGAGAACTCCCCGAGCACGTCGGACATCGACTCGTTCACCGCGCCCGACTGGTACCAGTAATAGAGGGCGGCGGTGGTCTGGGTGACCCCATGGGTGAACTCGTGGGCGATGACGTCGTCGCCCACGTAGCCGTCGCCCACCACCATGTGATGGTTCGCGTTGTTGGAATCCCACGACCAGTGGGCGTTGAACCACGGGCAGGGTGAGGGATCGGGGCATCCGCGCACGGTGATCGGCACCGCCGTGCCCTGGCCGTCGAACGAGCTCCGGCCGAACACGGTGAAGAAGTAGTTGATCACCGCGCCGAGGTACGTGTAGGCCGTGTCCACCACGGAGTCGCCGCTGGCCCCGGCCCCTTCCACGCGCGACGCCGTTCCGGCCGTGCAGGGGATCTTCAGGTCCACCACGTTGTTGCCGTTGCACACCCAGCGATCACGCAGATGGGGCGTGCGCGGAATCACCGTGCTGTAGCCGTCGTGCGCGTGCACCAGCACGGTGTCCTCGATGCCGAGGTCGCGTCCGCTCACCTGCACCCGCCAGGCGAGGAACGATCGCTCGGGCGACGGCGCCCCGAAGATCCCGGGCTCGAAGATGACCTTCTCGGGCACGCTGGCCATGAGGCCCCACGGGTTCACGCGGTAGCGGGTGGCGAGGTCCGTGATGGCGATTCGCCGGGCATCGGCGGCGGCGATGCCGGGGGTCAGAGTTGGCGTGGGCCCGCCCAGCCGCTCGCCCGTCACGCTCGCGATGTCGCCGTCGGGCTTCACCGACACCACGGTCTCGGCGCCCACCACCGGGATGCCCCGGACCTCCTGCTGCATGCGCACCACGCGCAGTCCGGCGCCGGCCCTCTCCACCTCCTTCACCTCGAGGTCGGCACCCGTGCGGGCCAACCCCGTGGACGACGGATGGAGGTCGGCCCACGTGGTGGCCACGTCGGCGGCATCGCGCGGGTCGGCGCCCGGCGGGGCGGGAATGTCCTGCCCCGCGGGAGGGGCCACGAAGAAGTCCGCCCCCTGCGGCGCGGCCTGGGCGGCGGCCGACCCGGCCAGGACGAGGCCGCACGCGAGCGAGGCGGCAGCAACTGCCAGCGCGGCGATCAGGCGACGCGCCACGTGATGCCTACCGGGCGATGTCGGGGGAGTTCATGCGGGAAGCGTACTCCCGTGCCCTTCGCTGCCACGCGGGCACGGGCACGGGCCACTGCCGCGGGGTGCGACCTCTACCGGATGCGGTACGCCTTGCTGGTGAAGCCCATGAGCTCAGGCCCCCTCGAGCCCTCCACGCTCACCGTCCATGCCCCCACGGGCAGGGTGATGCTGCAGCGCTGGCGCGCCACCGTGCGCGGCTTCTTGGCGGTCTTCGGCCCCACCTTCACCTTCACGCGCACGCAGCGCCCGGACCGGGTGTTGGCATCCGACCGGTAGGCGTTGGGGCCGGAGGTGAGCACGGCGTTCATCCGGTACCCGGTGACGCCGCTGCGCAGCGTGACGAGTCCGGTGACGGTGGCCTTCTTGCGCTTGGTGGTGGTGCGCGACCACGTCACGGCGAGGCGCGGGACCGCTGCAACCTGCACGGCCGGGGCAATCGAGGCCGCCGATGCCCC
>JAGWYY010000114.1 GCA_018969105.1 Acidobacteriota bacterium | reverse complement strand
GACGGCGGCGTGGTGGTGGCCGTCAAGGCCGTGCCCCGGTCACGGCGCACGGTGGCCGTTGGCGTGCAGGATGGGGCCGTGCGCATCCAGATCGCCGCCGCGCCCCACAAGGGGCAGTCCAATGCCGCCCTCTGCGCGTACCTCGCCGAGGTCGCCGGCGTGCGCACCTCGGCCGTGCGCCTGCGCCGCGGGTCATCCGGCGCGCGCAAGCTGATCGAGATCGACGGTGATCCCACCGAGATCGAGGCGCGCATGGCCCGCCTCGCGGGGGAGCTCGAATGACGGGCCAGGGCCGCACGCCGCGCGAGGCGCTGCCCGACGCCATCTCCCGCCGCAGGAAGCGCGAGGCGGGTCAGCGCTACCGCCTCATGGCGCTCATCGCCCTCGGCGTGGTGGTGCTCGACCAGCTGGTGAAGGTGATCATCCGGGCCACCATCACGCCCGGCGAGGTGGTGGACATCGTCCCCGGCCTCGACTTCGTGCACGCCATCAACACGGGCATCGCCTTCAGCCTGTTCTCGGGCAGCACCGGGGTGATCGCGGTGCTCACGCTCATCGCCATCGGCGTGATCGCCATCGTGCTCGTGGCCTACGCCGGCCAGCACCGCCTGGTGCCCATCGGTGGAGGCCTGCTGCTCGGGGGGAGCATCGGCAACCTCATCGACCGCATCAGCCGCGACGGCGTCACCGACTTCATCGCCATCGGCCCGTGGCCACCATTCAACGTGGCCGACATGGCGGTGACGTTCGGGGCCATCCTGCTGGTGCTGGCGATCGTGTTCTCGGCCGGGGATGACTGAGGCGCGGCGGTTGCGCCTCGTGGTCGGGGCAGATGATCACGGCCGGCGGCTGGACGCCGTGCTGGCTGCCGCCGACGGGATGGAGAGCCGCGCGGAGGCCCAGCGGCTCATCGAGGCGGGTTCGGTGACCGTGAACGGAGAGGCCCGGCCCAAGCGGCATGCGCTCGCCACCGGTGATGTCGTGGAGGCCGTGCTGCCGCCGGATCGGGGCGCGCAGGAGCTGAAGGCCGAGGACCTCGGGGTGCCGGTGGTGTACGCGGACGATCGCCTGCTGGTGGTGGACAAGCCGGCCGGAATGGTCACCCACCCGTCGCGCGGGCACTCCAGCGGCACCCTGGTGCACGGCCTCCTCGGCGCAGGAGCGGGCGGAGGCGACGACCCGGAGCGACCCGGCATCGTGCACCGGCTCGACCGCGACACCTCGGGCCTGCTGCTGGTGGCGCGCGATGAGCGCACCCACCGCCGCCTCTCGCGCATGATGCGCGACCGCGAGATCGGCCGGCGGTACCTCGCCCTCGTGTACGGCGACTTCCCGCCCGCGCTCACGGTGGACCGGCCCCTGGGCCGTGACCCCCGTCGTCGTACGCGGCAGGCGGTGCTGGCGCACGGAGGACGGGATGCCGTGACGCACTTCCGGCGGCTCGAGCAGATCGGCGCCGTGGCGCTGGTGGAGGCCCGCCTCGAGACCGGTCGCACCCATCAGGTGCGGGTGCACCTTGAGAGCGCTGGGCACCCCGTCTTCGGCGATCCGGTGTACGGCCGGGGCCGGGCGGATCACGGCCTCGGCCGGCAGTTCCTGCACGCCTATGCGCTGGAGTTCGACCACCCGGAGACCGGCGAGCACCTTGCGTTCGACAGTCCGCTGCCCCCGGATCTCGAGACGGCCCTTGCCGGTGCGCGTGCCCGGGCGGCCGGGGACGGCTAATATGCCCGGTCGGCCGATAACGGCCGCCTATTCGCACCCTACCCCGGGCGCGTGAGGTCGCGGGGCGGTGACCGGATCATCCGGTTCCCCGCGGCGGCGCACGGGTTTTCCGATTGAAACCGAACAAGGAGACGCCACGCGTGGCCGTCGTCACCATGAAGCAGCTCCTGGAGTCCGGAGTGCATTTCGGGCACCAGACCCGCCGCTGGAACCCCAAGATGAAGCGATTCATCTTCGGCGAGCGCAGCGGCATCTACATCATCGACCTCGAGCAGACCCTCGACCTGCTGGAGCGCGCCCACACCTTCGCGCGCAACGTCGCCGAGCGCGGCGGCAGCGTGATGTTCGTGGGCACCAAGAAGCAGTGCCAGGACTCCGTGCGCGAGCAGGCGATCCGTGCCGGCATGCCGTACGTGTCGCACCGCTGGCTCGGCGGACTGCTCA
Source organism: Acidobacteriota bacterium (assembly GCA_018969105.1). Taxonomy (GTDB): domain Bacteria; phylum Actinomycetota; class Thermoleophilia; order Miltoncostaeales; family Miltoncostaeaceae; genus SYFI01. The sequence goes on along the minus strand of JAGWYY010000114.1, from coordinate 3,842 downwards.
CCAACTGGTCGACCATCAGCCAGCGCATCCGCCGCCTGCACGAGCTGCGCGCGCAGAAGGCGGGCGGCCAGCTCGAGCTGCTGCCCACCCGTGAGCGCCTCGCGGCCGAGGCCGAGCTCGTGAAGCTCGAGGCCAACCTGGGCGGCGTGGCGGAGATGCAGCGTCGCCCCGACGCCGTGGTGATCGTGGACCTCAAGAAGGAGGCCATCGGCGTGCGCGAGGCCAACCGCCTCGGCATCCCCGTGATCGGGCTCGTCGACACCAACTGCGACCCGGACGAGGCCTCGTACGTCATCCCGGGCAACGACGACGCCATCCGCTCGTGCTCGCTGGTGCTGTCGGTGATCGCCGACGGCATCCGCGAGGGCAAGGGCCTCGACCCGCAGGGCGGGTACGAGGAGGCCCGCGCCGCGGCAGCCGCCGCCCAGGCCGCAGGCGACCCGGATGCCGCCCGCGCCGCGCGCGACACCTCGCGCCCGGCCGCCGATGAGGTGGCCGCCGTGGAGCAGGCTGACGCCGCCGTGGCGATGGCCGCCGCGGAGCTGGTGCAGGAGGCCGAGGCCGACCTGGCCGCAGCCGTCGAGGTGGCCGCGGCCGCTGACGTGGCCGCCGAGGTGGCCGTGGAGGCCCTCGCCGCGGGCGACGTGGAGACGGCCGTGGAGGCCGCCGCCGCCGAGGCCGTGCTCGACGAGGCCGCCAGTGAGCTCGCCGCCGACGCCGTGGCCGAGGAGATCGTGGCCGAGGCCATCATCAGCGAGGAGGAGCAGGCATGAGCACCGCGCAGATCCCCGCCGCCCTCGTGAAGGAGCTTCGCGAGAAGACCGGCGCCGGCATGATGGACTGCAAGAAGGCCCTCACGGAGTCCGGGGGTGACCTCGAGGAGGCGGCCACGCTGCTGCGCAAGCAGGGGCTGGCCGACGCCGCGAAGCGCTCCGGCCGCGAGGTGAACGAGGGCACGATCGCCAGCTACATCCATCAGGGTGGCCAGCTCGGCGTGATCGTGGAGGTCAACTGCGAGACCGATTTCGTCGCGCGCACCGACCGCTTCCAGCAGTTCGCCCGCGACGTGGCCCTGAACGTGGCCGCCATGAAGCCGACCTACGTGTCGGTGGACGACGTGCCCGACGAGTACAAGGCCCGCGAGCGCGAGGTGTACGCCGAGCAGGCCAAGGACAAGCCGGAGAACGCCCGCGAGAAGATCGTGGAGGGCAAGCTCGCGAAGCACCTCGGCGAGATCTGCCTGCTCGAGCAGCCCTTCTTCCGTGACGCCACGGAGAAGAAGCAGCGCACCATGGAGGAGCTCCGGGCGGAGACCTCGTCGGAGCTCGGCGAGAACATCACCATCCGGCGGTTCACGGTCTACCAGCTTGGGGAGTAGCGACAAGCCCGCTGATGCCGCCTGGTCCCGGGTGCTCCTGAAGCTCTCGGGCGAGGCGCTGATGGGCGAGCAGGGGTACGGCATCGACCCCGATCGCATCGCGGGGGTGGCCCGCATGGTGAAGGGGGCCACCGACCGCGATGTGGAGGTCGCGGTGGTGGTGGGCGCCGGGAACATCTTCCGCGGGGTCATCGGGGCGGCCAGCGGCATGGATCGTGCCACCGCCGACTACATGGGCATGATCGCCACGATGCTGAACGCCCTGGCGATCCAGGACGCCCTGGAGAAGATCGGGGTGACCACCCGCATCCAGTCGGCCATCGCCATGCAGGAGGTTGCGGAGCCCTACATCCGGCGCCGCGCCATTCGCCATCTCGAGAAGAAGCGGGTGGTCATCTTCGCGGCGGGCACCGGCAACCCGTTCTTCACCACCGACACCACGGCGGCGCTGCGCGCGCTGGAGATCGGCGCCGAGTGCATCCTCATGGCGAAGAACAACGTGGATGGCGTGATGACGGCCGACCCGCGCGAGGACCCCTCGGCCGAGCTCATCACCCGCATCACGCACATGGAGGTCATCGAGCGCGGCCTGCACGTGATGGACACCACCGCGCTCACGCTGTGCATGGACAATGACCTGCCGCTGCTCGTGTTCAACATGCAGGACGAGGGCAACATCGCCCGCCTGCTGGACGGCGAGCACATCGGCACGATCGTGAGCGGCCCGGACGGGCCCTGAGGGGGAGGCACCATGAAGGAGAGGCTCGACGAGGCCAAGCGTCGCATGGAGGGTGCCGTGAAGAACCTGGGGGGCGAGTTCGCGAGCCTCCGCACCGGGCGTGCGAGCACCACGCTCCTCGACCGCATCCAGGTGGATGCCTACGGCGCGCCCACCCCGCTGCCGCAGATCGCGAAGATCCACGCGCCGGAGCCCCGCCTGATCACCGTGCAGCCCTTCGACAAGACGCTCATCCCCGACGTGGAGCGCGCGATCCAGGAGTCCGACCTCGGCCTGACCCCGAGCAACGACGGCAACACCATCCGCCTGCCGCTGCCGCAGCTCACCGAGGAGCGGCGCAAGGAGCTGGTGAAGGTGGCGCACCGCATGGCCGAGGAGGCCCGCGTGGCGGTGCGCAACGTGCGCCGCGACGTGCTCAACGAGATGAAGCGCGCCGAGAAGGACGGCAAGGTGTCGAAGAACGACCTCTCACGCGCGCAGGACGAGGTGCAGAAGCTCACGGATGCCGAGGTGAAGGCGGTCGACGAGATGCTCGCCCGCAAGGAGGCCGAGATCATGGAGGTGTGATGGCGCTCCTCTCGCGCCTGCGGGCCGCGCGCATCGCGCTCGGCACCCGCCCCTCCCGTCGCCCGGAGGCCCCGCGATCCGCGGTGCCCGAGTCCGTGGCGATCATCATGGACGGCAACGGCCGTTGGGCCCGCCGCCGCCGCCTGCCGACGTCCGCGGGCCACCGCGCGGGGGCGAAGGCGCTGCGCCGCGTGGTGCGCGCCGCCGGCGACATGGGCGTGCGCGACCTCACGGTGTTCTCGTTCTCCACCGAGAACTGGAACCGCCCGCAGGACGAGGTGGACGACCTCATGGTGCTGTTCTCGGAGCTCATCGACCGCGAGGTGCCCGACCTCGACGCCGAGGGCGTGTCGATCCGCTTCATCGGCCGGCTCGACGGCCTCGACGATGCCCTCCTCGCCAAGATCGCCGATGCGGAGGCGCGCACGGCCCGGCATGACCGCATGCGGTTATTCATCGCGATGAACTACGGCGGGCGTGCCGAGATCGTCGATGCCGCACGCCGGTACGTGGCGGAGGCCGGCCCGGATGCGCCCGACGAGGACTTCGGGCGGTTCATGTACGCCCCCGACATGCGCGACCCGGAGCTCATCATCCGCACGAGCGGCGAGCAGCGCCTCTCGAACTTCCTGCTGTGGCAGTCGGCCTACGCCGAGCTGGTGTTCTCGGATCGCCTGTGGCCCGACTTTGGGCCCGATGACCTGCGCGAGGCCTTTGAGGAGTACGCCAATCGCACGCGGAGGTTCGGCGCCCGATGATGAGTCGCATCGCCATCGCGATCCCGGGCATCGCCGTGATCGTCGCGGCCGTCTACTTCGGCGGGCCGGTGTTCGCCGCCTTCGCGCTCATCGTCGCGCTCGCGGCGCTCTTCGAGTTCTACGGCCTCGCGCAGGTGCCCCGTCACCTGCAGTGGGCGGGGTACGCCACCGCGCTGCTCGGCGTGGTGCTCGCGTGGGCGGCCTCGCCCCCGGAGCGCGCGCTGCTCTTCGCCCTCGGCGCCGGGCTGTTCCTCGCCGCGATCGCCGCCCTCACCCTGCCCGACCGCGAGGGCGTCACGGGTCGCGTGGCCCTGGTGCTGATGGGCGCGATGTACATCGCACTGCCCGCGGCGGTGCTGGTGCTCACGCGCGACCTGCCTGACGGCGCGGGGGCCATCAT
>JAGWYY010000113.1 GCA_018969105.1 Acidobacteriota bacterium | reverse complement strand
CGCGTCGGCACGCAGTCCGTGCAAGCGAGCAGGAGCCCCGTTATCGCGACACGCCCGACCGTGAGGCACCACATCGCGCGCCGCCGCGCCGTGGCGATCCTCATCGGCCTGTCGCTCCCGCTCGCGGTGGCGGGCACGCTCTCCGCGTCGCCCGTGCCCGATGCGCTGCCCGGCACCAGCACGTCCGCGGCGCCCGCGCCGTCGCAGGCACCTGCGCCCACCGGCGGCGCTACCCAGGGCGCGCCCACCGCGCCCCCGGTGCCGATCTCGCTCATCGGCCCCGACACGCGCGGGTCGTTCATGAAGCAGTTCCAGGTGCGCCTGCGCGCCAAGGGCGAGAAGATCAAGGTGACCGGCCGCTTCGACAAGCCCACCGAGAAGGCCATCCGCCACCTGCAGCTCAAGATGGGCCTCCCACCGAATGGCCTCGTGGACAGCGCGTTCCTCACCCGTGTGGGCATCAAGATGCGCGGCGTCGCGGGCGCCGACCAGCCCCTGCCCTCACCGGCGCCCAATGCGCCTGTGGTGCAGGTGGCCATGCAATACCTCGGCGTGCCCTACGTGTGGGGCGGCGCCACCCCGGCCGGCTTCGACTGCTCCGGCCTGGTGATGTTCTCGTACAAGCAGATCGGCAAGTCGCTGCCGCGCACCACCTGGGACATGTGGGCGGCGCTCCCCAAGGTGCCGTTCGACCAACTGGCGCCCGGCGACCTGGTCTTCTTCCGGAACCTCGGCCACATGGGCATGTACATCGGCGGCGGCACGGTGCTGCACGCACCGCAGACCGGCAAGGTGGTCACCACCTTCCCTCTGGCCAGTCGCCTGCACGACTACGTCGGGGCCGCCCGCCCGTAGCCGCGCCGGATGTTCCACGGGAACATCCACCTGAACCGAGGTGATCCGATCCGCCGCGGCGGTCGTACCACGGTCGAACGGTCCGAGCACATCGGGCCACGACCGGAGGAGCACGACCCATGAACCGCCGTACCCGACTTCTTCCCGCCATCGGTGCCATCGCCGCCGCAGGTGCAATCGTCGCCGCACCGGCGATGGCCCAGCATTCGTCCATGCCGGCCAAGCCGACCAAGAACATCGTGCAGGTGGCGGCATCCAACCCGCAGTTCTCCACGCTGGTCTCGCTGGTGAAGGAGGCCGGCCTGGTGAAGACACTGTCGGGCAAGGGCCCGTTCACGGTGTTCGCGCCCACCAACGCGGCATTCGCCAAGGTGCCGGCCGAGACCCTGGCCGCGCTCAAGGCCGATCCCGCCAAGCTGCGCGCCGTGCTGACCTACCACGTGGTGCCGGGCAACGTGCCCGCCGCGAAGGTGGTCACCCTCAGCGGCAAGTCGGTGAAGACGGCCGAGGGCAGCACCGTTCGCGTGATGGTGAAGGGCAAGGCCGTCATGGTGAACGACGCCACGGTCACCAAGACCGACATCAAGGCGTCCAACGGCACGATCCACGTCATCAACGGCGTGCTGATCCCGCCGGCGGGCTAGGGGACGTCGTGCCCGGCGCGCAGGCCGTCATCGGAGGCTTCGCCGCGACGGCCTCGCGCCGGGCGTGGGCGACCACGACCTACGATTCCCCCGTGGTCGTGGATCCGCTCGACATGGTTGACCCCGCGCAGGCGGATGCTGCCGCGCTGAGGGCGATGGCGGCGGGCGATCACGAGGCCCTCCGGGGCTTCTACGACCGCTACGGACGCATGGTGCACGCGGTGGCGTATCGCATCACGGGCGATGCCCAAGCCGCCGAGGAGTGCACCCAGGACGCCTTCCTCGCCGTATGGAGGTCGGCGTCGTCGTTCGACCCGTCGCGGTCACGACCGGCCACGTGGGTGTGCGCCATCGCGCGCAATCGTGCCCTCGACGCCGTGAGGGCCACCGGCCGCCGTCCGGTGCCCAGCGACGAACTGCCCGAGCGGGGCTTCGCCCCGGACTCCGCGGATGTGGTGGCCGACGCCGATGCCGCGGTGAGGGTTGCCGAGGCGATGGCAGGGTTACCGCCTGCGCAGTGCGACGTGCTGCAATTGGCCTACTTCGACGGCCTCTCGCAGACGGAGATCGCCCAGGTGCTCGAGGTTCCGCTCGGCACCGTGAAGAGCCGCATGCGACTCGCCCTCGAGCGCATGCGGGAGGTCATCGGCGACCTGGGCCCGGAGGCATGAACCACATGAGCACCGACGACATCACGCCCGAGGACAGGGACGCCATGGACGCCATGGCCCGGGCGCTGCCGCGCGTGAGCCCGTCGCCCGACCTGGGCGATCGCATCGTCGCGGCGGCATCTGCCGACGCAACCCCTGCCGACGCCGTCCCTGCCGACGCAACCCCTGCGCAGCCGCTGGCCGAGGTGATCAGCCTCGACGCACGCCGGTCGCGCCGCCGCGTGGTGCTTTCATCGCTGGCCGCGGCCGCCTGCGCCGCCGCCGTTGCGGTGGGCGTCACGCTCGCGGTCACCGGGGGCGGGACGTCCGACCCGGGCCCGCTCACCGCGAGCACAGCCATCGTGGCGCAGGCCGGCGACGGGGTGTCGGGCACGGCGGCCCTCTACGGATCGGAGCAGGCCGGTGGCATGGTGCAGGTGCGCCTGTCCGGCGTTCCCGCGCCGCCGGCCAACCACCACTACGAGGTGTGGGTGCTCGAGAAGGGGTCCACCGAGATGACGTCGGTGGGGTCGTTCACGCCGTCATCACGCAGCGTCGACCTGATGCTGCCGCTGCCCGCGCCGGCCGACTACGCCGCCGTGGACATCTCGGTGGAGCCCAACGGCGGATCTCCCGCGCACTCCGGCACCAGCCTGGCCGGCGCGAAGTTCGCCTAGCGGCGCCGCGCCGCTGCAACGCGTGTCTCACTGAACGGGACTAGCATCCCGCGCCCCATGAGCACGATCAGGCGCACGAAGATCGTGGCCACCCTCGGGCCGGCCACCGACGACCAGGCCACGCTGGTCGCGATGATCCGTGCCGGCGTGGACGGCGTGCGCATCAACTGCTCGCACGGCACGCGCAACGACTTCATCCGCCGGGCGTGGCAGGCGAAGGACGCCGCAGCCACCGCGGGGCGCCACGTGGCGATCATGTTCGACCTCCAGGGGCCGAAGATCCGCCTTCACGAGGCCTCGCGCCGCGCCGACCTCGACGAGGGCGACCAGGTGCGCATCGTCGGCGATCCCAAGGCACGCGGGGCCACGAGCGCGCTGGTGGTCGACTGGCCCGGCGTGGTGGATGCCGCCGACCCCGGCACATCCGAGCTCGTGATCGGCGACGGCGCCCCGCGCATCGCCATCGCCGAGCGCACCAAGGGTGCGCTGGTGGGCACCTGCGTGATCCCCGGCACGGCGCTGCCGCGCAAGGGGGCCTTCCTCACGCATGCGCAGGTGGGCCGCATGGCGCTCACCGAGAAGGACCGCGCGGATGTGCGCACGGCGCTCGACGCCGGCGCCGACTTCATCGCGCTCTCGTTCGTGAACGGTGCCGAGGACATCCGCGAGCTGCGCGGGGAGATCCTCGGTTCATCGGCGCGCATCATCGCCAAGATCGAGACCCTCTCGGCCATCGAGAACCTCGAGGAGATCGTCGAGGCCGCCGATGCGCTGATGGTGGCCCGCGGCGACCTCGGCGTGGAGGCCGGGGTGTCGCGCGTGCCCCTGCTCCAGAAGCGCATCATCGAGGCGGCCAACGCGCGCGGCAAGATGGTGATCACGGCCACGCAGATGCTGGAGTCGATGATCGACGCCCCCGAGCCCACGCGGGCCGAGGCGTCCGACGTGGCCAACGCCGTGATCGACGGCACCTCGTGCGTGATGCTCTCGGGCGAGACCGCCGTGGGCCGGTATCCAATCGAGACCATCGAGCAGATGGCGGCCATCGCGCTCGATGCCCAGGACGGCGTGACCCCGCTGGTGGTGGAGGGTGGTGCCATCGGACGCGAGGAGGGCCGCACCACCGCCGAGTCGGTCATGCGCGCAGCCGTGCTGCTGGCCCGCGAGATCAAGGCCGCCGCGCTGATCATCCCCACGGAGACCGGCGGGTCGGCACGGGCCGCAGCTCGATTCCGCCCGAGGCGCCCGATCATGGCGCTCTGCAGCGATGGCGAGGTGGCCCGGCAGCTGGCGCTGGAGTGGGGAGTCATCCCCGAGCCCCTGCACCAGCGCCCCGAGGAGCCCATCGAGGCCCTGGTGGAGCGCTGCCTCCTGCGCGCCCAGCGCCGCCTCGACCTGCCGGAAGGATCACGCGTGGTGCTCACGAGTGGCCCGCAGGTGGCCACCCCCGGTGCCACGAGCCTCATCGCCGTGCACCGCCTCGACGCGCCGGAATGACGGAATGAAGGAGCCCGGAACCCCGGTGTCAGGCACTTAACCGTTCGTCAGAACGGTTAAGTGCCTGACACCGGGGTGGTCAGTGGCTGCCGGTCAGGTTCAGCACGATCACGCCGCCGATGATCATCGCGATGCCGAAGATGCGCGCAAAGGTGGCGGGGTCGTCGAACACCCAGATACCCAGGGCCGCGGTGCCGGCGGCGCCGATGCCGGTCCACACCGCGTAGGCCGTGCCGATGGGCAGGTAGCGGAGAGCCCAGGACAGCATCCCGAAGCTCAGGATGGCGCAGATGGCGAAGCCGATGGTGGGCCAGATGCGGGTGAAGGTGTTGGAGAGCTTCAGCAGCGTCGCGAAGGCGATCTCGAAGAAGCCCGCGGTGATGACGAGGAGCCACGGCATGTGGGCGTGATGTACCAGCACGCGAGATGAACCGCCCGGGGAACGGGAGTACCTTTCCGGCCCAATGGCCTTCGACATCAAGCGCGTCATCGCCGATCGCTTCGGCGAGAACTACGAGCTCCACGAGCAGTACGTCAACCCGACGCTCGTGGACGTGTTCCGCACCATCGGGTTCGATCGCGTGTACGCCCGGGGCGAGGGCGCCTACCTGTGGGACGACACCGGCGCGCAGTACCTCGACATGCTCGGGGGCTTCGGGGTGGCCGCGATCGGCCGCAACAACCCCGTGGTGGCGGGCGCGATCCGCGACGTGCTCGACATGGACCTGCCCAACATGGTGCAGATGGACTGCGCCCTGCTCTCGGGCCTGCTCGCCGAGGCGCTGGTGCAGCGCACGCCCGACCACCTCGACGCCGTCTACTTCTGCAACTCGGGAACGGAGGCGGTGGAGGCCTCGCTGAAGTTCGCGCGGGCTGCCACCGGACGCGACCGCTTCGTGCACTTCCGGGGCGGCTGGCACGGCCTCACGATGGGATCGCTCTCGGTGATGGGCGGGGATGAGTTCCGCGAGGGCTTCGGGCACCTGCTGCCGGGCGACGAGGTGGCGGTGGGCGACCTCGAGCACCTCGAGCGCGTGCTCGCCCGCGAGGACACCGCCGCGGTCATCGTGGAGTGCATCCCCGGCCACAGCGTGAGGCTTCCGCCCGACGGGTTCCTCGGCGACGTCCAGCGCCTCTGCCGCGAGTACGGCACGCTGCTCATCTGCGACGAGGTGGCCACGGGGTACGGCCGCACCGGCACCATGTTCGCGTTCCAGCACTTCGGCATCGAGCCCGACATCATCGCCACCAGCAAGGCCCTCTCGGGCGGCTACGTGCCCGTGGCCGCGATGATCTGCCGCCGCGAGGTCTACTCCGCGGTGTTCAACCGCATGGACCGCTGCTGGGTGCACTCCTCCAGCTTCGGCCGCAACAACCTGGCCATGGCCGCCGGGCTCGCCACGCTCAGCGTGCTCGACGATGCCGACCTGCTCACGCGGAGCGCCGAGCAGGGCCGCAAGCTGCTGGATGGCATCAACGGCCTGCGCAGCCGGCACGAGGTGCTGAAGGAGGCCCGCGGCATCGGCTGCCTGGTGGCCATCGAACTGCAGCAGCCCTCCGGTGGCCGGAAGAAGGTGGCGTGGGACGCCGTGCACGCGATGCACGAGAGCCTCTTCCCGCAGTTGGTGGTGATGCCCCTGCTCTCGCGCCACAGGATCATCACGCAGGTGACCGGCAGCCACGACCCGATCATCCGGCTCATG
>JAGWYY010000112.1 GCA_018969105.1 Acidobacteriota bacterium | reverse complement strand
ACAAGCTCTCGTCGGTGTTCCTCAGCGGCAACAAGACGCGCGATGACCAGCCGAACCACATCCGCATCCGCACCGAGGTGCCCAAGGAGCTCGCGGTCTCGTGGGAGAACATGTGCCCCGCGAAGGTGTACGAGATCGTGGACGGCTCCGAGAGCAACGGCATGGTTCACGTGCGCATGAACAACCCGAACTGCGTGCAGTGCGGTGCCATCACCGCCAAGGGCGGGCAGCTCACGCCGCCCGAGGGCGGCAGCGGGCCCGAGTACACCCTCACGTAGGGGGCGTCAGCTGATCTGCGTGGCCTCCGCGGCGTGTCGCGCCGCGTTGGCCACGTAGCGCTGCGCCTGCGCGGCCAGGCCGTCCCGCTCCTCCTGCGTGAGCTCTCGCCTCACCTTCGCGGGAACCCCCACCACCAGCACGCCCTCGGGCACCTCCATGCCCTCGGGCACCAGGGCATGGGCGCCGATGATGCTCTGGCGGCCGATCACCGCGCCATTGAGCACCGTGGCGCCGATGCCCACCAGGCACTCATCGCCAACGGTGCAGCCGTGCACGGTGGCCCGGTGGCCGATGGTCACCCGATCGCCCACCACGCAGGGCATTCCAGGGTCGGCATGCAGCACGGCGCCATCCTGCACGTTGGTGTCGTCGCCCACGTCCACGCGCTCGATGTCGCCGCGGATCACCGCGTGGGGCCACACCGACGAGCGCGCGCCGAGGGTGACGCGGCCGATCACCACCGCCGCCTCGTGAACGAACGCGTCGGCGCCAATGCGCGGAATGTCCCCGCCAAGTCCCTGAATCATGTGGCAATCCTCCCGACTTGGCCGCACGGGGCAGGAGCCCCGCGGCGATCGTCGTACCTGCCCGATAAGGTTGCCACGTAGGCATTCCATCCCGTCGCCGAGGAGCGAAACATGCGCCGAGCAGTCACCATCGCAGCCGTCGTGCTCTCATCCGCCGGCCTCGTCGCGGTCGGTGCCGGCTGCGGCGGGGGCGACACGGCGGGCGTCACCCCCGCGGACGCCACGACCATCGCGAACACCGCTCCCCAGACCGACTCCCAGGGCAAGACGATTCCCGCCCCCACGGCCGATGGCGGCTCCGGTGGCGCGGCGGACAGTGGGGCGTCGGGCGGTGACTCGGGCGCTGCGGCCGGGGGCGGCGCTGCCGCCGGGGGCGCGGGTGACGCTGCTGCCGGCAAGGCCGTGTTCGAGGCCAACTGCCAGGGCTGCCACCCCGCGGGCGGCACGCAGGCCGGCGTCGGGCCGCAGCTCAGCGCGTCGAAGAAGGATGCCGCCGCCGTGAAGATGCAGGTGATGAACGGCAAGGGCGCCATGCCCGGTGGCCTCGTGAGCGGGGCCGACCTCGACAACGTCGTCGCCTACGTGATGAGCATCGAGCAGTAACCGCCCGAGCAGCCGTGCGTGCCACGAGGCCCGGCGCCCCCCGAGGTGCCGGGCCTCGTTACATTCCGAGGGGGAGGAACTCCACTGCTCGACCTGCGCCTCATACGTCGTGATCCCGACCTCGTGCGGGCCGCCCTCGCGCGCCGTGGTGACGCCGGGGCACTCGACGACGTGCTCGCGCTCGACGCCGAGTGCCGGGGCCTGCGCGCGGAGGTGGAGGAGCGTCGCGCCGAGAGCACCCGCATGGCGAAGGAGATCGGGGCGCTCAAGAAGCAGGGGCAGGACGTTCCCGCGGGGCAGGAGGACGCCGCGCGCGCCCTCCGCGAGCGGACTGCCGCCGACGAGGACCGCCTTCGCGATGCCGAAGCGCGCCGCGATGTGCTCATGCTCGGCCTTCCCAACATCGCCGAGGACGCCGCCCCCGATGGTGGCGAGGACGACGCCGTGGAGGTCCGGGTGGTGGGGGAGATCCCGGCGTTCCCGGAGGGCGCGAAGGACCACGTCGAGATCGCCGAGGGGTTCGGCGGGCTCGACCTCGAGCGGGCCGCCCGCACGTCGGGCTCGCGGTTCGCCTACCTGATGGGCCCGCTCGTGCGCCTGCAGATGGCGCTGGTGTCGTACGCGGTCGAGGTGGTGTCGTCGGAGGGCTTCACGCCGGTCATCCCGCCGGTGCTCGTGCGCGAGGAGGCTCTGGTGGGCACCGGCTTCTTCCCGGCCGACCGCTCCGCGGTGTACGCAACGGCCGACGACGACCTCTTCCTCGTGGGCACATCCGAGGTGCCACTGGCGGCCCTGCACCAGGATGAGATCCTCGACGAGGCCGACCTTCCGCTGCGCTACGCGGGCATCTCATCGTGCTTCCGCCGCGAGGCCGGTGCCGCCGGGCGCGACACGCGCGGAATCTTCCGCGTGCACCAGTTCGACAAGGTGGAGATGTTCTCGTTCACCACCCCGGAGGAGTCGTCGGCCGAGCACCTGCGGATCCTCGGCATCGAGGAGCGCATCCTCCAGGACCTGGGCATCCCGTACCGGGTCGTGGACGTCGCGGTGGGCGACCTCGGGGCCTCCGCCGCCCGCAAGTTCGACTGCGAGGCATGGATGCCCGGCCAGGGCCGCTATCGCGAGGTCACCTCCTGTTCCAACTGCACCGACTACCAGGCGCGGCGCCTGAGGGCGCGGACCAAGCGGGGCAAGGAGACCATCCCCGTGCACACGCTCAACGGCACCGCCGTGGCGGTGGGACGCACGCTCATCGCGATCCTCGAGAACCACCAGCGGCCGGACGGCTCGGTGGTCGTCCCGGAGTGCCTGCGGGCCCACGGCGCGCCCGAGGTGCTGGGACCGTCCTGACATGACCGTCGCCGGCCCGCGCGGCGCCGTGGCCGTGGTGGGGCACGTCGAGTGGGTCACCCACGCATTCGGGACCCTGCCCGCCCGGGGCCACATCGCCGATCTCGCCGATCCGCTGGAGGAGCCCGCGGGGGGTGGGGCGGTGGCCGCGTGCGCGGCAGCACGCCTCGGCGCATCGGTTGACTTCTTCACGGCCCTCGGCGACGACGCCGCCGCAGATCGCGCGCGGCACCTTCTCACCGGGCGTGGGGTGCGGGTGCATGCGGCTGGCCGCACCGGGGCCCAGACCCCGGTGCTCTCGATCTCCGAGGGCGACGGCGAGCGCACGATCATGGTGGTGGGTGCACGCCTGCAGCCATCCGCGCAGGACCCCCTCCCATGGGAGTCGATTGCGCAAGCGGGCGCTGCGTACTACGCCGGCGAGCACCCCTCGGCACTTGAGGCGTGCCGGGCGGCGGGCGCCCTGGTGGTCACCGCGAGAAGGCTCGAGGACATCCTCGCCACCGGGGTGCGCGCCGACGTCATCGTGGCCAGCGCCAACGACCCCGACGAGGACCCTTCCGGCCTCCCAGGCGCGCTCGCGCCCGCGGCGTTGGTGCTCACGGACGGATCGCGCGGTGGCACCGTCATTCATGCCGGTGGGGAGCGCCGACGCTACGCCGCCACCCCGCCGCCGGGCCCCGTGGTGGACACCTACGGTTGCGGCGATTCGTTCGCCGCCGGCCTGGCGGCGGGCCTCGCCCGCGGCCTCGCGCTCGATGACGCGGTCGCGCTCGGCGCAATGTCGGGCGCCGCGTGCGCCACGTGGCGGGGCGGGATCGGACCAGGCTGATGCAGCCCGATCCCGCCTCGTCGCACGAACACGACGTCGAGCGCGACGTCGAGCGCGACGCGCCGCATGCGGTATCGCGGCGGACGATCATCCTCGGCGTCGCCCTGGTGCTGCTGCTGGCCATCGGCCTCGTGCTGCTGCTCGGCAAGGCGGCCGGCTACCAGCAGGTGCTCGACGCCCTCGAGCGGGCGAGCGGGCCCTGGCTGCTCGCCTGCCTCGTGCTCGAGGTCGTTTCGTACACGGCCTACGTCATCTCCCTGCGCGCGGTGGTGGCAATGGACGACGGCCCGCGCCTCAGCCCGGGCTCGGCGACGCGTGTGTGGCTCGCAAGCGTCGGGGCCACCCGTCTTGTGGCACCTGCGGGGGCAGGCGGCATCGCGATCATCTACTGGCTGCTGCGCAGGGCCGGAATTTCAGCCGGATCGGCCATGTCCCGGGTGCTGGGCTTCAACGTGCTCATCTACGCGCTGTTCGGCATCTGGGCATTCGCATGTGCCCTCGTGCTGCTGCTTGCCCCGGGCATCGGCCTGCCACTGGGCATGGAGCTGCCCTGGCTCATCGCGGTGCCGGTCATCGCCGCGGTCGGGCTCTGGGCCAGCCAGGGCGCACGCGGCCGGCGCATCGCCGCCGACACCTCGCACGGCTGGGTCCGCAAGGCCGTGGCGGCAGCGGTACGGGGCATCATCGTGGCCCGGGCCACGCTGCAGCCGGGCCGCGTGAACGTACCGGCCGCGGCCGGGTCGGTCATCTACTGGGTGGCGGACATCGCGTGCCTCTGGGCCGCGCTGCGCGCCATCGGAGCGGAGGTGTCCCTCAGCGCCGTGGCCCTCGCCTACGCGACGGCGTACGTGGCCATGCTCCTGCCGCTGCCCACGGGCGGGTACGGGGCGATCGACGCGGCCGCCACCTTCACCCTCACCGTGCTGGGCATCCCGCTCGCCGACGCCGTCGTGGGCGTCGTCGTGTGGCGCTTCTTCAACTTCTGGCTGCCAACCATCCCCGGGCTCATCGAGCTCGCGCGCGCCGGGAACCTCGGACGGTACCTGGCCGATGAGAACGCGCACCCTGCGGACGGCGCGCCCCCCTCGTGAGCCCTACTCGGGCGGCCAGGCCTCGCCGGGGCCCGGGGGCTGCTTGCCTGCCGTGAGGATGCGCTCGCGGCCCGGATCCATGGCCTCGTAGGGCCGCACCACCGGGGCGCGCCACATCACGTACGACTGGCACGCCGCATCGGCGTCATCCCGGTTCTGGGCAATGGCCTCGCTGAGGGCGTGGGCGTCACCCAGGCCGATGCCCGACGAGATGCCGGTCTCGGGACCGAAGAAGTGCGCGGAGTCGCCGATCAGCACGATGCCGGGCTTCCACCACTCGGGAGTGGTGAGGAGCTCGGGCTCCGAGTAGCGCACCTGGTCGATGCTCTCGAGGCCCTCCACGCCGAGCGTGGACTCGGGGAGCAGGCGCGACCACATCTCCTTGATGGCGTCGAGCCCGGGTGCCAACGCGGCCTCGGCGCCCACGCGCTTGCACGACCGCCAGCCCCCGGAGCCCTGCGGCCACGACAGGTGGCCGATGTGCCCTCCATCGGACATGTACGCCATCGAGAACGACGTCTCGGCAGGGGTGGTGCTCATCCAGCCGAGCTCGCCTTCCGGCAACTGGGTGAACGCGGCCTCCATGCCGGCCATCTCGCGCACGCGCGACTGCTTGCCGTCGCACGCCACCACGAGGTCGGATGGGATCTCCACGTCGCCACCGGGGCCCTCTGCGATTACGCCGGTCACCCGGCCGCTGTCGTCGAACACGAGGTCCTTCACCGAGTGCTCGTACATCACGGGGAGGTCGCGGGCGATGGCGTGGATCACCTTGCCCACCTCCACGCAGACGGCCACGGCGCTCGTGCCCTGCGGGGCGATCTCGCGCCCCTCGGGCCACACCTCGTCGAGCACCCCGATCTCCTTCAGGGGCTCGTAGCCCTGGAACCCGAGCATGTAGCCGCGGGGGATGTACGCCCCCTCCGGCATCCGCTCGATCACGACCGGCTCGACACCCCGGGCGCGCAGCAGGCGCGCGAGGGTGAGGCCGACCATTCCTCCACCAGCGATCACGACGTTCATGGCCGCAATGCTAACGCGTGGCGACGTAGGTGAGGTTGTCCTCCCGGCCCACGCGCGACCCATCGCCGAGCCATCCGTCCTGCACGGCGATGACATCCGCCCCTCCCAGGCGTATGGCGGCCTCCACGTCGCGTCGCGCCATCCAGTTCATGCGGATGGGGTCGAGGCCCAGACGGTCGTAGAGCGTGCGCTCCGGCACCCGCGCGGCGCGCAGGCCGTGGTAGGCCCGACGACGCCACTGGATGCGCTGGCGCAGGGGCATTGATGCCGGCATCTGCACCACCATCGCCCCTCCCGGGGCGAGGATTCGCGCCATGTCGCGCAGGTACGACGAGATCACTGCGCGGTCGGGCACGTGCTGCAGCACGA
>JAGWYY010000111.1 GCA_018969105.1 Acidobacteriota bacterium | reverse complement strand
CGATGCGCACGTTACGCGGCAGCGGGGCGTAGCCGAGGCCCGCGAGCGCGCCCTGCGCCTCAGGCGAGTAGAACTGGCCGAGCGCCGCCTTCACCTCGGCGTTCTTCGGACGCCCCGGCACCGCAAGCGCCCACGTGGTGATGGTGATCGGGTAGGCACCCGCGTTCGGGCTCCCCGTGAAGTCGATCGTGAGGTCGGGCTTGATCGACTTGACGGGGATGTTGCCCGCGAGGTCGATGCTCTTGGCGCTCGGGAGGATGAAGACATCCTTGCGCACCGTCTTCTTGCCCTGCTTCACGACCTCGCTCTTGCCGATGGCCGAGACGTTGGTCTGCAGGTCGGCGCGGATGGCGTCCGCGAGGTCCACGTAGCCGATCGAGCCGGGCGTGTTCTTCACGCAGCTGGCCACGCCGGGGTTGCCGGGTGACTTGATGACGTTCGTCGTGGGCCAGTTGGGCGTCTGCGAGAAGTTGATCTGCGTGGCGAACTGCTTGTTGGTCTTGGTGAGGAAGCGCGTGAAGTTCCATGAGGTGCCCGAGCCATCCGAGCGCACGCAGAGCTGGATGGGGCCCGAGGCGTTCTTCAGCGCCGGGTTGCTCTTCACCAGGGCCGGGTTGTTCCAG
The DNA here is from genome assembly GCA_018969105.1 of Acidobacteriota bacterium. Taxonomy (GTDB): domain Bacteria; phylum Actinomycetota; class Thermoleophilia; order Miltoncostaeales; family Miltoncostaeaceae; genus SYFI01. The sequence goes on along the minus strand of JAGWYY010000111.1, from coordinate 5,458 downwards.
GTGGGAATGGCGCCGCGGAAGATCTCGCCCAGCTGCGCGCCGGTGAACTTCAGCTTGTTGCCGCTCACGCCCGGCAGGTTGACCGGCACCGAGATGGCGCCGAGCAGCGTCGGGTAGTAGTTGACCGACCCGCCGATGGCGGCGAGCTGCGCGTCGGTGAGGGTGGCGTCACTGCCGGCCCAGTCAACCGTCTTCGCGGTGAGGGCGCGGATGCCGGCGCTCGAGCCGACGCCCGTGTACGAGCAGGTCTTGAAGGTGCCGCACCAGTTCTGGTAGGCGACGGCGGGGAAGGTGGCGCCTGAGCCGACGGCGATGCCGAAGGCCGAGCTTGCGCCGGCGAGGGCGCCGACGCCCGCCACAGTGGCGGCGGCGATGCGGATGGTGCGATTCACGTTCAGCGATCTCCTGTGAGTGAGGGTCTAATTCATTACCCGACTCAGGCGACGGAAGCGCCTCGGTGAGAGGGGTTCGTTCTGAGTCAATGGAAGCGTCGCGTGAGCCCTGTGAACGACTTGTGAACCGTTACAGCGTTGCAGTGAACATGTTGTGAAATGTGATCTGGGCGGCGTTATCGGGGTTTCACGCGCCGTTCACACATGGGTCACGATTCACCGCCCCGCCGTGCTTACGCTTGGCCGCGATGACTGCCGCCGCCCCTCGAAGCGACGACGACAAGCGCACCGTCCTCGTGGTGGAGGACGACGAGTCCACCGCCACCGCTGTGGCGTACCACCTGGCCCGGGCGGGCTACGCCGTGAGCATCTGCAAGGACGGCCTCGCGGCGACCACCACGCTCAAGGGCTGGCGCCCAGACGCCCTGGTGCTCGACCTCATGCTCCCCCACGTCGACGGCTGGAGCATCATCCGCGACGTGCGCAAGTGGTCTCCCGACCTGCCGATCGTGGTGATGACCGCGCGGCAGGAGGAGGCCGAGCGGCTCGAGGCCCTGCGCCTGGGCGCCGACGACCTGCTGCGCAAGCCGTTCTCGGCGAAGGAGCTCATCACCCGCCTCGAGGCGATCTTCCGGCGGTTCGAGGCGCAGGCGCCCGCCGATGCCGGCGAGGTGTCGCTGGGCGAGATGGAGATCGACCGCGACCGGCTGCAGGTGCGCGTGGCGGGCGAGGTCGCACCCCTCACGCCGCTCGAGACCAAGCTGCTGTGGATCCTGCTGGAGGAGAAAGGGCGCACGCTCAGCCGCGACGAGATCTTCGACCGCGTGTGGGGCGGCGAGCGCCAGGACGGCGATCGGTCGGTCGACGTGCTGGTGCGCCGGCTGCGGCGCAAGGTGGATGAGGCCGGGGGGCAGTACACCTACGTGCAGACCGAACTGGGCGAGGGCTACCGGCTCGAGGCGGTGCCCCGGGCTTTCCCGCTGCGCGGCCGGCGCCGCGCCTAGGGCCGGGGCCGGGCCCAGCCCCCGGCGGGGCCCACCACCTGCACGGCGAGAACGGCGACGTCGTCGCGCAGGTTGCCCTCGTCGTAGCGCTGCGCGGCCTCGGTGAGGTAGGCGAGCCGCTCCTCGAGCGGCACGTGAGCCGTGGCCAGCAGGGCGTCGGCGGCGCGGGCCGCCCCGAAGATCTCATCGCTGCGGCGCGCCTCCACGAGGCCGTCGGTGTAGATCACCAGCATTCCACCGGGCGGCACCGTCAGGTGCGTCACCGGCCAGTCCACCTCGTCGAGCAGCCCGAGGATGGGCCCGCGGGCATCCACCTCCACCAGGGCCGCCTCGTCGCCGTGCACGAGCAACGGGCGGGGGTGGCCGGCGAGCGCGAACTCGGCGGTGCCGTCGGGGGCGATCACGCAGTGGCACATGGTGGCGTACACCCCCTGGTCGCGCTCGTGCGGCTCGGCGATGTGGGCGTTCATGATGGCCAGCACGTGCCGCGGGTCGGGGTCCACCTCCATCAGCGCCCCCCAGCCGAAGCGCATGCGCGCGGCGCGCGCTGCCGACTCCGCCCCGTGGCCCGCGACGTCGCCCACCATCACGGCGAGGCGTCCATCGGCGAGCACGCGGGCGTCGTAGAAGTCGCCGCCGATCGCCAGGCCCGGGCTCGAGGGCAGGTAGCGCGCGGCCAGTCGCAGGCCCGGCACGGCCGGAAGGCTCTCGGGCAGCAGCCCCTGCTCCACGGTCTGCCACAGGCGCCGCTCGGCGCGCGCCGCCTCCGAGCGGCGGGCGCTGGCCTCCGCGGCCTCGCGCTGGTCCACCACGCGCTCCTGCATCACGTTGAAGGCATCCACGAGGCCCACCACCTCGCGGGCCGCGAACTCGGGGTGCGGCACGGCCTGGTCCTGATCGCCCTCGCCCACGCGCCGCACGCCCTGCAGCAGCGAGCCAAGGGGGCCGCCCACGCGCCGCCAGAGCGATCGCGTGGCCGCCGCCACCACCAGCACCGCGAGCAGCACGCCCGCCAGCACGGCGAGGATCGTCCAGAGCCGGCGCTGGTCGGCTGTCTCGAGGGCCTGCTGGCGCTGCTCCTCCACGAGGCGGCGTAGGTCGGCGTGCTCGGCGCGCAGCTGGTCGAGGCGCAGCTTGTCCGTGCCCTCCCCGATGCGCGCGACGGCCTCCGAGATGCGCCCCGTCTGCCGCAGCTCCACGAGGTCACGTGCCTCCGTGAACCACTCCTTCGCAGCGGCGTCGAAGGAGGCCACGGCCTTCACGAGGGGAGGCTCGCCCGCCACAAGGGTGCGCAGGCGGCGGATGTTGCGCGGGTAGGTGTCCTCGGCGCGCACGTACGGCACCAGGTACGACGTGCCCCCGGTGAGCGTGTAGCCGCTCACGCCGGTCTCTGCGTTGAGGAGGTCGGCGAGGATCACCTCGGATGCCTTGGCGCGCTCCACGGCCGCCTGCTGGTCGTCGCGGTACGAGGAGGTCGCGCCGACCAGGCCCACGATGGCCAGCGCGGCCAGCACGCCCAGCACCAGGCCCACGCCCACCACGGCGCGCGTGAGCAGGCCGCTCAGTGACGGCGTGCCCTTGCCGGTGACTACCGACCACAGATCGCGGCGTTGGGGATCAGCCATGGCGGGGAGGCCCCGCGGGGCTCAGGCGGCGTCCGCGGGTGGGCCCTCTGCCACCAGGCGCTGCAGTGCCTCGAAGGTCTCGGGGGTGGTGATGACCACCAGGGTGTCACCGGCCTGGATCACCTCATCCGGGTGCGGCATCGCCACCGAGTTCTCCTTGCGGATGATCGCCACGATGGTGCCGCCGGTGGTGGTGCGGATTCGGCACGTGGCCACGGTGCGCCCCACCAGCGGGCTCTCGGCCGGGATGTCGATCCAGTCGATGGCCAGGTCCTGGAGGGCGATCTCGAGCTTGTCGAGCAGCTCCGGCCGGTACACCACGCCGCCGAGGATCGACCCGAGCTCGTGCGCCTCCTCGTCGGTGAGCACGATCACGGCGTCGGGCTCCTCGTCGGGGTCGGGCCGGTGGTAGAGCTCGCGGCGGCCATCGATGTGCACCACGGCGCAGACGTCCTCGCCGCGCTGGGTGCGCATCGTGAACTTCTTGCCGACGCCCGGCAGGCGGGTTTCCCGGACCTCGATCACGACACCTTCCTCCTGGATCCGAAGATCGCACGTCCCACGGTGCGGGACTCACGCATAAGTATCACCCCGATGGCCGCCGTGACCAGCACGAGCAGCCCGGCGAACGACACCACCCGGTCGCGGAATTCCAGCGACAGCGCGGTTCCGAGGGCGGCCAACTGGGCCAGGATGAGCGAGAACTCGCCCCGTGCGATGAGGCTCGCGCCCACGGTAAATGACTGGCGGCGGGTGAATCCCACCATCCGGCCCGAGATCCAGCCGGATATCAGCTTGCCGCCGATGGCCACGACGGCGGCCAGGATGAGCCACTCCCACACCATCCCGAGGCTGCCGAGGTCGATCTGCAGCCCGAAGACGAAGAAGAAGATCGCGGCCGTGAAGTCGCGCAGGCCGAACAGGTGCCGCTCGATGCGGTCGCGGGCCTCGGTCTCCGACAGCAGGATGCCCGCGAGCAGGGCCCCGACCGGGGCGGAGAGCCCAACCCACCCCGCCAGCGCGGAGGCGCCGAGCACGATGGCCAGCGCCACCAGCACGAGGCGCTCGCGCTCGATGTAGGGGCTGATGCGGTCGATGTAGCGCGGCAGGAAGTGGCTCGCCGCGAGGAACGCGGCCACGAACACCACCACGATCACCGCGCGCAGCGTGAGGTCGGCGCCGCTCACCGCCGTACCGACCGCCAGGCCCGATGCCAGGCCCAGGAACAGCGCGATGGCGAGGTCCTCGAACACCAGGGTGCCCAGCACCATGTCGGTCTCGTCGTCCGCCAGCCGGCGGAAGTCGAACAGCGCCTGGGTGATGATGCCACTGCTCGATACGTAGATGATGCCCGCGAGCAGCACCGCCTCGGCGCTCACGCCCAGCAGCGCGAAGCCCAGCAGCAGCCCCAGCCCGCCGTTCACGATGAGGTCGATCACCCCGCCGGTGAGCACGAGCTTCCTCGCCTGCAGGATGCGCTCGAGGCTGAACTCGAGGCCCAGGTAGAAGAGCAGCAGGATCACCCCGAGCTCGGCGAGCAGGTAGAGCGGCTCGCCCAGCTCGATCACCGCCGGGAACGGCTCGAAGGGCCCGAGGATCACGCCGGCCACCATGAAGAGCGGGATCGCCGAGATGCGCAGCCGCTCGCTCACGAGCGACATCACGGCCACCGCCACCAGGATGACGGCGAGCTGCGCGATGATGCCCATCAGCCCGCCAGGTCGCTGCCGACGACCTCCGAGATGTGGCTCACGCCCTCCTGGCGCATGCGGTCCATGAGCCCCAGCGTGATGTCGCGCGCGATGAGCGGGCCCCGGTACACCAGGCCCGTCCACACCTCCACCAGCGAGGCGCCGCCTGCCAGGCGGTCCCAGGCGTCATCGGCGTCCATGATGCCGCCCACGCCCACGATGAGCAGCGCGCCGCCGGCCCGGCGTGCCGCCACGCGCACGGCCGCGCTCGCGCGGGCGCGCAGCGGCGGGCCCGAGAGGCCGCCCTGCTCGGCGGCCACCGGTGATGCGGGATCAGACAACCCGTCGCGCGTGATGGTGGTGTTGGTGAGCACCACGCCGGCAAGGCCGAGCTCGCCGGCGAGGTCGACGGCGTCCTCGATCTGCGCATCCGGGAGGTCGGGCGCGAGCTTCACGAGGAAGGGCATGGGCACGCGGTCGTCGCGCCGGCGCATCGAGGCGTCCTCATCGCGCAGCGCACCGAGGATCGCCGTGAGGTGCTCCCGGTCCTGCAGCTCGCGCAGGCCGGGGGTGTTGGGCGACGACACGTTCACCACCACGAAGTCGGCCACCCCGCGCAGCAGGCGGAACGACGCCAGGTGGTCGTCGGCCGCGCGCTCGAGCGGCGCCACCTTCGACTTGCCGATGTTCACGCCGATGGGAACTCCCGCGCCCGCGCCCCGGCGGGCGTCGGCGATGCGCCGGGC
>JAGWYY010000110.1 GCA_018969105.1 Acidobacteriota bacterium | reverse complement strand
GCCGACACCCTTGCCGAGGCCGAGGTGGTACAGGCCCTCTCCGGGCTTCCCCTCGACATCCCCACGCTGCTGGCCGCATGGCGCGCCGGTCTGGCCGCCCCCGATCGCGAGGTCGTGGTGGGCCCCGCGATTCCCGCCTAGCCGCCGGTGGCCATCGACCGCATCGCCTGGTTCTCGGACCTCGTGGCCGAGGACCCCGACGAGCCCCGCGCGCGCTACGGCCTGGCCGTGGCCCTGCGCCAGGCCGAGCGCTGGGATGACGCCGTGCCGCAGTACCGCGCCTACCTCGACCTGGCCACCGACGAGGGCGCGGCCTACGGGCACCTCGCCGAGTGCCTGGCCGCCACCGGCGACGTGGACGCCGCCGCCGATGCCTACCTGGCCGGCATCGATGCCGCGCTCGCCCACGGCCACACCGGCCTGGCCGACGACTTCCGCGAGGCCCTGGAGGCCCTCGGCTGAGCGCCACCTCGCAGCCGCTGTCGCTGCGCGGCGCCACCCGCTTCTGGGCGCGCAACGCCACCGTCGGCCGCAAGACGATCCTCACCACGCTGGGCCCGCGCTTCGTGGAGGCCATCGCCTACCTGGCCATCATGGGCCTGGGCCTGGGCGCGTACCTCACGTCGGTGGACGGCATCTCGTACGTGGCGTTCATCGCGCCCGGCATCGCCGCGAGCGCCGTGATGTTCGGGGCGATTCTCGAGACGTCCTACAACGCCTTCGTGCGCATCCACGTGCGGCGGGTGTTCGAGGCGGCGGTCACCACCCCGCTCTCGGTGGGCGACGTGGTGGTGGGCGAGTACATGTGGGGCGCCACCCGCGGCACGATCTACGGGGTGGTGTTCCTCATCGTGATGGCGCCCTTCGGGCTCATCGATAGCTGGTGGGCGCTGCTCTGCCCGCTGGTGTTCCTGGTCGGCGCGCTTACCTTCGGGGTGCTCGGCATGACGTACACGTCGTTCACCTCGAACATCGAGCACTTCAACATCTTCTGGACCGGCGTGATGACGCCCATGTTCCTGTTCGGGGGCATCTTCTTCCCGTTCACCCAGCTGCCCGACTGGGCGCAGGTGATCGGCTGGTGCCTGCCGCTCAGCCACCTGGTGGCCGCCACGCGCGAGTTGGTGATGGGCGACGTGGGGTGGGTGACCCTCGGCCACGTGGTGGTGCTGAGCGCCTTCGCCGCGGTGCTGTTCTGGGTGCCCGTGCGCCGGCTCAGCCGCACCCTGCTGGCCTGACCGGCGATTCCCGCGCCTTGGCCCCCTGGCCAGCGCCGGAACTTGTGAACCTGATGTTCCATCGCTGAACCATGGCGACTCAGGGCCTCTAGTTTCGGCTTCGCCACGGCGCAGCGGCCCCCTTGTCGCCCGCGCCCGCACTCATCCATACAGGGAGAGAACTCGATGACGCGCAGGATCCTCATGGCCGGTGGCCTTCTCGTGGCCTCGACCGCCTTGCTCGCCGCAGGGTGCGGCAGCAGTTCCTCGGGCGACGCCTCGTCGGCCGACACCACCGCCGCCACCGGCGAGGCCCCGGCGGGCGCTTCGGTGGGCTCGGGCGCCACCTTCCCGGCGCTGGCCTACACCCGCTGGTGCCAGGAGTCCAAGACCTGCACCTACGCAGGCAAGGGCTCCGGCGCCGGAATCAAGGACCTCACCGTAAAGACGGTGGACTGGGCTGGCTCCGATGCGCCGCTCGACGCCGACGAGCAGAAGGCCATCGGCGCAACGGTCTACTACTTCCCGACCCTGCTGGGCGCCATCACCGTGCCCACCAACATCGAGGGCGTGAGCAAGGCGATCAACCTCACGGGCCCCGCGCTCGCCGGCATCTTCGACGGCGACATCAAGACCTGGAACGACGCGGACATCACCGCGAGCAACCCGGGCGTCACGTTCCCCGACAAGCCGATCACCGTTTGCGTGCGCGCCGACTCGTCGGGGACCTCCTACAACTTCACGGCGTACCTGGCGAAGGTGAGCCAGGGCTTCGCTGACAAGTTCGGGCCCGAGGGGAGCAAGACGCCCAACTGGGGCGCCACGGTGTCGGCCAGCCCGGGCAACCCCGGCGTGGCCAACTGCGTGAAGAACAACCCCAACTCCATCGGATACGTGGACCTCGCCGACGCCACGCAGGCCGGCCTGGCCGACAAGGCTGCGGCCATCGGCGAGGAGGGCGCGTTCGTGGCGCCCACCACGGCATCGATCGAGGCCGCCGGCGCCGCCGCCAAGATCACCGACAACCTCGTGGTGGATGTGAGCAACAGCACCGCCAAGGGCGCCTATCCGCTCGTGGCTACCACCTACGTGCTCGCGGTGCAGGGCCGCTCTGCCAACGCCGCGGTGAAGAAGGCGTTCACCTACTTCCTCGGCAGCACCGCGCAGGGCCAGCTCGCGGGCATCGGGTACGCCCCGCTCCCGCCAGCGCTGAACAAGGCCGCCACCGCGCAGCTGGCCAAGCTGGGGTAGCACCGCAACACCGCCGGGCGGCAGTCGTCCCCGGCAAAGGCATCACCCGCCGGCCGGGCCCCCAGGGGTCCGGCCGGCGGCGCCTCGGGGTGCTCCTGCCTGCTTACGTCAGCCCCAGCACCTTCCTCACGGCCTGCTCCACCTCGATCATCTCGTCGGCGCTGAGGGTGCCGATGCGCCTCCCGAGTCGCCCCGCGTCGAGGGGTTGGATCTGATCGGCAAGCACGAGGCTCTCGTTCCCCCGCACTTCGACCGGCGGGCGAAACGACGAGCGCTGGGCGGATGAGGACAGCGGCGCCACGAGCACCGTTGACCAGTGGGCGAGTCCGTGCGCCTGCAGCACCACGGCGGGCCGGTCGCCGGCCTGGACGCTCCCCCGTGCGCGCCCGAACCGCGCGGCGTGGATGTCGCCCCGCTTCAGTCCGGCCACGGCGCGCGGATCTCCTCCCACTCCCGGAACTCCGCCATCTCGCGCGCCACGGCCTCCTTGTCCTGCATGAGGCGCTCGCACTCGGCGCGCAGGGCCTCCTCGGTGTCGCGCGAGGCCCAGGCCTCCACCAGCGCGGTGCGCACGGCCTCCGACTCGGTCATGCCGCCTCGCACCAGCATCCTCAGGGCCAGCCGCGACTCGGCATCGAGCCGGGCCCTCACGGTTTTCTCGGACATATGGTCATCGTGGCACAAATCGTGTCACGCATCACCGTCACGTCTCAGCACCGTCGTGTGCCAACAGGGTGTTGCGTGCGCGCCACCATCTGCGCGACGCCACTGCCGGTCACCGGCTAGCCCAGCAGCGCCTCGGCCCGGGCCACGTTCTCGAGCCCCAGGCGGTCGCCCTCGGCGCGCTGGTCGGCGTCCCACTCCGGCCCGGGATCCTCGCGCAGCGACCCCGGCGGCTCCTGCCCCAGGGTGGTGCGCACGGCGTCCTGCCACGCCGCCGGCAGCTCGTCCGCCGGGGAGGGGTGACTGTCACCGTCGGGTGACCCTCCTCCGGGCGCGGCCGCCATCGCCCCCAACTGCAGCGCCCACAGGCGCCCGAGCGTAGCGGGGTTGTACCCGCCGCCCGCGGTGTTGATCAGCCGGCCATCGCACACCTCATCGGCCAGCGCCACCACCCGGCGGTACATCTCCTCCATTCCCGCCATGGTCATCTGAAGGTGGGTGAGGGGGTCGGCGTGATGCACGTCTGCTCCCAGGTGCACCACCAGCACATCGGGAGCGAAGGCGCGCACGGCGGGATCCACCACCCTCTCCACCGCCGCCAGCATGGACACATCGCCCGCGAACGGCGGCAGCGGCACGTTCACCGTGGTGTCCGGCGTGCCCACCGGTCCGCGCTCGGTCACGTCACCCGTGCCGGGGTAGAAGCCATACGCGAACTCATGCACGCTCACCGTGAGCACCCGGGGGTCGTCGTGGAAGATCCACTGCACCCCGTTGCCGTGGTGGGCGTCGAGGTCCACGTAGGCCACGCGCTCGGCCCCGGCATCGAGCAGCCACGCGATGGCCAGCGCACAGTCGTTGTAGATGCAGAAGCCCGACGCCTTGTTGGCGAAGGCGTGGTGCAGCCCGCTCGGCGCGGGGCAGAACGCCCGCGACCCCGGGCCGCCCTCCCACACCGCGCGCGCTCCCTCCTCCGACGCCCCGCACACATCCGCCGCGGCCTCGTGCATGCCGGCGCGCGCGACGGTGTCCTGGCCGGGGATGAACCCCCACTGCGAGGCCTCGATGGTCAGCGCCAACTGCGGCGTGGCCGAGTAGCGCCTTACCGCCGCGATGTATGCCGGCGCGTGCACCCGCGCCAGCCCCTCGTCGCTCATGCCTGGCGGGTCGACCACCTGCGTGCCCGGGGCGTCGAGCAGGCCGATCTGCCCGAGCAGGTCCCACGCCAGGCCGCGGCGAAGCGGCCGCTCGTCGTCATCCGACGGGTTGTAGGCCTGCAGCCGCGGGCTCCAGGGGATCGTCACCGACCTGCTCACGCCCGGAGCCTAGGGGCTTGCCGCCCCCGGCTCCGGGCGTGAGCGCATCAGGCAGCCTTGCGCACCAGGGCGTAGAGCCCGCGTCCGCCCACCGTGATGCGCAGCGGACCGCGCACCCCCACGCGCGAGACGCCGAACACGGCGTTCCCCGCAGAGTCACTGGTCACCGACCGCACAAGGCGCGATCCGCGGTACACCTTGATGGCCGCCCCGGGATCGCGGGTGACCAGCGTGCAGCGGGTGATGCGGGCCTGCTTGAGGCATGTTGCGCTCGAGCGGCGAAGCGCCGTGGCGGACTGCCCGCCGGCCCCGGATGCGCCGCCGGATGCCGCGCGCGCGGCGATCGTGACCGCTGCGCTCGTGGCCGTGGTGGTGCCCTCGGCGTTCGTCCCGGTCACCGAGCAGGTGATGGCCTTGCCCGCGTCTGCGTCGGTGGCGGTGTAGCGCGCCGACGTGGCACCCGGGATGGCCACGCCCGCCCGGTACCACGCGTAGATGTATGAGCTCGCCGCTGACCACGTTCCCGTGCCGCACGTGAGCTCGCTACCGGCGCGCGCGGTGCCCGTGATCTCGGGCACGGCCGTGTTGGCCGGGGCGATACTGGCCACGCGTCGCAGGTCGGTGTTGCCGTTCCGCCCGGGGCGCTGGCCACCGGTGGTCCACAGGGCCCCGCCGCTGAGGCGGGCCAGCCCGGTGTAGGCCCTGTTCGACCGCTCATCGGTCACCGCCACGGTGGAGAGCGTCTCCGCCGCCACGGTGCCGCCGCCGGCGATGGCCGCCGGCCCCGCGATGCGCAGGATGTTGCTCTGGCTCTTCGTGGAGTCGGCGCTGCCGGGCGTGACGGCCTCGACCGCCACCAGGTCGCCCCCCGCGGTGATGTCGAGGTCTTGGATGCGTGCGCTCGCGGGGCTCGCGGACGGGGTGACCGTGAAGGTCGCCTCGGCGCTGGACGCCACGGTGAAGCGCGTGACCGTGCTGCTCGCCGACGACGACACGTACACGGTGGCGCCGTCTGCGCTCACCGCGACGCCCGTGGCGGTGGGGGCGCTGGTGAGCGTGTGGGAGCTGGCCAGCGACCCATCGGCATTGAGCCGCACCAGGTCGACGGTGCCGAAGCCCTGCACGGCGGCCCAGTAGCCACCGCCCGGTGCCTGCGCAACATCGTGCAGGGTGGCTGCCGCCAGCGCCACGTCGACGGTGACCGGGTTGGTGAAGGGCGCATAGCCCGCCGCCCCGAGCGTGGCCTGCCGGATGAAGTTGGGCTTGTTCTGGTCCGTGAACAGCACCGATCCGCTGGGCCCGGCACCCGCGCCGGTGACATTGAAGAAGGGTGTGTTCGTGCCCTTCAGCAGCACGCGCTCCGTGGATAGCGTGGCGCGCTCCACCACCTTGTTGATGCTGAACTGGCCGCCCGCTTCGTTGGCGGTGATGACGTAGCGCTTGGTGGGCAGCGCCACGATCCCCTCGGGCTCCTCGCCCGTCGGCCCGACGGCCTGGAACACCGGCGCCGCGGGGTCGGCGAGGTTGACCATGCCGAACGAGAACCCGCGCTCGTTGTTGACGAAGGCGTATTCAGTGCCGTCGAAGGTGGCCACCTCCAGGCCCTCGGGCTCGATGCCCTTCGCATTCGAGCGGTTGTCCGACACG
>JAGWYY010000109.1 GCA_018969105.1 Acidobacteriota bacterium | reverse complement strand
GCGCAGGCGCTCGTAGTTGAGGAAGCGCAGGTCGAACGGGGCGTTGTGCGCCACCAGCACGTCATCGCGCGCGAAGGCGATGAAGGCCGGCAGCGCCACGTCGATCACCGGCTGGCCGCGCACCATGGAGTCGTCGATGCCGGTGATGCCGGTGATGTGCGGGGGGATCGGCTGCTCGGGGTCCACCAGCGTGGAGAACCGGTCGGTTACGCGCAGACCCTCCACGCGCACGGCGCCGATCTCGGTGATGGCGGAGGAGCCCGGGGCCCCGCCGGTGGTCTCGAGGTCGACGATGCAGAAGCACGTCGCGCCGAGCGCCGTGCCGTCGCGCGCGCCGTCGGCGTCCGCGATGAGGTCGCCCTGCCACGCGAGCCGCGAGTCACCGGCGACGATGTCGCCCGCGAGCCTGCGGGCCACGGCCTCCGGGCAGCCCCCGATGCCGAGTGCCTCCACCGCCACCTCGGCCACGGACACCGGACGGCCGAGCCGGCCGATGAGGTCGCGCACGCGATCCCCGGCCGTGTGCGCCCCCTCCGAACCCGGAGTGGGAACCCTCGATGGGATCGGCGACGTGCGGGTCGGCGGCTCGGGGTCTCCCATCGCCGCGGATCCTACGAATGACCTCCGACGCCACCGGCCCCGCGGGCGAACGCCCGTACTCCGGCCAGCCCGGGCGCGCGCGTGCTTACCCTTCCGCCATGTCCACCCGGCGCCGATCAGCGACGGCCGGCCTCGACGACCAGCAGATGCAGGCGTGGCATGGATTCCTCCGCACCCACTCCGCCCTCGTCCGCGAACTGGACGTCGAGATGCAGGCCGAGCATGGGCTCTCGCTCACCCAGTACGAGGTGCTGCTCCTGCTGTCGAAGTCCGATGGCGGAGCGGCGCGCATGAGCGACCTGGCCGACGGCGCACTGCTGTCGCTCTCGGGCCTCTCGCGACTCGTCGACCGCCTCGTGGCCATGGGGCTCGTGGAGCGCATGCAGTGCCCCAACGACCGGCGCAGCTCGCTGGCCCGCCTCACCCCGGCCGGGCGCAGGCGCTTCCGCGAGGCGCAGCCCACCCACCTGCACGGGGTGCACCGCCTGTTCATCGACCGCCTGCCCGCGGACGCGCTGCCCGCGCTGAACGAGACCTGGCAGGCGCTCGACGCGCCCGCCGCCTAGGCCACCCGGCCCGGCACCTTCGCGGAAGCCGACACCTTGATGCCGGGCATGTCCACGGCGACTGCCAGCGTGCCCCCTCGGCGCGGAACCGCGATGAGCGCCTTGCCATCCGGGCGGCTGGTCACCGACACGCCCTTGCCGTTGGGCAGGCGCGCGCGCAGGGGGATGCTCGACACGGGGTTGCCCGCCTTGTCGCGCACCGTGGCGATCCAGAGGTCACCGCGGCGCGGGTTGATGCCGGCGCGCATGGTGAGCGCCCTTCCGGCGCGCGCGACGGTGATGGCGGCCGGCACGGGTGCCGGGGCTGCCGCGGCCTGCCCGGAGCAGATGGGGCCGGGATCGCCCAGCCCCGCGTACGACCACACCGCACCGCCGATCGCCTCGGCCATCTTCTGCCGGAAATCCGGCTGGGCGAGCAGCGCGACATCCGTGGCGCTCGACAGGAATCCGCCTTCCACGAGCACCGCGGGCATGGTGGTCTCGCGCACCACGAAGAACGACCTCTCGCGCACGCCGCGATCGGTGAGCGCGAGGCACGCCACCAGCGACCGCTGGATCGCCGCGGCAAGGGCCTGCGTGGGCGCGGGTGCCCCGATCCTCACGTAGGTCTCCGTGCCGCTCGCCGGGGTGTCGGCGCTGTTCTGGTGGATCGACACGAAGATCTCGGCCGGCCGGCCGTTGGCGAGGTTGGTGCGTGCGCGCAGGTCGGTGCCGACGTCCGTGTAGGGAACGTCTCCGCCCGCGTTGTCGGTGCTGCGGGTCATGAGGGTCGGGAACCCGCGGGCCATCAGCCAGGCATTGAGGCGGTTGGCCACGTCGAGGTTGACGTCCTTCTCGAAGATCACCGGCTGCAGCTGCGCATTGATGCGCGGCTCGAGCCCCGTGACCGTTCCCGGCGCGAGCACCCCCACCGCGCCGGAATCGGCGCCGCCGTGACCGGGGTCGATCGCCACCACCGGCAGGGCCGATGCCGCCGCCGCGGTGCCGAGGGCGATGAGTATTGCCGCGAGGAGTGTCCGTCCGGTGCGCACGCGGGCATCTAAGCCGCTCGCCCGGCGTCGTCGCGGCCACATGTCGCGCGCCGACCTGCCGGACCGGGGACGCCGCGCGCGTGGCTAGCCTCATCGTATGCCTCGCGCAGCCCTGATCGCCGCCACGGGGGCATTTGTCCTCGCGCCAATCGCCGCCCTGGGCGCCACGGGCGATGTCGCGCGCCTCGGCGTGCTGCCGGATGGCTCCGCGGCACCGTCGGCCGTGCAGGGCGCGGCGTTCTCGCCCGACGGGCGGTACGTGCTCCTCACGTCCACGGCCGCGCTCGCCGGAACGTCCACGGGCGGGGTGCGCCAGCTGTTCATGCGCGACCGCACGGCCGGGCGCACCACGATGGTGTCCGCCAGCGCCTCGGGTCAGCCCGCGACCTCGCCCGTGGACGATCCCGCCGCCGCGCGCGCCTACGGCGTGTCGCTGGACGGTCGGTACGTGGTGTTCGCCACTGCGGCGTCCAACCTCGTGACCGGCGACACCAACGGGTCGATGGACGTCTTCCGCAAGGACACCGCCACGGGTCGCATCACGCTGGTGTCGCGTGATGCGCGCGGCGACGTCGTGGCCGGCGGGGTCACGGGCCAGCCATCGGTCTCAGCCGACGGCTCGAAGGTGGCGTTCACGTCGGGCACCGCGCCGCTCATGGGCACCGACACCAATGGCGTGGCCGATGTGTACGTGGCCGACATGCGGGCCGGCGGGGCGCTCACCATCGTGAGCCGCACGGCGACCGGCGTGCAGTCGCCGCAGGCCGTCGGCCGTCCGTCCATCAGCGCCGACGGGCGCGCAGTGGCATTCGAGGGCTCGGCTGCGGCATCGGTGCTGGCCACCGGCGACTCCGACGCCAGCGGCGACGTCTACGTTGCCCGGCCGGAGGCGCGCACCATCGTGGTGGCGAGCCTGCCCACGGGCGGCACCGACAACGGCGATGCCTCGCTGCCGTCCATCTCAGGCGACGGCTCGCTGGTGGCCTTTTCGTCCACCGCGTCCCTCGTGCCGACTGACGGCGGCGCGGACGCCGACGCCTACGTGCGCGACCTCGATGCGGGCACCACGCGGCGCGCATCGGCCGAGACCATCTCCGACGCCCCCGCGATCAGCGTGAACGGCGCGCGCGTGGCCTTCGCCGGCGCGAGCCCGGGCGGCGACGCCGCCGATGCCAACCTCGCCGACGACGTGTACGTGCGGACGCTGGCCACCAACGCCCTCTACCGCGCGTCGCGAACCGTCACGGGTGATGCCCCGGCGCAGGCGAGTACCCGCGCGGCGATCAGCGGCACCGGCGGCGTGGCGTCGTTCACCACCGCGCCCATCGCCGGCGTGAGCGATGCCTGGGCCACCGACCTCGGGGCGCCCGCGGCGGGCACGCCGTCCATCACGGCCACCGCCACCCTCTCGGGCCGCAGGATCACCGTGGCCGGCCGCGCCTCGGACGATGCCGGGATCATCGCCGTCCTCGTGGGGCGTCGCTCGGCCCGCATCGCCGACGACGGCGCCTACTCGGTCACGTACACCGCGCCGATCGGCACCGAGTCGGTGACAGTGCAGGCCACCAGCGGCGTGGGCGCCACGGCCACTGCCACGGCGTCGGTCACGCGCGCCACGCCGTCGCGCGGGCGCGCGCAGGCGGCCCCGCGACCGCGCGGGCTGAAGGTGAGCGTGGCGCGCCCCTGGGCGCGCGTGCAGTTCGCGCTGCCCGCGCGCGCGGCATGGCGCGTGGAGCTGCGCAGGCGCGTGCCCGGCCCGGCGCGCGCCGCGGCGTTCCGCATGCTCGCGTCGAAGTCGGGGGCCGTGGCCACCGGACGGCGCACCGTGCGCGTGCGCATCCCCGCCCGCACGACCGCGGGGCGGTACCAGGTGCGCGTGCTGATGTCGTCGGCCCTCGGACTGGGCACGACGGCGCGTACGATCACGATCCCGTGATCTTCCCGCTCAAGACGTCGCGCTGGTCGCGCTTCCTCAGCTCGTCCTCCGGGCCCTTCGAGGTCGAGGTCACCGACGAGGTGGTGTCCGTGCGCATGGGGTGGGTGGGCCACGTGGACGTCCCCATCGCGTCGATCGCGAGCATCCGCTCGCAGAAGTGGCCCTGGTGGGCCGGGGTGGGCGCGCGCATCACCAAGGGCATGGTCGTGTTCGCCCCGTCGCCCGGGCAGGGCGTGGTGATCGAGCTCCTCGACAAGATCACGGCGCACATGCCGGCGCCGTGGGAGACATCACGCGTGCTGGTGGTGGCCGAGAACCCGGCCGCGTTCGCCGAGGCGGTGGCCGCCCGGCGCGCCGCGGCCGGTGCGTAGTCCTCCCCGGGCCCTAGGCCTGCAGCTCGACGGCCATCAGGCGGTTGCCGTCGGGATCGAGGAACTCCAGCGAGAGGGCGCCACCCATGTCCTCGACCGGGTCCTTCTTGGCCCCCGCGGCATCAAGGGCCGCCTCGAGGGCGCGGATGTCGGGCACGCGGAAGGTGACCGTGGCGCCGCCCTGGTGCGGCGAGGTGGCCAGCTCGCCGAACAGGCCCAGTTCGGTGCCGCCCACCGAGAACTGCGCCCAGTCGTTGCCGGCGCGGTTGCTCAGCTCGAGCCCGAGCACGCCCTCGTAGAACCCGATCGCCTTGTCCATGTTGCATACGCCGTAGAACACGACGTCGACGCCCTCGATCAATGCCACGTGCCCAGCGCTCCCCGTGTCGGCGGCCCCCGGCGGGAGCCCGCGTCGCGATGCTACCCGCACGGGAGTACGATGCCGCGCCGAATGAGGCAGAGGTAGAAAGTGGCCATCCGGCGCCGCAGGCGCGAGCGGATGGAGCGCGTCGTCGGGGTTCCCGGGCTGTGGGCCACGGCATACGGCAACGTCGGCTCGTCCATCTACTACGCGCTCGGCCTCGTGGCCGCCTACGCCCTGGGCCTCACGCCCCTGGTGTTCCTGTTCGCCGGGCTCATCTTCGCGGCCACGGCGGTCACCTACACCGAGGGCACCGCGATGTTCCCCGAGGCCGGGGGGTCGTCGTCGTTCGCGCGCCAGGCGTTCAACGAGGGCGCGGCCTTCGGGGCGGCCTGGGGCCAGATGCTCAACTACATCATCACGATCGCCATCTCGGCGTTCTTCGTGCCCCACTATCTCGGCGTGTTCTGGGCGCCGCTGCGCAGCAACCCCTGGGACATCATCGTGGGCATCGGCGTGGTGGCGCT
This sequence comes from Acidobacteriota bacterium, assembly GCA_018969105.1. Taxonomy (GTDB): domain Bacteria; phylum Actinomycetota; class Thermoleophilia; order Miltoncostaeales; family Miltoncostaeaceae; genus SYFI01. Next base: position 763 of record JAGWYY010000109.1, on the reverse strand, counting down.
CATCGCGATGCTGAACATCGTCGGCATCAAGGAGGCCGCCAAGCTCAACATCGGCCTGGCGCTGCTCGACCTGGGCACCCAGGTGCTGCTGGTGATCGTGGGCCTGTTCGTGGTGTTCTCCCCCACCCAGGTGTGGGACAACATCGTGTGGGGCGTGGCGCCCACGTGGACCAACGTGATCATCGGCGTCACGCTCGCGATGATCGCCTACACCGGCATCGAGACGATCTCGAACATGGCCGAGGAGGCCCAGGTGCCGGAGCGCACCATCCCGGCCTCCATCCGCGCCACGGTCATCACGGTGCTGGTCATGTACGCCCTCATCCCGATCGTGGCCCTCTCGGCCCTACCCGTCACCCAGCAGCCGGACGGCTCATACGCCACCGAGCTCGGCACCACGTACGCCGGCGACCCGATCCTGGGCATCGTCAGCCAGTTCGGCCTCACCGGCGTGTGGCAGGCGCTGGTGGAGGGCTTCGTGGGCATCCTCGCCGCGACGATCCTGGTGATCGCCACCAACGCAGGCGTCATCGGCGTATCGCGGCTCACGTACGCCATGGGCTACCACCGGCAGCTGCCATCGGCGATACGGCGATTGCATCCGCGGTTCAACACCCCGGCGCTGGCGATCATCATCTTCTGCGCCATCGCCGCGCTGGTGATGATCCCCGGCCAGGCGGACTTCCTCTCGAACCTCTACGCGTTCGGCGCCATGCTGTCGTTCAGCATCGCCCACCTGGCCATCATCTGGATGCGCTGGAAG
>JAGWYY010000004.1 GCA_018969105.1 Acidobacteriota bacterium | reverse complement strand
GAGGAAGAACTGCCGGAACTGGTCGCCGTAGATGGTGGCCTCCTCCTCGGTGACGCGGTACGCGGCGGGGCCGTTGGAGAGGATGGTGGTGTTGGTGTCGCCCGCCTGGGCGCGCTGCCACTGGCAGGTCATGCCCGAGTCGTCGGGCTGCATCACCGCCAACTGCACGGGACTTCTCACGACCACCGGCGTGATCATCGCCTCGGCCGCACGGCTGATCCACTGGGGGTAGGGGCCTCGGGGCGCAGGGCTCAGGTCCGGGCGCCGCAGTCGGTCGATCGAGAGCGCATTGGGTGACGCAACCGGTCGCAGCACGGGGCACGCCGGGGGCGGCGTGGCCGGGCAGGCCGGCAGGCCTTCGAGCGCGAGGCTGATGACGTCGATGTTCAGCGAGTTGGGCGACTGCCCGGTCGGCGGCTGGGCGCGGCAGGGCTCCGGCACCGGCTTCGGTGCGCCCGGGGTGTCGGTCAGCACGAAGTGCAGGTAGTTCAGCGGGTTGCGGTTGCCGGTGGTGCGCTGCCTCAGGAAGCCCGCGAAGTTGATCGGCACGTCGCGCCACTCGGCGGCCGTGAACGGCAGGCGGGGCCTGCCGCGCTCGGGGTAGTGGAACATCTCGAGCCACACCCCGCCGGCACGCGACAGGGCGGACATCGCCTGCGAGTAGTCACGGCGCATTTCCTTGCCGTTCGCGCCGAGCGTGCGGTTGGTCCCGAGGCCCGCCGCGATCGACGTGCTCATGCCGGGCGCCACGTAGAAGTGGATGCGGCTGGCGTACGACTCCCCGGGCTGGAACTGCTTCTTCGAGAGGATGACCATGGCGTTCTTGAGCCGCTCGCCGGGGCTGCCGGCGTCCGACTCGCCCGGTGCGGTGCCGAAGACCGATCCGAGCTCGTCGACGGTTGCCAGGTGCGCGCCGCAGGTGTTCACCCCGGCCGGCGTGGTGCAGTTGCGGTCAACCGCCGCCTTCAGCATGGCCGCCATGGCGTCGGCGCTGGGCTTGGCGGCCAGTGCGGCACCGTTCACCTTGGAGATGCGCTGCGTGCCGGTGCGCTTCGTGGTTTCGTCACCCAGGGCGGCGCCACCGGCGGAGTTCGCGGGCTCCTGGCGGAAGAGCCACGGCAGGCGGCGCATGGAATCGGACGACCCGAGGATCGCCGCCACCGAGGGGTCGGTGGCGTAGAGGATGGACATGCGCTTCTGGACGTCCGCGATGACGATCTCCGGATCCTCCGCCGGGGGGGTGGTGAGCACCGGGATGTCCCCGCTGGTGATGGTCCAGAAGTCGGGCAGCGACGGCGGCGTGGGGGCGACCCCCGAGACCTCCGGCGTGATGGTGAGGGCCCCGGACAGGAACGACTGGCTGACCACCACCGGGTTGACCAGCTCCGGGTTGACCGCCAGCTTGCTCGGGATGAAGCTGCCGAGCGCGGCGGATGCCGTGGCGCCGAGGAGCGCGGCGGTGGCGAGGGCGATGGAAACGGCGGTGCGTCGCAAGGGGTCCTCCACGGGGTGGGCGCCGAACGCTACACGTGGGCGTAGATTGGGTGGGTGAGCCCGGGTTCCATCCCCCGCCCGCCGGGGATTCCCCGCATGCCCGCCCTCGACGGGGTGCGCGCGCTCGCCGTGGCGGCGGTGGTGATGTTCCACCTGCCCATCGCCCAGCTGGGCGGCGGCTACATCGGCGTGGACCTCTTCCTCGTGCTCTCGGGCTACCTCATCACGTCACTTCTCATGGCCGAGGCCGAGGGCACCGGGCGCATCAGGCTCGGGTCGTTCTGGATGCGCCGCATCCGCCGCCTGATACCGGCGCTCGTGGTGATGATGGTGGTGAGCGCCGCATGGATGGCCATCGTCGACTGGTCGCTCGTCACGCGCACGAAGACGATGCTGCTGGCGGGCGTGGGCTACGTGACCAACTGGTACGTCATCGCCGTGCCGTGGGTGCCGTGGAGCCCGGAGTCACGGAGTGGCGCCTACGAGCACCTGTGGTCGCTGGCGGTGGAGGAGCAGTTCTACCTGGTGTGGCCGCTGGTGATGGGCGCCGTGATGGTGCTCTTCGGGCTGGGGCGGCGCACGCTGCTGGTGGGCGCCATCGCGGGCGCCGCGGCATCGGTGGCGTTGTCGTTCCTCATCTTCGACGAGACGTGGGCATCGGAGGCACGCATCTACCTGGGCACCGACACCCGGGCCATCGCGCTGCTCATCGGCATCATCGCCGCGCTGGCGCTGCCGCCGGCGCGCTTCACGGCCTGGCGGCTCGAGGGCCTGCGCGGTGGGCTGGTGGAACTCGCGGGCGTGCTGGGACTGGTCGGGACGCTCGGTCTGATGGTGGGGTTCTCGCAGGGGCAGGCCCTGCTCTACCGGGGCGGCTTCGCGATCATCGCGGTGGTGGCGGGCCTGCTGGTGATCGCCGCCGCGCATCCCGACACCGCGACCGGCCGCCTCTTCGGCCTGGCGCCGCTCATCTGGATCGGCGCGCGGTCGTACGGCATCTACCTGTGGCACCTGCCGGTGATCACGCTGATGACCCCCGAGTACGGACTGGACCTGTCGGTCGGCTGGCTCTCGCTGGTGCAGGTGGCAGTCACCGTGGCCATCGCGGCGCTGTCGTACCGCTTCATCGAGACGCCGATACGCACGAGGGGCTTTCGCAGGGCCTTCGCGCTACGGCACGAGTGACTGCAGGCCCCACCTCGTGATCAGTTCCTGATACGACCCGTTGCGCTTCATCGTGGCGAGGGCGCGGTTCATCGCCACGCGCAGGGAGTCGCGCGACTGGTTGAACGCCAGGCCGTAGTTCTGGTTGACGGGGATGATCCCGCCGAAGCGGAACTTTGGCTTGTTGTGGTTCACGTACCAGCGCGACTGGCCGTAGTCGTTGAGCACGGCGTTGACCTTGGCGTTGAGGAGCGCCGTGTAGATGGGGCCCATCGTCGGGTACTGCAGCACCTTCGCCCCCTGGATCCCCTTGGCCACTGGCACGGCGGTGGAGCCCTGCAGCACGCCGATGGTCTGGCCGCGCAGGCTCTGCCGGTTCGTGATGCCCGTGCTGCCGGCCCGGGTGACGATGCCCATGTCGGCCTCGAGGTAGGGGTTGCCGAAGTCGACGATGGCCGCGCGCTGCGGCGTGATCGTGATGGACGCGGCGCCCATCATCGCCTGGCCGTTGTCGATGGCGTTCAGCAGGTTGTCGAAGTCGACGACCTTCCACGTGACGTCCCTCGCTCCGGCCGTGCGGGCCATGCGCTCCACCAGCTGGATGTCGAAGCCCGTCAGCTTGCCGCCGGTGCGGAAGTCGAACGGGCCATTGGCGCTGATGGTGAGGGCCGTGATGACCCTGGGCACCTGGGCGGTGGCGGCGGACGCGCCCGCGAGCGCGGTGCCCGCGGCGGCGATGGCGACGATGGCGAAGATGGGACGGCGGCGCATGGGTCCTCCGGGACGGGGTGGTGGGGCCTGGTTCAGGCCATCAGGCCATTCGGCCATCAGGCGTCAGAGTATGCCTCTACCGGCAGGCACGAGCATGTGAGGTTGCGATCGCCGTGCACGGAGTCGATGCGACCGACCGGCGGCCAGTACTTGGTTCCCGCCATGCCGTCCACCGGGTAGGCGGCCAGATCGCGGCTGTACGGGCGGTCCCAGGCGTCGGTGGCGACGTCCGCCGCGGTGTGCGGGGCGTGGCGCAGCGGGCTGTCGTCGGGCGACCACTCGCCGGCCTCCACCCGGGCGATCTCCTCGCGGATGGCGATCATGGCGTCGCAGAAGCGGTCGAGCTCGGGCAGGGGCTCGCTCTCGGTGGGCTCCACCATGAGCGTGCCCGCCACGGGGAACGACATCGTGGGCGCGTGGATGCCGTGGTCGATCAGCCGCTTGGCGATGTCGTCCACCGTCACCCCCGAGGCGTCCTTGATGGGTCGCATGTCGAGGATGCACTCGTGCGCCACGCGGTCGTTCGCGCCGGTGTGCAGGATGGGGTAGTGCGGGGCCAGGCGCGCGGCCACGTAGTTGGCCGAGAGGATCGCCACCTTGGTGGCCTCGGTGAGCCCCTCGCCGCCCATCATGGTGATGTACGCCCAGGGGATGGGCAGGATGCCCGCCGACCCCCACGGGGCCGCTGACACCGGGCCCACGCCCGTGGCCGGGCCGGCGTCCGCGCGCATGGGGTGGTTGGGCAGGTAGGGCGCAAGGTGGGCGCGCACCGCCACCGGGCCCACGCCCGGGCCGCCCCCGCCGTGCGGGATGCAGAAGGTCTTGTGCAGGTTGAGGTGCGAGACGTCGGCCCCGAACGCGCCGGGCTTGGCCAGCCCCACGAGCGCGTTGAGGTTGGCGCCGTCCACGTACACCTGCCCGCCGTGCTCGTGCACGATCGCGCAGAGCTCGCCCACGCCCTCTTCGAACACCCCGTGGGTGGATGGGTAGGTGATCATGATCGCCGCCAGGCGGTCGCCGGCCTCGGCGGCCTTGGCGCGGAGCTCATCGAGGTCGACGTTGCCGTCGGCGTCGCAGCCCACCACCGTGACGGTCATGCCTGCCATCACGGCGGAGGCCGGGTTGGTGCCATGCGCCGACGACGGGATGAGGCACACGGTGCGCTGGTCGTCGCCGCCTGCCAGGTGGTACGCGCGGATGGCCAGCAGGCCCGCGAGCTCGCCCTGCGAGCCGGCGTTGGGCTGCAGGGAGACGGCGTCGTAGCCCGTCACCTCGCAGAGCGCCGCCTCGAGGTCGCGGATCATCTGCAGGTAGCCCTGCGCCTGGTCCTCGGGCGCGAACGGGTGGATCGCCGCGAACTCCGGCCAGGTGATGGGCTCCATCTCGGTGGTGGCGTTGAGCTTCATCGTGCACGAGCCCAGGGGGATCATCGTGCGGTCGAGCGCCAGGTCGCGATCGGACAGCCGCCGGATGTACCGGAGCATCTCGGTCTCGGTGCGGTAGCGGTGGAACACCGGGTGCTGCAGGATGGCGTCGTCGCGCAGCAGGGAGGAGGGGATGCCCTCGGGCGCCGCGGCGTCGAGGTCGTCCACCGACGCCTGCACGCCGAACGCGCGCCACACGGCCTCCACATCGGCGCGGGTGGTGACCTCGTCGAGCGTCATGCCGACGCGGTCGTCGCCCATCTCGCGCAGGTTGACGCCCTCGGCGCGCGCGGCGCGGTGCACCTCGGCGGCGCGGCCGGGCACGCTCGCGGTGATGGTGTCGAACCAGGTGTCGTTCTCAAGATCCACGCCGCCATCGCGCAGCCCCTGGGCCAGGATGCCCGTGAGCCTGAGCACCCGCTCGGCGATGCGGCGCAGGCCCTCGGGTCCGTGCCACGAGGCGTACATGGCGTTGGTGATGGCCAGCAGCGCCTGCGCGGTGCACACGTTGCTCGTGGCCTTCTCGCGGCGGATGTGCTGCTCGCGGGTCTGCAGCGCCAGGCGCAGCGCGGGGCGCCCTGCGGCATCGATGGACACCCCCACGAGGCGGCCCGGCAGCGAGCGGGCGAACTGCTCGTGGGTGGCGATGAAGCCGGCGTGCGGTCCGCCGAAGGCCATGGGCGTGCCGAAGCGCTGCATCGACCCCACGGCGATGTCGGCGCCCATGGCGCCGGGCGAGGTGACCAGCACCATCGAGAGCGGGTCGGCCACCACGATGGCCAGGCCCCCGGCGCCGTGTACCTGGCTGATGGCCGGCGCGAGGTCGCGCACCTCGCCGGTGGACGCCGGGCTGGCGAGCAGCGCCCCGAACATCGCGGCCGGGAGGTCGGAGGACGGGTCGCCCACCACCACCTCGATGCCCAGCGGCACCGCGCGGGTGGCCACCACCGCGATGGTCTGGGGGTGGCACTCGGAATCGACGAAGAACACTGGCGACTCGCTCGTGCCGGCGCGCTGCGCCATGGTCATGGCCTCCGCGGCGGCGGTGCCCTCGTCGAGCAGCGAGGCATTGGCCAGCTCGAGCCCGGTGAGGTCGCTCACCATGGTCTGGAAGGTGAGCAGCGCCTCGAGGCGCCCCTGCGAGATCTCGGGCTGGTAGGGCGTGTACGAGGTGTACCAGGCGGGGTTCTCGAGGATGTTCCGCAGCACCACCGGAGGGGTGATGGTGCCGTGGTAGCCCAGGCCGATCATCGAGCGCATCACGGTGTTGCGGCTGGCCAGGTCGCGCAGGCGGGCGATGGCCTCCACCTCCGATTGCGCGGCGGGCAGGGCGAGGGGGTGGTCCACGCGGATGCTCGCCGGCACGGTCTGGTCGATGAGCTCATCGAGCGAGTCGGCGCCCACCACGCCCAGCATGTGGGCGACGTCGTCGGCCGACGGGCCGATATGGCGGCCGATGAAGTCGTCGTGGGCCTCGAGTGCCTGAAGGTCGGTGCGCTGCCTGGTGGTGGCCATGGTGCTCCTCGCTCGCCTGCGATCGGAGCCCCCGCTGTCCATCTGCCTGAGAGATGCACCTCGGTGAAGAGGCTTTCCCCATCGGCGGGGTGCTGATGCACCCTCTCTCCAGCGTCACCGCGCCCACCACGGTCCCTTGTGCCTGAGAGATTCCGGGGCGGTTGCTCCTTCGGCGCCGGCTCGAAGCCGGTCTCTCCCACGGCGGGCGTTCGGTAGAGGAAACCTATCAGCGCTTCCCGGACGCGCCCGGGGGAACGCGTAAGGTGCCGCCCATGATCTTCCTATACATCATTGCGATCATCGTCTACATCGCGTTGATCTTCATCACGATGGGCATCGCGAACCAGAAGAACCGCAGCGTGCTGGGGTTCGGTCTGCTCGCCGTGTTCGTGCCGCTGATCGCTCTCATCATCGTCCTCATCATCAACCCCGGGAAGCCGGGCGCGGCCATCGAGGATGGCCCCGTCGAATAGCTAGGCCATGCCGGGTGCGCCCAGCGCGCCCGGCATGAGGCCTCTTTCCTCCCGCGCGCGCCCCGCATGAGCAGGGCGCCGCGTCGCCGATTTCGCCTTCGGCGTGCGGCCCGGGCGTTCCCGGGGCAGCGCCTAGAGCGGCGGCACCGGTGTGGGCGCGCCGCAGTCATTCGGCGCGGGCTCGCCGGCAAGGCGCTGGCCGATCCACTGCACCACCGATGGCCCCACCACCTCTGCCGTGGTGATGTGGCTCACGTCGTTCACCCACAGCGTGCCGATGCCCACTCCGGCGCGGCACCAGCGGTCGATCACCGATGCCGTGGTGCGGGGCAGCACCACGTCGTCCGTGGTGCTCTGGGCGATCATCAGGGGCACGCCCCGCGGCGTGGGCTGCGGGGTGTTCTGGATGAACCGCCGCCGCCATGGGGGCGACTGCCACGGGTCGTCCACGAAGAAGTCCTGCCCGAGGAGGTCCTGGCGCACGATGGCCGTGAGGGCGGCGCCCTTCACGCACTCGCCGAGGATCTCCTGCCAGTGGTTCTGCCCATTCGCGGTGAGCAGGGAGTTGCGATCGAGTCCGGGGTAGACGGTGGGCCAGGTGCCCACCACGTAGGCGCCGATCACCCACGCGGCCGATTGGTTCCACTGCAGCGCGAGCAGGCCGCGCAGGTCGGTGGCCGGTGCCGCCGCGGCGATGGCCGCGAGGTCGAGCTCGGGCGCGTAGGAGGCCGCGATGTCCGCTGACGCCAGCGCGGCGTGGCCGCCCTGCGAGTGGCCCCAGGCCACCCATCGGTTGGAGGCATTGGCACCGGGGAGGTTGCGCGCGGCGCGCACGGAGTTGATGACGTCGCGGCCCTCGTCACCGGAGATGAGGAAGCCCGGGGTGCCGGGCGTTCCGAGGCCGGCGTAGTCGGTGGCGGCAACCACCCACCCGCGGGCCATCATGAGCTCGACCCACGGGATGTTCTTCGTGGGCGCATCGATGCGCGAGGGCGCGCACTGGTCGGCCAGCCCCACGGTGCCGTGCGCCCATGCCACCACGGTGCGCCCGCCCTCGGCGGGCACGGGCCCGGTGGGGATGAACACCATGCCGCTCGTGGCCGTGGGCCTGCCGAGGGCATCCTGCGACCGGTAGAGCACGCGCACCGCGCGGCCGCCCTTCACCGTCACGCCCAGTGGCTCGGTGCGGATGATCGTTCCCGGGGGGCCCGGCGGCAGGGGCGACGGCGGCGTGTAGAAGGGCGCGAGGGCGTCCTGCCGCTCGTCCTCCTTCACGTCGCCGGTGATCGTGAGCACCACCCAGGCGAGGATCGCCACGAGCACGGCGACAACGGCGATCCACACCACGGGGTGTCGCAGGCGGTCGGGGATGCGCGGGTCGTCGCCCGGGGAGGTCTGGCTCACGGGTGCATCCTACATTTGTGCTACAACGACGCACATGTCGGAATCCGTCGGCGTGCGCGAGCTGCGCCAGAACCTCTCGAAGTACCTCGACCGCGTGAAGACCGGCGAGTCGCTGGTGGTCACCGAGCATGGGCGCGAGGTCGCCCGGCTCGTGCCGGCGGGCGCCCTGCCGCCCGCGCTCGATCGCCTGCTGGCCCGGGGCGCGTCGATGCCGCAGCCGGGCGGCCTGGCGGACGTGGTGCCCGACCAGCCGCTGGTGCCCGGGGACATGTCGATCGACGAGATCCTCGAGGGGCTGAGGGCGGATCGCCTGTGAACGGCCGGTTGGCATACCTCGACACCTCGGCATTCGTGAAGGCGCCGCTCGGCGAGCGCGACGCGCGGGCCCTGGCGGCGGCCGCTGACGAATGGGGCATGCGCGCATCGAGCGCGATCCTGCGGGTGGAGGCCACGCGTGCCGCCGCGCGCGTGGGGACGCCTGCGGTGGAGGCCGTGGGCGCGGCCCTGCGGCGCGTGGTGCTGGTGCCGGTGGACGACGAGGTGCTCGACATCGCCGCGCACGTGGCCGATCCCGGCGTGAGGTCGCTCGACGCCATACACCTGGCCACCGCGCTCAGCCTGGGCGACGACCTCGGCGTGCTGCTCACCTACGACGCCCGCATGGCCGAGGCCGCGCGGTCGCTCGGCCTTCCCGTCGAAAGCCCCGCGTGACCCGAGGCGCCGGCGGCGCGCCGACGGGATACAGTCACGGAATGGCGGATTCGCACCTTCCCGGCGTGGAGCCGGACGACTTCAAGGCGGCCCTGGGTCGCTGGGCCAGCGGCATCACGGTGGTCACGGCGCAGGGCCCCGACGGGCCCGTGGGCCTCACGGCATCGGCGTTCTCGTCGCTGTCACTGCACCCGCCGCTGGTGCTGGTGTGCATCGGGCAGGCCTCGTACCACCACGACCACCTCGTGCAGGCCGACGGATTCGGCGTGCATATCCTCGACGCCACCCAGGAGGAGGTGTCGAACACCTTCGCCTTCAAGCGCGAGGACCGCTTCGAGGGCCTCGAGGTGCAGGAGGGACCGCTCGGCGCGCCGCTGCTGCCGGGGTGCCTCGCGCGCCTCGCATGCGAGCGGCACGAGGTGGTGGCGGGCGGTGACCACTCGATCCTCATCGGTCGCGTGCTGCAGGCCGAGGTGAGCGACGGCACGCCGCTCGCCTGGTGGCAGGGCGGCTACCGCCGCCTCGCCGACGCCGACGCCGACGCCGGCTAGGGGCTAGGCGCCCTCAGGCTCCACCGTGGCGGCCACGGTGGGCGCCGGCCGGGAGCGGGGGATGGCGAAGGCCGCCGCCACGGCGCCGAGGGCCACGAAGCCCGCCACCACGAGCGCCAGCGAGTAGCCCCCGGCCAGTGCCGAGAGCTGTGGCTCATCGGTGGCCAGGGTGGCGCTGTGCGCGGCCGCGATGGTGGCCAGCACCCCGAGGCCCACGGCGCCGCCGATCTGCCGGTTGCTGTTGATGAGCCCCGATGCCAGGCCGGCCTCGTGCGGGGCCACGCCGGCGGTGGCCGCCCACGTGCTGGGCGGGAACGCCAGGCCGAGCCCGATGGACACCAGGATGATGGGGCCGAGGATGTCGGTCACGTACGAGCCGTCGGCGCTCAGGCCCGACATCCAGAACAGCGCCGAGGAGATCATCAGCCCGGCGGCCACCAGCAGGGGGCGCGGCCCGAAGCGTGGCACCAGTCGCCCGCCAACCTGCGACGCCACGATGATCGCCAGGGCAGCGGGGATGAAGCACAGCCCGGCGATGAGCGGGCTCTGGCCCAGCACCAGCTGCAGGTAGAGCGATACGAAGTACCACATTGCGAACATCGACGCGCCCACGCAGAACATGGCGATGTTCGATGCCGTGAGGGCGCGCGACCTGAAGATGCGCAGCGGCGCGATGGGCGCGCGCGCCACCTTCAGCTCGATGATCGCGAAGAGCGCGATGAGCACCACCGAGGCCGCGAGCGGCACCACCGTCCAGGGCGACGCCCAGCCGTGGGTCTCGCTCTGCACCACCCCGAACACCAAGGCGGTGAGCCCGAGGGTGACTGTCACCGCTCCGCCGATGTCGAGGCTACGGTCGCCGGTGTCGGCGCGGCTCTCCACCAGCAGCGCGCGGGCGGCGATGACGCCCAGCACGCCCACCGGCAGGTTGATGAGGAAGATCCAGCGCCACGAGAGGAGGTCGGTGAGGATGCCCCCGATGAGCACGCCCACGGCGCCACCGCTGGCCAGCGATGCGCCCCACCAGCCCAGCGCGTAGGCGCGCTCGCGGGGCTGCGTGAACGTGGTGGTGATGATCGTGAGGGTGACGGGTGCGAGGATCGCCGCGCCCAGGCCCTGGATGGCCCGGGCCGCGATGAGCGTGCCCGAGGTGGGGGCGAGGCCGCACACCAGCGACGCCAGCGTGAACACCAGCAGCGCCACCAGGAACATCCGCCGGCGCCCGAAGAGATCGGCGGTGCGCCCGCCCAGCAGCAGGAATCCCGCGTAGGTGAGCGTGTAGGCGTTCACCACCCACTGCAGCCCCGTGGCGCTGAAGCCGAGGTCGATGCGCATGGCCGGCAGGGCCACGTTGACCACCGCGACGTCGAGCACCACCATGAAGTTGCCCAGGCAGGCGAGAAGCAGGATAAGGCGCTTGCGGTCGGGCACGGCGGCGGGTCTCAGTGGCGCCACTTCACCGAGCAGCCCACCGCGGGCGTCTCGGCAGTGGCGACGTCCTGCCCGCGCATCACGGCGAGAGCGGCGTCGCGCAGCCAGCGCTGGGTCACGCTGTCGGGCTGCGTGGAGTCGTCGATGGCGCCGCGGTAGCGCAGGCGCCTCTCGCCGTCGAGCAGGAACACCTCGGGAGTGCGCTCGGCGCCGTAGGCGTGGGCCACCTCCTGCGTCTCGTCGTGCGCATAGCGGAACACGGTGCCGGTCTGGCGCACCTTCTCCACCATGGCGTCGAAGGAGTCCGCCGGGTAGGTGACGGCGTCGTTGCTGTTGATGCAGATGACCACGAGCCCGCGATCGGCGAGTTCCTCGGCCAGGTCGTTGAGGCGCCCGAGCCAGGCGTTCACGTAGGGGCAGTGGTTGCACCAGAACACCACGGCGATGGCCTGCGCGCCGGGCAGGTGGGCCAGGTCGACCGTGCGCCCATCGGTGAGGGGCAGGGTGAATGCGGGGGCGGTGTCGCCGATGGCGAGCGCGGGGTGCGGGCTCATGCTGGCCATCGTAACCCCGGTGCTGCCCGGCACCATCCCCCCGCCGGGCACCCTCGTGCCGGGACGCCCCGTAGGGTTACGCGTGATGGACGCATCGCCAGACAGCCCGATCGGGGTGTTCGACTCCGGCGTGGGCGGGCTCACGGTGCTCGACGAGTGCCTGGCCCGGCTGCCCGCGGAGCACTTCGTGTACTTCGGCGACACCGCGTGGTTCCCGTACGGCGACAAGACTCCCGAGCAGCTGAGGGGGCGATCCGAGGCGATTGCCCGCTGGCTGGTGGGGCAGGGCGCCAAGCTCATCGTGGTGGCGTGCAACACGGCCACGGCGGCGGCGCTGGCCCACCTGCAGACGCACGTGGAGGTTCCGGTGATCGGCGTGATGACCGCCGAGAGCCACGCCGCCGTGCAGTCGAGCCGGTCGCGGCGCATTGGCCTGCTGGCCACCGAGGCCACGGTGGCGTCGGGGTCGTACCAGCGGATGATCCTCGCGCACGATGCCGGGGCCGAGGTGACGGCCGTGGCGTGCCCGGGGCTGGCGCCGGCGATCCAGCGGGACGCCCCGTACGACGAGGAGATCGTGGAGATGGTGCGCGACTACACCGCGCCGCTTCGCACCGCCCGCGTGGACACGGTGATCCTCGGCTGCACGCACTACCCGATGGTGGAGAAGCTCATCCGTCGCCACGTGCCGGCCGACGCCGTGCTCATCTCGTCGGGCGAGGAGATCGCCCGCGAGATCGCCGTCACGCTCGAGCGGCAGGGGGTGCTGAGGCCGGGCGGGGAGGGCGACTACCGCTTCGCGTGCTCGGGCGACCCCGGCGAGTTCCGCAGCATCGGGTCGAGGTTCCTGCAGATGCCCTTCGGCGACGTGGAGCAGGTGGACCCGGGCTTCATCGACGGGGCGTAGCCCGTGGCGGTCGAGCGCATCCTCGCCACCATCACCGCCGAGGATGGCGAGGTGCACGACGCCCTGCTGCACATCGACGACCGCCCCACCCGCGTGCGCGAGCGCGCCACCGGGCGGCGCACCGCGGTGATCCACGTGCACGGCATCATGGGCAACTTCCTGGTGGGCACCCTGAGGTTCCTGCCCGGGCGCATCGCGCGGCTGGGGTTCCCCACGCTGGTGGTGGAGACCCGCATGGGCAACGTGGGGCAGCTGTTCGGCAAGGCGATCTTCGACGATGCCGTGCGCGACATCGCCGCGGCCTGGAGCTGGCTGCAGGTGCAGGGCTACGACCACGTGGTGGTGTGCGGCTACTCGAGCGGGGCCACGCTGGCGGCGCGGTACGTGGCCACGCATCCGTTCCATGCCGTGCGCGGGCTCATCTCGATCTCGGGGCCCTGGGGCCTGCCGGAGTCGCTCGAGGCCCGCAGCCGCGAGTGGGGCGCCGACCCCACCTACGAGGAGATCGTGACCCGGCTGGGCGAGGTGGTGGGGGAGGGCACGCCCGACAGCCCGGCCGACGACCGGCTGTTCGTCATCGAGCAGAGCCGTGGCCCCACGCGCCGCCCGAGGGACAGCGAGGTGTACACCTACCGCACGTGGTGGCACTCGCGCGGGCCCGAGGCGCACGCCGCCCAGGCATACCGGCAGCTGCCGCACGTGACGGTGCCCACGCTCTTCACCCAGGGCGATGCCGACGACGTGGTGGCGCCCGAGGAGGCCCAGCGACAGGCCGACCTGCTGCGCGCGTCGGGCAACGATCGCGTGCACGTGGCATGGGTGCCGGGCGCCACGCACTTCTACAAGGGGCAGGAGATCCTGCTCGTGGATGCCATCGCCGCCTTCCTGAGGGAGATCGCGTGAGCACGCGCCGCGGCGGCGGGGGGCCGCGCGAGGGGGCGCCGCGTGCGGGCCAGGCGCATCGCATCCGGCGGCGCCCCGCCTTCGGGCGCGACGACCGCGAGATCTCCACCCGGCTGGTCACGCTGAAGCCCGCCGACGGGCACGAGTGGGACGGCCTGCTGCTGCGCCCGCGCTTCGGCGATCCGGCGTTCCGGCGCCTGCTGGTGATCGTGGTGCACGGATCGGTGGGCAACTACCTCACGGGCGTGCCCCGGCGCGTGGCGTTCGAGCTGGCCGAGGACGGCTTCCCGGTGATGACCATCAACACGCGGCTGGCCAACTACGGCCCGTTCTTCGGCGGCGGGCTGTTCCACAAGACGCCTCTCGACCTCGAGGCGGCCCTCGAGGTGGCCCGGGCCAACGGGTTCGATCGCGTGGTGCTGCTGGGCTACAGCATGGGCAGCACGGTGTGCACCAACTTCATCGCCAACACCGACGCGCCCGAGGTGGTGGGGCTGCTCACCATCGCGCACCCGGCGTCGCTGCCCGAGGCCCTGCGCCTGCGGTGGCAGCGCTACGGGGCCACGCCGTCGTACGAGGTGGTGGCCGACTACGCGCGGGAGGTCGTGGCGGAGGATCCCGACGACCCGCCGGGCGACCGCATCTTCACGGTGATGCGCGCGAACGGGCCGCGGCCCACTCCCGAGAACGGCGAGATCTGGACGTACGCCACGTGGTGGTCGTCGCGCGGGCCGGAGTCGCCGCACGCGGTGAGCCGCGACCAGATCGGCAAGGTGAGGGTGCCCATCGCGATCCTGCAGGCGGGGAACGACCACCTGATCCAGCCGGGGGAGGGCTACGACCTGCTGAGCGTGGCCGCGGCGGCGGGCAACGACGACGTGCTGCTCGACGTGGTGACGCAGGCCGATCACGTGTTCACGGGGTGCGTGGACGTGGTGTCCGACCTGGCCTCCGCCTGGCTGGCGAACCTGGCCTGAAAGCAGGTCCGAGAGCAGGTGCTCCCGGGTTATCCACAGGTAACGGATCGTGCGCGATCGGCTTGTGAACGACGGTTGTCCGGCGAAGGTGTGGAGGAACCCTGTACAAACTGTGGACATGTTGTTCAGGTAGTCCGTTCCCTCTGTCCTTACTTCATTCGAGGTTCCTCATGGTTGAGCCCTCAGACGCGGTGCAGATCTGGCTCTGGATTGGCACGATCGGCATGGCGCTCGGTGCACTTGTCTTCCTGTACATGGCGGCCCGGGAGAAGCCCGGCAACCGCTGGTTCCACACCATCACCTTCTTCGTGGCGGGGATCGCCGCAATCGCCTATCTGGCGATGGCCCTCAAGCAGGGCTGGTTCCCGATCCTCCGCGAGGGCCAGGAGTTGGCCGAGCCCTTCTACTGGGCGCGGTATGTCGACTGGTTCTTCACGACCCCGCTCCTCCTGCTCGACCTCGCGCTTCTCGCCGGGGCCACCATGGAGGCCATCGTCTGGCTGCTGGGCCTGGACGTGCTGATGATCGCGACCGGCTTCTTCGCCGGCGTCACCTCGACGAACCTCCGCTACGTGTGGTTCATCGTGAGCAGCCTCGTCTTCATCTGGCTGCTGTGGGTGCTGCTGGCCGAGATCCTCAAGGCCGCGAAGCAGCGACCTCCAGAGGTCAGATCGAAGTTCAACCAGCTGGCGATATTGCTGGCGATCCTCTGGACCATCTATCCGATCCTCTGGCTGCTCGGTACCGAGGGCTTCAACGTCATCGGCATCACCGGCGAGGTGGCGACGTTCGCCATCATCGACCTGATCGCCAAGGTCGGGTTCGGCTTCCTGCTGCTTTCCAACCGGAAGGTGCTCGAGGCCGCGCGTCCCGGGACCACCTGATCGGGATCACCATCGCCTGATCGGGCCGACCATCGCCCGGCCCGCGCGTCGCTCCATGCGGCGCGCGGGCTAGGGTGGTGGTGATGCCGTCCCTCGCGCTACCCGGCGTCGGATGCCTGCGCGAGCAGTCGTTCCGCCTGCTGTTCACGTCGCAGCTGCTCAGCGCCATCGGCGACACCGTGGCGTCGGTGGCGGTGCCGTTCGCGATCCTCGCCCTGGGTGGCGGGGCCGGGGACATCGGCCTGGTGCTGGGTGCCCGGGCCGTACCCCTCGTGCTCTTCCTGCTGGTCGGGGGCGTGTGGTCCGATCGCATCTCGCGCCGCACGGTGATGATCGCCAGCGACAGCGTGCGTGCCGCCTGCCAGGCGGCGTTCGCCGCCATCCTCTTCATGGGGGTCGGTGGCGTGTGGGCGATCGTCGCGATCATGTTCGTCTACGGATCGGCAGAGGCGTTCTTCCGGCCCGCGCTGTCGGGCATCGTGCCGCAGTCGGTATCGACGGAGCGCCTGCAGGAGGCCTACGGGCTCATCGCCATCACGCCGGCCGTGGGCATGACGCTCGGCGGCATCCTCGGCGGCACGGCCGTGGCGCTCATCTCTCCCGCGGGCGCGATCGCCATCGACGCCGCCACCTTCGTGGTGGCCATCGGCCTGCTGGCCTTCGCGCGCTTCCGGACGGTGGCGATGGCCGAGGCGGGCCGGTCGTTCCTCGCTGATCTTCGCGAGGGGTGGGATGCCTTCCGCCGGCGCACATGGCTGGTGGTGGTGGTGGTGGGCGAGTCGTTCTACGCGCTGCTGGTGATGCCGGCGATCTTCGTGGGCGGCCCGCTCGTGGCCGAGGACTCCCTGGGCGGCGCGTCGTCGTGGGCGACCATCATCACGTGCTTCGGGCTCGGCTTCATCACGGGGGGACTCGTGGTGGCCAGGCTCTCGCCGAGGCGCCCGCTGGTGCTGGCCTACGCCATCACGTTGCCATTCGTCGGCACGTTCATCGCGTTGTCGATCCCGGCACCCGTGGCCGTGATCGCCGCGCTCGCATGGCTCGGCGGCACGGTAATCATCATCTCCGGGAGCCTGCTCGAGACCACCATCACCCGGCAGGTCACCCCCGACCTCCGCTCGCGCGTCGGCTCGTTCCGCGCCCTCGGCAGCCAGGTGTGCCAGCCCATCGGCTTCGCCCTGGCCGGCGCGATCATCACCGGCATCGGCCTCGCCGGCACCATGTGGCTGGCAGTGGCCGCGGTATTCGCCAACGTGCTCATGGTGCTGGCCACCCCGAGCGTGCGCGCAATGGACGACAGCGCGCCGGGCCTGGCATAGAGGGGCCGTGACTGTCACCGATGCGGCAGAGTTCCTGCGTCAAACCCATCGCAGGAGGCCTCCATGCCCGCAGTGATCGAGTTCACCCTCCAGGCCAAGCCCGGCCACTACGACGAGGTGAAGGACAAGTACATCGCGTTCGCCGACGCGTTCGTGCAGGGGCAGCCCGAGGAGGAGTTCGCGCTCATCACGGGTGACGCCGCCAGCGGCACGATCCGCGGCATCGGCGTGTTCGACTCCTGGCAAGCCGGTGCCGACGCCAACAGCCTGGCGTCATTCGCCGCCTTCATGGACAGCATCGAGGATCTCATCACGGGTCCTCCGACGCGCACCGAGATGGACCTGGTGCACGTCTACGTGCGCAGGTAGTGCCTGCGAGCAGGGTGCCCGGGCCCGACGCCGCGCCCGCTCTCTGCGCCCGTCCTACGCCACGGGCAGTGCGGTGCCGCACAGCGTGCCATCGGCTGATCTGTAGATGGCCCGCAGCGTGAGGCCCGTCGTGCCCCGGTGGTGCAGGCGCGCACGGATGACCAGCCGCTCGGCCGGGCCCGCGGTGCTCCTTACCGGCGCGGTGAACACCCGGCCGAGCACGCGCGTGGACACCGTGCTTCCGCGCGCCATCGCGACCCGGGCCCCTGTGGCGTCCTGGTAGATGAGCGTGTAGCGGCCACGCTGGTCGAGCCGCACGGCCTGGGTCACGTCAGCCAGCGGCCCGCGGCGCCTGACGCGCGCACGATCGAGGGCCGATGCGATGGGGATGTCGCAGGCACCCGCGACCGTGCCGGGGGCGGAGCCGCCCGCCGTACTCGGGGCCGGGTCGGGCACATTACGCGGGCAGAGCGGCATCTGGCCCCTGAAGGTGAACCCGCCCCCCGCCCCCGACGAGGTGCCCGAACTGAACACCTGGCCGTCGACCGGGCTCATCACCTTCCAGGCGATCTGGCTGTACGAGCCGTCGTCGCCGCTCACGATCATGCGCGAGCCGTCCCACGTGACGGCCACCTGCTGGGTCGCGTTGCCAATCCCCGAGATGGTGCGCACCAGTTGCCCGGTGGTGACGTCGATCACCCGCACATCGTGGCTCGTCTCGTCGAGGACGTAGACGAGCGAGGGGTCAGCGGCCGTGGCAGCGCCGGTGATCACGTGCTGGTACCCGATGTTCACCGATCGCTCGATCGTGAGTGTGGCCGTGTCGATCACGCGTACCATGCTCTGCGTGAAGGTGAAGTAGCGGCTCACGATGAGGTAGCGGCCATCGCTGGTGATGGCCAGCGCCCGCTGGGACGCTCCACCGGACCCGAGGCCGGCAACCGTGCGGGTGGCGGTATCGATTGCGGCCACCAGCCAGAGGGTCCCCCCCCACATGGCGGTCACGTATGCACGCGCGCCATCGGGTGCCATGACGATGTTGTCGGGGGCGAGCTCGTGGCCGGAGTCGGTGATCGTGATGCCGTCCGTCATCGTCATGGTCGCGAGGTCCACCACGGCCACGCCGGGCGATGCAGTGCCCAGCGCCACGAACGCATTCCGCCCATCGGGGGTAATCGCCACTGCCCTGCCGGCCGCCGGCAGCGCCATCTCGCGCAGGGTCTGGCCGGTCGCGGTGTTCACCTCGCGGAAGGTGCGTACCGAGGCGTTGTCGTCGGCTGCGATGTAGGCGCGTGAGCCGTCGGGGGAGTAGGCGATGCCCCTCGCCTCGAGGCCCTGCGTGCTGATGAGGTCGCCTGCGGTGCCGGTGCCGACGTCGAGCGGCGTAACCCCGTGCAGGCGCGGGATGAGCGCCGTGGCCTCGTTGCACGCGCTGCCCGCGGCCAGCCCCGCGGTGGGCACCAGGCAGAACAGGCCAATGGTGGCGGCGAGCGCGACCATGGCGACCTGGAGTGAGCCGAGCGGGCGGGGGCGGTGCGGGGAGTGGCGTCCCATGGCCGCAGGATAGCGCCGGGCATCAGCCTGGCAGGGCCGCCAGCACCGCCGTCATGGTGGGGCCGGCCTTCTGGTGGATCCTCACCGTGCACCGGTGGTCGTAATCGGTCTCGCTCTCGGTGAGGATCGCCAGGCGTCCGCCGCGCGACAGCACGATGCCCGGCAGCTGGCTCACGGGAGTCACCTGCAGCGACGAGCCGATCACCAGCATCACGTCCGCGCGCTCCGCGGCGTCGTACGCGGCCTCGATGGCCTCCATCGGCAGCTGCTCGCCGAACAGCACCACGCCGCTCTTCAGCTGGAAGCCGCAGTTGCAGCGCGGAACGCCGTCGTCTGCCGCGTCGGACCGGGCGCAGAGCTCGTCCATGCTCACCGCGTGGCTGCACCGGATGCACCGTCCGCCGTCGAGCGACCCGTGCACCTCGATCACGTCCACCGCCCCGGCGCGTGAGTGCAGCCGGTCGATGTTCTGGGTGATGATCGCCTTCACGATGCCGCGCCGTTGCAGCTCGGCCACCGCCTCGTGCGCCGGGTTGGGGTCCACCGCCCCCAGCATGTCGATGCGCGGGCGGTGGAAGCGCCAGAAGAGCGCCGGGTCATCCATGAACGTGTTCATGGATGCCACCTTCATGGGGTCGTAGGTCTCCCACAGGCCGCCGGCCGAGCGGAAGTCCGGGATGCCGCTCTCTGTGCTGATGCCCGCGCCCGTGAGCACGACCGCGTGATCTGCCTCGGCAAGCAGCGCGGCGAGGGCCTCGGGCGAGTCGCTCACTCCACGGGGCACTCGAAGCCGGCCTCGGCCGCGAGCAGCTGCAGGGACGACACCGCCTTGTCCACCTCGCTGGTGGCGGTGGTGAGCGCCTTCGACGCGGCCTGCCCGCCCTGTGATTGCACGAGGGCGGCAAGGCCGTCGTCGAGGGCGTCGCTGGCATCGCCCAGGTGACGTACCACCGCGCCCCATGCCTGCTTGGCCGGCGCGGGCACCGTGACCGTGGCGAGGCTCACGGCGACGCCATCGACCGCGGTGTTGGCGCTGGTGAGCACGGCAGAGGTGGCCTTGTTGCCCGCCTTCGAGAGCGCCAGCGCCGTGGCGGCGGTCTTCGTGCACGCGGCCGTGAGCTTCCTCGCATTCGCGGCGCTCACCGTGGCCGTGCCAGATGCCGACGTGCCGGTGCCGCTATCCGATCCGCAGCCGGCGCCGACGAGCGCTCCGGCTGCGAGCAGGGTGGTGGCGAACGCCGCGGCGAGAAGTGGGCGAAGGGTCAAGGCGATCCTTTCCGGGAGACACCACAACGCTACCGGCCCGGGCATGCCCTCCGCGCCGCTGATCCCACTCGCCGCGCCCCCGGCTCAGCGCGGCGGCGGGCCGCCTGGTCCGCCCGAGCCGCCCGGCCCCATCGGCGGCATCGGCCCGCCGGCCGCGCCCTGCTGCGTCACCGGCGTGCCCCGGAAGCACCCGATCGTGTACGGGAAGGCCGTGGTGGCGTGGTAGCCGTACGAGCCGTCCGGCTGCGTGCGCCCGTTGCACTTGTCGAGCGTGGTGGCGGACGACGACTTCTTCCAGGTGTAGGCGCTCCAGGAGTCCTTCTTCGGGTTGCCAGTGCGCACGTAGCCCGACTTCATCACCGCGGTCTTCGTGCAGGCGGTGTCGAGGCACCCGCGGCTGCCGTAGATCGGGATGCCGTCGATGGCGTAGCCCACGATGCGGTTGGCCGCGAAGCCGCACGAACCGGCCGAGTTGATGTAGTGGTCGTGGTACTCCGCGCTCGGGCCGGTGTGGCCGCCACAGGTGTCGAGCAGGCCGTTGTACTTGGGGTCGCCATAGGCCTCGGATGCCGGCATGGGTCCCTCCATCGCGGCGTAGATGGGGATGCCCGTGACGGTGAAGCCCACGGTGCCCATGTACCGGCGCACGCTGGTGGTGCTCGCGGCCTTCTTCGGCGACGCCGGGACGGTCCAGGTCCAGCTCTGGGTGCGAAGCGCGTTGGGCGTCTTCTTCACGAACGTGTAGGACGGCATGCCGTTGGATGTGACCACCAGATTCGTGCCCTGGCACTTCGCCGACACCTTGGCGTCGGCGTAGCCGGAGCCCGCGCCGGGCATGCCGGCCTTGATGGTGAACAGCGCGGCATCACACGGGGTGGCGCTCGAGGCCATGGTGGGCAGCACGACCGCGGCCGTGCCGAGCGCACCGGCGCCGATGAGCGCGGTGCCGAGGAGTATCGAGGGCGTCTTCATGGCGGGCAGCCTGCCAGCCGTAGCCTTCGCGTCGGTGAGAGGCAGGTAAGAGTCTCCGAAGAGTCCGGCGCGCGGGTGGTCACCTGCCCGCGCGGACCACGCCCGGCGTGCACCCCGCCCGCCGCGCACCCCGCCCACTAGGGTTCTCGCCCATGCGCGCAGACGGACGAGCCCCTGACCAGCTCCGGCCCATCACGATCGAGCCGGGATTCATCACGAGTGCCACCGGCAGCGTGCTGATCGCCGCGGGCAACACGCGTGTGATCTGCACCGCCATGGTGGAGGAGCAGGTTCCCGGCTGGCGGCGGGGATCGGGCAAGGGGTGGGTCACCGCTGAGTACGGAATGCTCCCCGGCAGCACCGACACCCGCAAGCAGCGAGACGCCAGCCGCGGCAAGGTGGATGGCCGCTCCACGGAGATCCAGCGCCTCATCGGCAGGTCGCTTCGCAGCGTGATGGACCTCGAGAAGCTGGGCGAGCGCAGCGTGTGGGTGGACTGCGACGTGATCCAGGCCGACGGCGGCACCCGCTGCGCCAGCATCACCGGCGGCTACGTGGCCCTCGAGATGGCCCTGCAGCAGCTGGTGGACCAGGGGCTCATCCCCGAGCTTCCGCTCCGCGACAGCATCGCTGCGGTGAGCGTGGGCGTGGTGGACGGCCAGTCGCTGCTCGACCTTCCCTACGTGGAGGACTCCCGCGCCGACGTGGACATGAACGTGGTGGCCACCGGGTCGGGGCTGCTCGTGGAAGTGCAGGCCACGGCTGAGGGCCCGCCCGTGGAGCGCTCCGTGGTGGATGGCCTGCTCGACATGGCGCTGGCCGGTTGCGCGGAGCTCACGGTGATGCAGAGGGCGGCAGTCGGACGCTGAGATCGCGACTGGCCGCGGGGGCCCTCGACGACCGCGTCAGGCGCTGGCCGGTCCTCGCCCGACGGTCCCGCCCGCCCGCCCCGTGCGCGCGTCCTAGACTTCCGGCCATGACTCGCTCCCGCCGGCCTTCCCTGCGCCTGTTCGTGCCCCTCGCCCTCGCCGCCGCCGTCGTTTCCGGCACCGCGGCTGCCGCCGTGCCTCCGGTGACCGCCGGCACCGGTGTCCGCACGTGCGTCCTCGCTCCCGCTGCCGACTGCAGCGGCATCGTCCATCGGTGGGGCCTCGAGCACCACGGCAATCTGCACCGTGTCAACTTCCAGCGCGCCCGGCTTCATGGTGCCGACCTCCGCGGCGCCAACCTGCGCCGAGCCAACCTTCGTCAGGCAGTGCTGCGGCACGCACGCATGAACGACGCGAACCTCGCCGGAGCGAACTTTGGTCCGGTTGGTACATCGCGCCGCAGTGCGCATCAGGCCGGCGTCGGCTGCGTGAACAACGCGGCGAACGGCATGCCCGTGTGCCAGGGGGCTGACCTTTTCGGCGTGAACCTCTCGGGCGCCAATCTGGTGAATGGCATCTTCTCGTGGGCTGACCTGGTGACGGCCAACCTCAACGGTGCCAACGCCACCAACGCCAACTTCGGCTACGCCGTGCTGAGCAGCGCCACGGCGGTAGGCACCAACTTCACCGGCGCCTACTTCGTCGGCGCGACGGCGACATCCACCAACTTCTCGAGCGCCAACCTCACCAACGCCAACTTCACGGGCGCGAACCTGCAGAACGCCAATTTCACGAACGCGAACCTCACCGGCACCTACTTCGTGGGCGCCAACCTGACAGGCGCGAACTTCACCGGTACCGCCTGGACGTCGCTGAATCTCTCGGGCGCCACCCTGCGCAACATCACCTGCCCGAACGGCACGAAGTCGGTCACCGGCGCCTGCTGACGCCTCCGCCAGTGGACCACCAACCCTGAAAGGATCCCGCATGAACCGCCCCCGCGTGCTCGCCACGCTCACGACATCAGCCGTTCTCGCCGCCGCCCTTCTCGTGGGCACTGGCGCTGCGAGCGGGAACTCGTCGAACTGGGGCAGCAATGGGTCGGCAACGTGCAGCGCGGTCGAGACACCGGCGGAGACCATGCTGGGCCCGCTGAATGCGGCAAACGGCCAGTTCTGCACGCAGGCGGTATCGGGCTGGATCGGCATCAGCTTCGACGGGACCTCGTACTACATGCAGAGTTGCTCCGCGGCCGGGTCGTCATGGAGTCTCGACGGTCAGTCGCTGGTGCAGAACGGCCCGTGGTGGTACGCCCCGGTGCCCAGCTGGTGGGGGCGCACGGGAAACAACATCGGCTGGCAGGGGTCGAGCAACGGCTTCACGGCAGAGGCGTACGGAAACGAGGCCGGCACCGATCAGCCCGGCTACTGGGCACAGGGCCAGGGCGCTCCCTCGTACGGGCAGAGCGGAGCCGGCGTGACCTTCTGGGGAAACGGCTCGAACCTGAACGGCTCGTCCTGGCAGATGGCCGTTGGATGCCTCAACAACGTGGGCGCACAGTGCTGGGTGCAGGACTTCCCGCCGGACTGCGGTGGCGTGCCCCCGAACAACCTCGCATCGGTCACGTCGCTCTTCACCGAGTCGGAGCGCCGCCCCGGCACGATCGGGGTGAGCCCGCCCGAGCGCCGGGCTGCGACCGCTGCGAGCGCCCGGCCGACGCGCCCCGCCGAGTCGCGCAACCTGCGAAGCTTCTCGCGCGACAAGTCCCGTGCGCTCGTGGTGTCGAACCTCAACCCCTCGGTCGGCCGTGCCCGCACGGCAGTGCTCACGTGCCCGACCGGCTACGTGCGTACCGGCCGCGTCAACCATGAATACGTCATGTGGACGCCCGGTGGCAGAGCGCCGCGGTGGCGCGATCACTCACGCGTGATCACCAGCAAGTCGCGAATCGGTGCCTCGGCGGCACGGGTCACCGTATCTCTCACCCGGGCGGTCCACCCCACCCAGGTGCAGGTTCAGCTGTCGTGCGTCCGAGCCTGATCCACGCCTGACCGGGGTCCGTCACCCCCGGTAAGGTGCCTGCGTGCGCGTGATGCTGGCCACGGGGAACAAGGACAAGGTGCGCGAGCTCGAGGCCCTGCTCGCAGGCACCGAGGTCACGGCCGCCCCCGACGGGTTCGACCCCGACGAGACCGGCACCACGCTGGTGCAGAACGCCCGCATCAAGGCCGAGGCCCTGCGCCCCGACGCCCCCGCCGATGCCTGGGTGATGGCCGACGACTCCGGGCTGTTCGTGCACGCGCTCGATGGCCGGCCGGGCGTCTATTCATCCCGCTACGCCGGCCCCGATGCCACCTATGCCGACAACTGCAACCTGCTGCTGGAGGAACTTGGTGACAGTCACCAACGCGGGGCGGCCTTCGCCTGCGTGCTCTACTGCATCGCCCCCGACGGCGCGGTGCTGGTGAGCTCCGGGGTGCTGCCGGGCGAGATCACCCGCGAGGCCTCGGGCACCGACGGCTTTGGCTACGACCCGGTGTTCCGGCCGCTGTCGGACGACCGCACGCTGGCCGAGATGACCCGCGATGAGAAGGCGGCCATCAGCCACCGCGGGAGGGCGGCCCGGGGCATGGCGCGCATGCTGGGAATCAGCGGTGGCGGCGTTGGTGACAGTCACCGAGCGGCCGCGGCATGATCGACCCCGCGGGCAAGCACGCCCTGGTGACCGGCGGCGCGCGCCGCGTGGGAGCCGCGATGGTGTCGGCGCTCGCGGCGAGCGGGGTGGACGTGGCGATCCACCACCGGTCATCCGCCGACGACGCCGAGGCGCTGGCCGCCGCCTGCCGCGAGCGCGGGGTGAACGCCGTGGTGCTGCAGGCCGACCTCGGCGAGCCGGGCGCGGCCGAGGCGCTGGCGGCCGAGGCCGAGCAGGCGCTCGGCGGCGTGGACATCCTCATCAACTCGGCCAGCACATGGGAGAGCGCGCCGTTCGACCAGGTGGACCGCGCCATGTGGGATCGCGCCATGGCCACCAACCTCACCGCGCCGATGTTCCTGTCGCAGGCGCTGGGGCAGGCCATGGCCGGCCGGGGCTTCGGGCGCATCGTGAACATTGGCGACGTCGCGGGCCTGCGCCCCTGGGCCCACCGCGCCCCGCACTCGGTGAGCAAGGCCGGGCTCGTGATGCTCACGCGCATCCTCGCGCAGGCGTACGCTCCCGACGTGCTTGCGAACGCAATCATCCCCGGGCCCGTGCTGATGCCCGACGACTCCAGCGCGCAGGCGGAGGCCAACGTGGCATCCGAGACCGTGCTCGGCCGCGTGGGCACACCCGGCGACGTCGTGGATGCCATGCTCTACGTCGTGAGCGCCGAATACGTCACGGGCCAGTGCCTCGTGGTGGACGGTGGCCAGGCGGAGCGCACGTGAGCCTGGCCCCCGGCCGCCTCATCTCGTGGACCCTCTCCGCCATCCTCATCGGCTGGGTGGTGGTGTACAACGCCATGCGCGTGGCGGGGGGCACCCCCGCCGGCGTGGCGCTCATCTCGTTCATCATCGGCGCCATCGCGGGCCTGGTGATGCTGGGCATCGGCATCTGGGTGCGCGGACGGCTCATCGCGAGCGGGCGCATCCATCCCGTGGACCCCGAACTGGAGATCCCGGGCCCCGCAGGCATGTCAGCCGACCAGAAGTCGCTTCTGGGCATCACATGGGTCGCCGTGGCGATCTCCGCGGGCGTGCAGGTGGTGGAGGCCGTGCTGCTGTTCATGGACTGGCGTGGCACGCCCGCCGAGACCCGCGCCACCGCCGAGCTCATCATGGCCGTGTGGTTCATCTTCGCCGGCATCTGGCTGGCGTGGGAGGCCAACAACCTGCGCGACCTCGACGCCGGCGGGCTCGACTCCGTGGCGCTCGGCACGCTGCTCTCCACGGTGCTGGCGGGCGTGGCGGTGTCACGCGACTTCACGGTGGTCACCTCGTTCATCACCGTGGTGGTGGCAGGCGTGGCATCGGTGCTTGCCTACTACGGGGTGCACCGCCTCACGCGCGGTCGCGGCACGCCATGGATGGCCATCACCGCGACGGTGATCGTGCTCGCGTCGCTCATCATCCCCATCGTCACGCGATGAGCGCGGGGTGGGCCGCGTGAGGGCATGGTGGTCCCGGTGAGCGCCCGGCTCGACTGCCCGCTGTGCGGCGCGGTGGTGGTGGACGGCGTGGACGACATCGCGCCTGGCGCGTGCCCGCAGTGCGGCGCCCGGTACGAGGGTGGAGAGGGAAGCGCTCCCGATGCCGTGGCCGCGGCGCTCACGGCCTTCGGCGCCGACGCCCTCGACCCCGCGCACGTGACCGATGCGGTGTTCCGGCTGAGCCCCGCGGAGTCAACCGCGTGCGGCGTGGCCATCACCTCGGACGCCCGCGACGACTTCTACCGCTGGTGGCTGTTCGTGCGGACGGGCCCCGACGGCGACCCCGTCGCCGTTCTCGCGTCGCTCTGACCGCAGGGCGCGCGGCGGCGCGCAGGGGCCGGACGCCCGCGGCAGGGGTGATGCCTGCGATGTGTGGATGCAGTCCCGGACCGGAGTAGCCTCCACCGCAAGGACTCCCTCCATGAACCGCGCCCTCCCCATATCGCTGGTGGCTGCTGCCACGCTGGGCATCCCCGGGCTGGCCCTTGGCGGCGGCGCCGGCCCGAACGACCTCTCGGTGCGGGTTGACCCCGTTGCGGGTGACGACGCCCGCTGCGCCCTGGTGCGGGGCAACGACCCCAGCGCCGCCACTGCATGCCGCACCATCGCGCGCGTGGCGGCGCTCGAGAACGCCGCCCCGGTGGGTCCCGTGGTGCTCGTGGTGCTCGAGCCAGGGCGTCACGACGTCGCGGCGCCCGCGCAGTTCCGCGGAATGGTGGCGGTGGCCGGCCCCGGGGGCGTGCAGGCGCTCGTGAACCTCACCGGAGCCGGTGCGCTCATCTTCAGCGGCGGGGTGCAGGCCGTCGGCTTCGGCGTGACGGGCACCGCGCCGGGCACGTGGATCTCCTCCGCCGGCGCCGGCGGGTGGCTCTTCAACCTCACCGTCACGCGCGCGCGGGCGAATGCCCCCACGCTCAGCATGCGCGGGGGCAACCTGCAGGTGCTCAGCTCGCTCGTCGCCGCCACGGGGAATGAGACCGCGGTGGTGATGAAGGGTTCCGGGTACGTGCTCGGCAGCACCATCTCCGGTGGCCGCCTGGCGGTGGGGCCCGACGGCGGTGGCGCGGACGCACCGGCCCCGGTGGTGAACGCCTCCGTGCTGCAGGGGGGCTACGTGACCTGGGGAGGTCGCGCGGCGGTCTACAACTCGGCCATCACCACGCCCCAGCAGGCCAACAGCTCGGCCGTGGAGGTGCGTGAGGAGCCCGGGCAGGCACCGGCCGCCCTCAACTACCCGTACATCGCGCTGTCCAGCATCTGGCAGCGCTCGTGCAGGCCGCCCATCAGCCTCTCGCGTCCGGGCGCCGCGGGGCGCCAGGTCGCGGTGCTGCTCGCCGGGTCGCTCGTGCGGGTGGCCGCTCCCAACTGCCTGGCCCCCGTCAGCGCGACCCAGCCCCTCGGTGCCGGCCGCGGGGGCGCATCCGCGAGCATCGTGAACAACCGCTTCGTCGGGGTGCCGGGCCCTCTCGACGCCATCACCCTGGGCCTTGACGGACCGGTGCTCAACGGGAACTCGGTGGGCGACCCGGGCGTGGAGGGGGGCCTCAACACCCGTGACTGGCCTGGCGGCATGATGCCCTCAGCCGGATCGCCCCTGCTCAACGCGGCCACCGACGCCTTCTCTGCCTCCGCCGCGGCGGTGGCCCCGCAGTCGCTCTCGTCGTGGCGATACGGGGAGGCCGGATCGCGTCCGCAGGGCGCCGCCAACCTGCGCAACCCGGCGCCCGACATCGGCGCGTACGAGCGGCCCGAGATGCTCGGCGCGGTGCCGCCGCCTCCGCCGCCCGGGCCCGGCGGCATCGACATCCAGCCGGCGGGGCCCAACGGCGACCTCGCCCCGGTCGTGAACGGCATGGACGGCGCAATTCCCGCCCCGGGTGCGCCCACCGCCGGCGTGGACACCGGGCAGCGGCTCGCGCGACCGTCGTTCGGCGTCACCGCCCGCGTGGGCCTCGTGGTGCGCAAGACGGCACCGGTGTCGGGCCCGGTGCGCGTGCGCGTGCGCACGTTCCAGGCGTCGCGCGTGGTGCTGGTGCTCAGGCGCGACTTCCGCGACAACGACAGGGTGAAGCGCTCGCGCGTGATCGGGCGCCAGGTGGTGCGCTTCGCCAAGGCCGGGGTGCGCTGGGTGAACGTGCCGCTCAACTCCGGCGCCCGGCGTGGCCTTGTGAGCGTGGCCGCCACCGCGCGCCAGCCGGGCCTCGACCCGGGATCCGACATCGAGTCGCTGCGCCTCGTGGGCGGCGATCCGGTGACGGTCTCCGCTCCGTCGACGCTGCGCGCGGGCGCGAACCGGGTGACAGTCACCACCCGCCGCGCCGGTCGCGTGGTGGTGGTGGCCCGCACCTCATCGGGCCGCGTCATCGGCAGGACGGCGTTCGTCGCGCGCTCGGCCGGCCGCCGGGTGGTGACAGTCACCCTCGCGCCAGCGGGCTTGGTCTCGGGCACCATCACCATCTCGGCGCGCATCGCCGGGGCCGACGCCGTCAGCATCACCCGCCCCGCGGGGTGACCGGCCGCATCGGTCGCACCGGCCGCATCGGCGGGCCCGTCCTGCCGGGGGGCCGATACCGGGGCCGCAGCGCGCCCGGCGCGGCATCATCCGCGCATGCCACTCAGCCGAATCACCGCTGCCATCGATGGCACCCGCGCGGGCTTCGAGGCCGCGCGCCAGGCGGGGCGCCTGGTGAGTCCGGGGGGCTCCGTGCGCCTCATCGCCGTCGCCGACCCCTACTTCGCCGCCATGAACACCTGGGCGGGCCAGCGCCTGGTGTCGCCCGAGGACATCGTGACGTCTGACGGCGACCACCTGGCCAAGCAGCGCCTGCTCGAGCGGGCCGCCGAGGCGGTGGCCGACGGACGCAAGCAGGTGCCCGATGGCGTGGAGGTGACGGGCGAGGTGATCGAAGGCGCCACGCGTGACGTGCTGCTGGATGCCTCGCGCGACACCCGCGTGCTGGTGCTGGGCAGCCACGGCGGCGGACGCGTGAGCGGGCTGGTGCTCTCGAGCACGGCCACCGACATGATCCGCCACGCCGCGTGCTCGGTGCTGGTGGCCCGCCCGCCCTTCGACGAGGACGACTTCCCGCGGGCGATCGCCGTGGCCGTCGACGGCTCGGAGCCGTCGCTCTACGCGCTCGAGGTGGCCCGGCAGATCGAGGTCGCCGCCGCGGGCCGCCCCACGCTGCGCGTGGTCACCGCCGGTCGCGTGGCCGCCGGTGCCGTGGCGCCGGGCCCGCTCGGGGACATCCCCGTGGAGCAGCTGCGCGGCCGCGCGCACGACGCGATCGCCCGGGTGGGCGAGGGGGTAGACCTCATCGTGATGGGCGCCCGTGGTCTGAAGGGCGCGAAGGCGCTGGGCAGCGTGTCGGAGCGCGTGGCGCACAAGTCGGCCTCATCGGTGCTGGTCGTCCGCCCGCCCGCGTGATCCTCCACACCGAGCAGGGCCTGGCCGTGGGCGGCGTGGTGTGGATGCACCTCACCGACATGCCGGGTGACATCCACCCCTGTGGCGAGGCGGCATTCCCGCTCGACGGCGACCCCTACGCGCTCATCGCGGAGATCCACGAGAACGGCACGCAGGCGTTGCCCAGTCGCGACCCCGACCCCGAGCGCACGTTCCTCACCATCACCCCCGACGAGCGCGCGCTGCCCACCCTGGCCGTGAGCGCCACGGGCGTTGCGGCCCTGCTGCCGCGGCTGGATGGCGCGCTGCCCGATGTGGAGGCCGGCGTGGCCATCGGCCACCACGCGGATGGCGAGGCCATCGCGCGCGCGTGGGGACGCTGGCCCTGTGCGCGCGACGCCTGGCGGCGGGCCTTCGCGCAGGCGAAGGCCGACCCCGGCACCACGTGCTGGGAGATCATCGCGCCGGGCTGCGCCGTGGCCGTGGTGCAGGCCCCCAAGGGCGAGGCGGCGGTGCCCGACCTGGGTCGCGGTCCGCTCGATGCGTCGGAGGCCGTGCGCGTGCACCCCTCACGCGGTGGCTGGTGGCGCGAGTGGGACTACGCGGGAGACGTGATTGACCGGGTCACGGCCCTCATCGCGGTGGCGCCGGGCTTCTGGGATGACATCGCTGCCGCGGCGATCCCGTCGGACCTCACCACCCTTGCGTGGGATCCCGGCCGTCAGGCAATCGCCGGCGTGGTGGGCGGCCTGCCCGTCACCGTGACGGCCGACAGCATCCTCGCCTTCGCGGCCGGGGAGGGGCTCACGCCCACCGAGGCCGCCACGCTCATCGTGGCCGCCGAGCTGCAGAAGTTCGTGGGCTGAGCCGGCAGGCAGCCGGCGCCGTCTCCGCCGCCGGCCACGCGGTGCCGCCTCTAGGCGTAGCGCTCGCGCAGGAAGGTGGTGAAGGCCTCGCGCTCGGCATCGGCCACCGGGGCCGCGCCGTCGCCCGACGTGAACGCCGCCCGCAGCTCCACGGCCAGGGCGTCGTCACTGGTCATGAGGTCATCCACCTTGCCGAGCCAGCGGACGTCGGCGTCCTGCTGCAGCAGATGCTTCACCGCCGGGGCCGAGTAGGCAAAGGTCTCATCGCCGGCTCCGCCGCCGGCCACGATGCGCTGGCCCATGCTGGCCAGCTGGCGCGCGCGGTGGGCATCCTCCTCGTCGGCCGGGTTCACGTTCCACAGCGGGATCTCCATGGCCAGCGCGCTCACCAGCGCGTTGCCATCGGCGAACCAGCACATGGCCTCCACGCCCTCGGCCTGCGTGCCAGGCAGGCCCACCACGAGTGCCCCCCAGGGATTGGCCGCGGGATCCGCCACGGCGGCCCTCCCGAGACCGGTGCTCAGGCCCCCCGGAACCGGCTTGCGCTCTGACTCGCCCATCGATCGCTCTCCCCTGCGATTGGTGACGAGGTCAGGCTACCGGCCCGGGGGGCCCGGGGCACCTACCGGCGGTGGCTCCCATGGCCGCCGGGACCGTGACCGGGTC
Source organism: Acidobacteriota bacterium (assembly GCA_018969105.1). GTDB lineage: Bacteria > Actinomycetota > Thermoleophilia > Miltoncostaeales > Miltoncostaeaceae > SYFI01. The sequence continues at coordinate 2,503 of JAGWYY010000004.1, read as the reverse complement.
GCGCGTTGTCCACCACGCGGCCGGCCATCTCGGTGAGCTGGGCGTCGGTGAGGTCCGGCGCGTCAGCGGGCTTGTTGGCCTTGAGGGCGGCGACGACGGCGGTCACCACGGTGTCGCGGGACACTCCCTTCTGCTGGGCGAGCGTGGCGGGCGAGGTGCCGGCCTGGCGCGCGGCCTTCAGCTCGTCGGCGCTCACGCCGATGGCCTGAGCGATGGCGCCCTCGACCGCCGTGCGCACCCCGTCGGCCCTGCGACCGCCCTGCCCGGGCACGTGGTCGGCGATGTGGCCGGCCTTGGCGGTGATCTGGGCATCGGTGCGCGCCGGGGCGTTCGCCGGCCGGTTGGCCTTGAGCGCATTGAAGATGGTGGTCACCAGGGTGTCGCGCGCGATGCCCTTCTGCTGCGCAAGCGCCGTGAGCGAGGTGCCGGCCTGGCGGGCGGCGGCGAGCGCGGCGTCGTCCACGCCGAGCAGGCTCTTCACGGCCGTGGCCACGGCAGCGGGCATCTGGTGCCCGGCGCGCGCCTGGCGGGCGGCACCCTGCGTGCCGCCGTTGTCATGGGCCATGGCACTCGACATGCCGATTCCGGCTGCACCGGTGGCGAGGATGCTGCCGGCGAGCAGAAGGCTGGTGATCTTGCGGGAACGGGTCTTCATCGGTTGCTCCTGGGGTTGGTTGAGCAGGCGACGCCACATTCACGGGCTCCCGCGAGAGCCGGGTGAGGGCAACCTAAGAGCGGTCGAAGAACCCTGTTCGGGTTATGTGAAGCGGTCGGCGTTCAGCCGGCCGGTTCGGCCACCGGATTGCTCCACCGCACCTCGAGCCAGGGGCGCGCCCGCTCGTGGAATGGCGAGAGGTCGTCGCGCGCGTACAGCAGCAGGTTGGCGTCGACGATCACCCGGTCACCGGGAAGCGCTGGTCGTCATCCATGCCGAGGATCTCCCCGGTGCACGACGGGCCCGTGATGCCGATGGGGGACGTCCGCTGCACGAACGGCGCCCGCACGGGTGCGTTGGCCGGCCCAGAGCGGACGAGGTCGTTGAGCACCTCACTGAGCCCCTGGCCGCGTTCGCGCTGGAGGTCCTCCAGCACCTTGGCGACATCGGGATCGAGCGTGACGGTCGTGCGCACACGCCCCATCTTCCCGGGCTTCTTGCCTTCCATGTGCATCAGGGTGCCACAAATGTCGCATCATGATGTGACGTCGCTGCATTACCGCCTCGGCAGGACTGCTGGCCAAGGGCGCGTAGACCTCCTTCATGTCCCATCCCATTCGCCATGCCCTGCTGCTCGGGCTCGCCGGTGCCCTGGCACTGCCGGCCGTTGGCAGCGCCGCGGTGGGCGACGTCACGGAGTTCCCCGTGACCGGCGGCGGCCCCCAGGCGATCACCAGCGGACCGGATGGCAACCTGTGGATCGGGCAGTACACCGAGGTGCTCCCCACCACCAACTCGTTGAGCGGAATCGGCCGGGTCACCCCCAGCGGCACGTTCACCGGCTTCACCGCAGGCATTCCGAACGACTCGGCACCGCTGTCAATTGCCAGCGGCCCCGACGGCAACCTGTGGTTCACCGAGGCCTTCAACCCGGTGCCTGCCCTCGCGCGGTCCACCACCGCGGGAGCGGTGACGCCCGTGAGCACCTTCCCGGTGCCTGCGAACGCCTATGCACAGGCCGTGATCGCAGGCCCCGACGGCAACATGTGGCTCTCGATTGTCGGGTCGGTCGTCCGGGCGACCACCGGCGGCGCTGTGTCGACCTTCGCGCTTCCCAGTGCCGTGACCCTGCTGACGGGCCTCGCGGCCGGGTCTGACGGCAACGTGTGGGGCATCGCCGGCGGCGAGGATGCGCTCACGCGCACCACGCCCGCGGGCGTCACCGTGATTGCGAGCACCTTCGCAGCCGGCTCCAACCCGGGCGCCATCACCAGCGGCCCCGACGGCAACCTGTGGGTGACGCTCCGTGGAACCACGCCGCCGGCCATTGCCCGCATCACCACGTCGGGCACCGTCACCACGTTCCCGGTGACGTCGGGCGCCACGCGGCTCAAGGGCATCACCTCAGGCCCCGACGGCAATCTGTGGTTCACCGAGGAGGATTCCGGTCGGGTGGGGCGCATCACCCCGTCGGGGCAGGTGACGGAGTATGTGATCCCCCGCAGCGGGGCCACGCCGCTCGGCATCACCGCCGGCCCCGACGGCAACGTGTGGTACGCCGATCCCGGCGGCAGGGTCGGGCGCGTGCTCACCGGCGTGGTGCCCACGGGTGTCACCGCCCCGTCGGTATCCGGACGGCCGAAGGTCGGCACGGTGCTCACGGTGTCCAACGGCACCTGGAAGTACCTGCCCACCGGGCATGCCTACTCATGGCAGCGGTGCACGTCGGCGGCGGGCGCGGGGTGCGTGGCCATCAGCGGGGCGACGTCATCGTCGTACACCGTCACCACCGCGGACATCGGCAGGTTCCTGATCGCGTCGGTGGTGGCGAGCAATTCCAACGGGGCA
>JAGWYY010000108.1 GCA_018969105.1 Acidobacteriota bacterium | reverse complement strand
GTGGCCACGAGGTCGACGATGCCGTCGCTCAGGCCCACGAGCGGCGCGAGCTCGACGGAGCCGTTCACCTTGACGATCTCCGCCTTGCGCCCGGTCTCGTCGAAGAACCTCTCCGCGCAGTTGACGTACTTCGTGGCCACCCGCACCACGCCGAACCGCTCGATGGCGTCGGCGGTGGGGTCGTCGCCATCCGGGGTGCACCACGACATGCGGCAGCCGCCGAATCCGAGGTCGGCCAGCTCGTAGACATCAGGCTGGCGCTCGAGCAGCACGTCGCGCCCCACGATGCCGAGGTCGGCCGCGCCACTCTCCACGTAGGTGGGCACGTCGCTGGGGCGGGTCGTGATGTAGGTCGGGCCATCGGGCACCTCGACGATGAGGCGTCGCCCGGCGTCACGCAGCGGATCGACAGGCAGCCCCACGGCCGCCATCGCCCCGAGGGCATCCTCGAAGAGCGCGCCGAGCGGAACGCAGATCCTCAGGTCCACGGGCCCTCCCCGAGATCGGGCACGGTGATGTCGGCGCCACCGATGACATCGCGGGCGGTCCAGCCCGCGCCGTCCCGGCGCACCACGAATCGACGTCCATCGGCCAGCGCGACGGCCTCGGCATCAGCGGCGCCGGCCGGCAGGGCCACCACCGCCACCCCGCGGGCCCGCAGTGCCGCGGCGTCGGCGATGAACTCATCGCTGCCGCCCACCAGCACGATCCCGGAATCCGGCTGCTCGGCACCGCGGCCCACCGCGTGGTGCAGCAGGTCGAGGGCCACGGCGACCCCCACGGCGGGGCGCGGCCGCCCGAAGCGCCCGGCGAGGCCGTCGTACCGCCCGCCCACCGCCACCGGCGCCATCGCGCCCGCGGCATAGGCCTCGATCACCACTCCCGAGTAGTAGGCCCAGTCGCGCACCACGCCGAGGTCCACCATCGGGGGCTCCACGCCGTGCAGGGACACGAGGCGCAGCGCCTCGCCCAGGCGCGAGCACGCGGCAGCGGCATCGGGAACCGCGGCGGCCACCCGGTCGAGCACCTCGGATCCGCCCCGAAGCGACGGCAGGTCGGCCAGCACGGCAGCGGCCTCGCCCCCGGCTCCCGACTCCGCGGCGGCTGCTCGCCAATCCACGAGGCTGCGGCCCCGCAGGGCGGCCCACATCGCCTGCTGGGCCTGCGCGTCGGCTCCGGCTCCCGCGATGACGGCGCTCACGAGGGCCACCGATCCCACGGCGATGCGTGCATCGGGCACCCCGGCCGCGGCGAGGCCGGTCGCCAGCGCGGCGATGACCTCGGCATCGGCCTCGGGTCCGTCCAGGCCCACCAGCTCGATGCCGGCCTGGCGCTGCTCGGCGCCCTCGATCTTCCCGGGCGCGGGGGGTCGCACCGCGCGCGCATTGTACGAGACCCGCACCGGATCGGGCTGGTCGGCCATGCGGGTGGCCACGAGGCGCGCGATGGGGATCGTCAGGTCGGGCCGCAGGACGAGCACGCGCCCTTCGTCGTCGAACAGGCGGTAGGCGCGGCCCACGCCGTCCTCCTCGGCCCGGTCGAGCACGTCCGCGAGCTCAATGAGCGGGGTCATCACCTCGCGGAACCCGAACGACGCGAAGGCACCGGCGAGCGCATCCCCCAGGGCCCGGAGCTCAGCCGCCTCGACCGGCAGCACGTCACGGACCCCGGCCGGAAGTGGCACGGGATCGGTCATGGCCTAGTCGTCCACCCTCTCGATGCGGGCGCCCAGGGCCCGCAGCCGCTCGTCGATGCGCTCGTATCCGCGGTCGATCTGGCCGATGTTGCCGATCGTGGTGGTGCCCTTGGCCGCGAGGCCGGCGATGAGGATCGCCATGCCGGCGCGGATGTCCGGGCTCTCCACCCGCTCGCCGTAGAGCTGCGCGGGGCCGCTGACCACGGCCCGGTGCGGGTCGCACAGGATGATCCGCGCGCCCATGGCCACGAGCTTGTCCACGAAGAACAGCCGGTTCTCGAACATCTTCTCGAAGATCATCACCTCGCCCGTGGCCTGGGTGGCCACTGCGGTGGCGATCGACGTGAGGTCGGCGGGAAACGCCGGCCACGGCCCGTCATCGATCTTCGGGATCGCCCCGCCCTCGTCCTGCATCACCACGAGCGACTGGTCCGGCGGCACGCGCAGCGAGCGGTCGTCAAGCCACTCCACGCGGATGCCCAGGCGCTCGAAGCCCAGCAGGATCATCCGCATGTCGGCGGGTCGTGCCTCGGAGATCACCAGGTCGGACCCCGTGATCGCCGCGAGGCCGATGAACGACGCGATCTCGATGTAGTCGGGACCGATCCGGAAGCGGCCGCCGCCCAGGCGGTCGACCCCGTCGATGATGAGGCGGTTCGTTCCGATGCCGTCGATGCGCGCTCCGAGGGTCACGAGGAATTCCGCGAGGTCCTGCACGTGCGGCTCGCACGCGGCGTTGAGGATCGTGGTGCGGCCATCCGCGAGCACGGCGGTCATGAGCACGTTCTCGGTGGCCGTGACCGAGGCCTCGTCGAGGAAGATCTCCGCCCCCGAAAGGCCCGACTGGCGCATCTCGTAGCCGCGGTCCACCTGCTCCACCTCGGCGCCGAGGGCGCGGAATGCCATGAGGTGCGTGTCGATGCGGCGGCGCCCGATGAAGTCGCCCCCGGGCATCGGCAGGGTGAGCGACCCGGCGCGCGCCAGCAGCGGGCCGGCCAGCAGCACCGACGCGCGGATGCGCCTGCACAGGTCGGGGTCGAGGTCCGTGCTGCGGATGTCGTCCGCGCGGAAGGCCAGGGCCCCGTCGGGCTCCTCGCGCACGGACACCCCGATGTCATCGAGGATCGCCAGCATGGCGTGAACGTCGAGGATGTCCGGGACGTTCTCGAGGATGACCTCCTCGTCGGTGAGGAGGGTGGCGGCGAGGATCGGCAGGGCGGCGTTCTTGTTACCCGTGGGGGTAACCGTGCCGGCCAGCGCGTGCCCGCCCTGGATCACGAACTGCTGGCTCACGGCCGGGCACGCTAACACGCCGCGAGTTCGGCCAAGACCTCCGTGAGTCGCTCGATATCCCCTGCGTTCGTGAAGAAGCCGCATGAGGCGCGAAGCCCCCCGGGCTCGGGCAGCGGCCGCACGATCACGCCCCGGGCGGCAAGGGCGGCGGCAACCTCGTCGGGGGCCCGCCCGGGTACCGAGAAGGCCACGAGGCCCGAATCGGCCTGCACGGGCGGGTCGAGGCGCACTCCCGGCACCCCGGCGAGGGCCCCACGGCATGCCGCGGCGGCGACGCGCGTGCCCTCCTGCACCCGGTCCCAGCCAAGGGAATCGAGCCATTCGAGCGACGCGGTCCAGCCGGCGAGGAGGATCTCCGGGAACGTGGATGCCTCATAGCGGCGCGCATCCGGATGCATCACGAGCGAGCCATCCCAGCCGTGCTCCTCGCCCGTCTCATATCCCGCCGTGGTCACGGCGATGCGGTCGAGGAGGTCCGCGCGCAGCCACAGGGCCCCGAGCCCCTCAGGCCCCAGGAGCCACTTCTGCGCGGGCATCGCGTAGGCGTCGATCCCCCATTCCATGGGCGTCACGGGCACCGCGCCAATGCCCTGCGCCCCATCGACGAGCGTCAGCGCACCCACCGAGGCCGCGGCACGGGCCGCGCCTGCGACATCGAGCACGGCGCCGGTCATCCACGACACGTGCGACAGGGCGACCAGTCGCGTGCGGGCGGTCACAGCCTTCCCCACCACCTCCTCGAGGGGCCCGCTGCCATCACCCACGTCAACGATGCGCAACTTCGCCCCCGCGCGCCCGGCCGCCACGGCCAGCGGCACGGCGAGCCCGGGGTGCTCCATGTTGGTGGTCACCACGTTGTCGCCCCGCCTCAGCCCGGCGCCCCAGATCACCACGTTCATGGCATGGGTGGAGCTCTGCGCGATCGCCACCTCGCCTGCCGGCCGGCCCATCGCACGCCCCACCGCGGCCCGCAGCGCCGCCTGGCGCTCGCGCCCCGCATTCACGGCCGCCTCGCTCATCCGGCCCCGCCCCGCCTGCATGTCCACCATGGCCCGCATGGCGTCAGCCGCGAGGTCCGGCATCGGGCCGGCCCCCCCGGTGTTCAGGTACGCCTCGGCCTCGAGGGCGGGCAGCCGTGCACGCACGGCCCCCCGACCCGAATCCCAGCGCCCGGACTGCCCTGACACCCTGTCAGCCCCCGGCTGACGGCTGTCGCGCGAGGTATCCCGCCACCACCTTCGCGGCTCGCTCACCGCTGGCCACGGCACCCTCGATGGAGGGATGCATGGTCACATCCCCCGCCAGAAACACGTTCTCGAGCCCGGTCGCCGCATCCGGCAGGTCGTCGCGCACGCCCGGCGGCACCGCAAACTGCGCCCATGGGTGCACCACCACGTCCTCCAGCGTGGCCACCCGGGCCCACGGGAAGCCGGGGTTCCACGCCCCCGCCAGGCGCTCCATCTCGGCGGCCAGCGCACCGCCATCCGGCGACCCGGCATCCCCGTGCACGCACGTGGCGAGAAGCCTCGCGCCCTCCCCCATGCCGGGCCGGAGCAGGTTGGACTCCTGGCATACGAGATCGATGCGCACCGCGCTTTCGCCGGCCCCGGCCCCGGCCCCGGCCCCGGCCCCGGGAGCCAACGGTGCCCCGTTGAGCACGATCGTCCTGCCTGAATGGAAGGAACTCGACAGGGAATACACCAGCGTGGTGACGCCCCGGCGCTCGAGATCGAGCGCCCTGGCCGTCTGGCGGTCGAGATCGCCCAGCAGCGCGCGCGCAGCGGGTGCCTCGGTGGCGACCACCACGCACCCCGCCGGCAGCACCTCACCGTCAACCCTCACGCCCACGGCCGTCCCGCGGTCATCGGCCTCGGTGACGATCTCCTGCACGCGCGCGCCGCAGCGCACCTCGCCACCCAGCTGCTCCACCCGCGCCGCGGCCCATGACGCGATCATCCCGTGCCCCTCGACCGGGATCACGGCGCGCCCCCGCAGCAGCATCTTCATGAGGAAGCGGAAGTAGCCGGCGTCACTCCCGAGCGCGCGATCAGCCGTGACCACCCCGAAGAGCGGCCGGAAGAAGCCCTCGATCGCTCCGTCCGAAAAGCCCATTCCCATCAGGTATTCGATCGTCTGCAGCTGCCGCTCGTCGCCACTCAGCAGGGCGTTCACCGGCGCGCCGGCCACCTCGGCGCCGAGGCGCGCCAGGCGTGCGACGTCCCCCGCCCCGAACCATTCGAACCCCAGGGTTCCGCGCGGCGATGTGCCCATTCGCGACCAGCGCGTGCCGTCGTGCACGACGGCCCCGCGGTCGAAGGCCACGAAGTCGCGCTTGCGCAATCCGATGTCGTCGAGCATCCGCGCCGTGGCCGGGTACGCCGTGAACAGCGACTGGAAGCCACGATCCACCGGCTCCCCCGCCACGTCGAGCGTGCGCGCCCGCCCGCCCACCTGGGCCTCCGCCTCCAGCACGAGCACCGACGCCCCGGCCTCGCTGAGCCGCAGGGCCGTGCTGAGGCCGGCGAGCCCGGCGCCCACGACGATCACCTGCATATCGGGGCCGGACGCGGACATGGCGCGATGCTAGCGATGTGGCCCAACGCAAAAGGGCCGCCTCGTGGCGGCCCTTCGCATGATGAATCCCGGCAGCGACCTACTCTCCCGCGGACGTGAGTCCGGAGTACCATCGGCGCTGAGCGGCTTAACTGCTCTGTTCGGAATGGGAAGAGGTGTTTCCCGCTCGCCCTGACCACCGGGAACTTATGAGGGTGAACCCTCAAGACTGCACAGCGACGTAGGTATAAATTCAAGCCCTCGGGGTATTAGTACGGCTCTGCTCCACGCATTGCTGCGCTTCCACATACCGCCTATCAACCAGGTGGTCTACCTGGACCCTTACTCCCTCAAGGGGATGGGAAATCTCATCTCGAGGTGGGCTTCCCGCTTAGATGCTTTCAGCGGTTATCCCGTCCAGACGTAGCTAACCAGCTATGCCGTTGGCACGACAACTGATACACCAGAGGTCTGTTCATCCCGGTCCTCTCGTACTAGGGACGACTCCTCTCAAATTTCCAGCGCCCACCGCAGATAGGGACCGAACTGTCTCACGACGTTCTGAACCCAGCTCGCGTACCGCTTTAATGGGCGAACAGCCCAACCCTTGGGACC
>JAGWYY010000003.1 GCA_018969105.1 Acidobacteriota bacterium | reverse complement strand
GCCGTGGGCACCGCGCCCGCCCCCGGGCCATCCGCGTGGGCGTCTCGGCCGCCTTGCGCGTCTCGGCCGCCGTGCGCGCCTCGGGCGGCTTGCGCGCCGGGGGCCCCGTGGTCCGCGGCGGTGGGTTCGGAGGGGGACGTCATCCCGGCCGAGTGTACGCCCGGCCTGCTGGAGCCCTCGCTTGAGCGGCGACCTCGACATCGCGCGCATGGAGGGAGACATGATGGCCGCGCGAGAGGCCGCGGTGGGGGTGGCCGGCGTGCCGATGCTCGGCCTTCGCGCCGTGCGACCGGGCACCGGCGGCCGCGCGTGGCTGGTGGCGCTCGAGGGCCCGGCGTTCCTCGTGCTCGATGACGCCCTCGACTCCGTCACCTCGCTCACGCGCTTCCGCGACGTGGCGCAGGCGGGGCTCGCCGCCGAACTGGTGGACGACGCCGTGGATGCCCAGGCGCTGCGGGCGTTCCGGGCGCCGGCTGCGGCCATGGATGCCTGGGCGGCCGATCTCCCGGCGGCCGTGGAGGCCCTCGGGCGCGCCGCCGATGCCGCGGACGCCCTGGCCGAGTGGCGAGACGACCCCCGGCGCATCGTCGCGTCGCTCGTCGACCTCGACGAGGCCACGGCCATCCAGGAGCGTGCACATGCGGCCTACGCCACGTTCGCCGGGGTGACCGAGCCCCTCGTGGAACGCCAGGACTCCCTCGACGCGGCCCTGCTCACCGCCCTCGTGGACGTGGAGCGGGCGGCGGACGCCGCCGGGCTGGGCGCGTCACTCGGGAAGCTCCTGGCGGAGGCCATGCCCGGCATCGTGGAGGCGGCGGACGAGATGGCCCGCGCGCACGTCACGCCGCTGCGGTAGCCCCCGCAGGCGCCTGCTCGGCAGCGCCCTCCACCTCCGCCTCATCACGCGCGCCTGCGTCAGCGTCCGCCTGCGGCTCGTCGGCCGCCTCCGCCTCATCGGGCTCGCTGGGTTCGCCATCCGCCGGCGCCTCGGCCTCCGGCTGGAAGCCCGATTCGATCAGGGCCTCGATGCGCGCGAGGTCATCGTCCGCGAGCGGTGGCAGGTCGATGGCCCGGGTGAACTCCTCGAGCTGCTCCTCGGAGTGGATGGGGGTGACCACGGATGCAACCCCGGGGCGCGAGAGCACCCAGAGGATCGCCGCCTGGCCGAGGCTCCATGGCCGGCCGGCGGCGTGGAGGAAGTCGAGCGTGCCCACGCGGCGCAGGCCCTCCTCGAGCCACTCGCGGGTGATGTCCGCGCGCGGGTCGCCCGGCGGGAAGGTCGTCTCGCGCGAGTACTTGCCCTCGAGCAGGCCGCGGCAGTGCGCGCCACGGGCGATCACGCACGCGCCCGCGGCCTGCGCCAGCCCGGCGATCTCGGCACCGGGGTCGTGCCCGATCATGCCGAGCTCCACGTCGAGCACGGGGAACCGCTTCTGCCGGATGAGCCTTCGGCCGTCCCCGGGGCGCGCACCGGATGGGATCGCCACGCCGAACGTGCGGACGGTGCCCTCGGACACCAGCTCGTCCATCACCTGCGCAAGCGCCTCGTCGGCCAGCGCGCGCCGCGGGGGGTGGTGCAGCTCGCAGACGTCGATCACGCCGCCCAGGCGGCTTGCGCTGGCGCGCACGGCATCCCGGATGGCCTCGGGCCGGAAGTCCTGGGGAATGGGGCGGCCCGGCTTGCGCGGCTCGGCGTCCTGCCAGGCGTAGCCCACGCGCGTGGACAGCACCACGCGGTCGCGGCGCCCGGCGAACGCGCGGCCCAGCACCTGCTGCACGCGCCCGTCGCCGTCGCGGTCGGCCGCGTCGAACAGGGTGACGCCGCGGTCGAGCGCCGCGTGCAGCAGGCGCACGGCCTCGTCGTCACCGTCGTCACCCCACCAGCCGATGGCGAACGGCTCGGCGCCGAACGCCACTTCCGACACGCGGATGCCCGTGCCGGGGATCTCCCGATAGCGCATGGGCAGTGAGGTTACGCACGCCCCCCGACGCCACCCGCCCCCGGGGCACGGCCGCGGCCATGGTCGCCCCGCATGCCCGGGAGGTACCCCGGCTAGGCGTCGTCCGGGTCCTCGTCCTCCATGAGGAACTCGATGAGGTCCTCCACCGTGAAGCGGCCGGCCTGCATCGACGCCATGAGGCCGTAGATGGTGGCCGAGTGGGGGCGCTCCAGCACGTACTCGCGAATGGCCTCATTGCCCCGGGCGTCGATCTCCTCCACCGCCTGGCGTCCGACGGCCGTGGCCACCACGCCCGCGCCCTCCACATCCACCAGCCCGGCAACCGAGAGCGCCTTCGCGGCCGCGGCGATCTCGTCGGGCTCGGCGCCAAACTCCTCGGCCAGCGCGGTCATGGGGCGGCCGTCGGGATGGCGCGCGAGCGATCGCAGCAGAAGGTACGACCCCGACGACAGCCCGGCGTCCATCACCACCTGGTCGAGCACGCCCGCCACCTCGGCGAGCAGCTGCAGGTCGTCCTCGTCCCGGTACATGCCTAGGGGCCGTACCGGTGGGCGGGAGCCGGTCGCAGGGAGTCGTAGGCCGCGCCCATCCAGATGCGGCCGGTCACGCCACGGTCGTCGAGGGTGCGCAGCGCCGAGCGCACCACGCCGGCGCGCGCTCCGCGGCCGTGGGTGTTGGCGACGGTGATGGCGAAGTCGTGGTCGGCGTCCTCGCGCACGGGGCGGCCGTTGGCGCGCGCCAGGGCCACGCGGGCGTCGGCGAGGCGCAGCGGGTCGTCCACGGTGAGGTAGCACTCGAGCGATGCCCAGTCGGGCGCCAGCTCGGCGAGCACGGCGTCGAAATCGTCTGCGTACGGCACGCGTGCAGGCTAGCCGAGCGCCGTGGCGCCGTGAGGCGACTCCGGACGCGCGGCGGCGAGCGCCCCGGCCACCTGGTCGCGCACCTCGGCGAAGCGCGCGTCGTCCAGCACCGGGTCGGCTGCGGGCATGTCGAGCGGAACCTCCACCCAGCTGCGGCAGCCGCGCATCTCCGGTGACACATCGAGTGGCAGGAGAGGGGAGATGCGGTGCACGCGCGGCACGATCACCAGCAGCGGATGCTTCGGGCGCCACCTGAGGCGGGCGGCGGCGTAGTCGGGCCCCAGCACGTGGAACGGCGCGAGGGCGTCGAGCTCGGCCTGTTCGCTCACCTCGTGCACATCGGCCACCTCGCACCAGGCGGCCATCTCCACGCTCGGCGGCTCCTCGGTGATCGCCAGCAGAGCGGGCCAGCGCTCCGCCACCTCAGGCGCCAGCAGCTCGGGGCGCTGGTGCACGTGGGTGGGGAGCAGCAGGAACTCCCGATGGGGCACGTCGAAGCGCTTTTCCCCGATGCCGCCCTTGCGCAGCATCACCACCTGATCGCCCGCCAGCATGGCGGTGATGACGGTTGCCCATTCCTTCAGCGCGAACGGCTGCACTCGGCAAAGGTAGCGCGAAGCGGCGCTACCATCGCGCCCATGATCGACGCCATCCTCTCCAAGGCCGCGGAGGGCGAGCGCATCAGCGCCGACGAGGCCGTTGCCCTCTACGAGCAGGCTCCGCTGGACGACCTCGGGGCCGCCGCCGAGACCGTCGCCCGCCGCATGCACGGCGACGAGGTCACCTACAACGTCAACGGCTATCTCAACCCCACCAACATCTGCGTGGTGGGGTGCGGCTTCTGCGCGTTCGCGGTGTGGACCGACCACGACCCGCGGGCCTACGCCTACTCGGTCGACCAGCTCGTGGACCGCGCCCAGGAGATCTCCGACCTCGGAATCACCGAGCTGCACATCGTCGGCGGCATGACCAAGGAGTACACCCTCGAGTACTACGAGGACCTCTTCCGCGAGCTCAAGGCCGCGCTGCCGCACGTGTCGCTCACGGCCCTCACGGCCGTGGAGGTGGAGTTCGTGGCGCGCATGGCGAAGGTGACGCCGCGCGAGGCGCTCGAGCGCCTGATCGCTGCCGGCCACGACAGCATGCCCGGGGGTGGCGCCGAGGTGTTCAGCCCCCGCGTGCGCAAGATCATCGCCGACCGCAAGGTGCCGGCCGAGGTGTGGCTGGACGTCCACCGCGACGCCCACGCACTGGGCCTGCCCACCAACGCCACGCTGCTGTTCGGCCACTTCGAGACGCCGGACGAGAAGGTGGACCACATGGTGCGCCTGCGCGAGCTGCAGGACGAGGGCATCGCCGCGGGCAGCCCCGCGCGCTTCCAGGCGTTCATCCCGCTGCCGTTCCTGCCCGGCAACACCGACTTCTCGTACCTGCCGGGCCCGTCGCGCGACGAGAAGCTGCGCACCATCGCCCTCTCGCGCCTCGTGCTCGACAACGTGCCGCACATCAAGGGCCACTGGGTGATGCTCGAGGAGGACATCACGCAGGAGGGGCTGCGCTTCGGCCTCGACGACCTGTCGGGAACCCTCGTGGAGGAGCGCGTGGCGCACGCCACCACCGTGCAGACCCCCATGGGGCTTACGCGCGAGCGCATCGGCGACCTCATCCGCGGGGGCGGGCGCACACCCGTGGAGCGCAACACCACCTATGGGCGCGTGGCGCAGGAGGCCGTCTCGGCCTAGCGGCTGCCCGCCCCCGGCAGGGGGCGCTACGAGATCGCCCGGCGGCGGAACGACACCCCCGCCGCGAACGCGATGACGGCGCACCACAGCAGGGTCCAGAGCACCGTGAGCCACGACGACGCCGGCACGATCACGATGTTGCCGTTGATCTCCAGCTGCGCGCCGGCCACGCCGGCAGCGCCGCGGGCCTGCATCTCGCTGAGCATCGGCGAGGTGATCGCCCGGGGGAACAGGACGTAGAAGCCCTTGATCAGCCCCGACCAGGCCGATCCGATGGCCCCGTCGTTCGAGGCGGCCATCAGGTTGACCAGCGACAGGCACGAGACGTAGAAGAAGATCGCCACGATGGCCGATGCCACCGGGCCCAGCGCCACGCTGCAGAGCGCGCCGGCCACGAGCACGAGCACCATGTTCTCGAGCATGGCCAGCCCGTGCACGAACAGTGGCCAGTCGCCGCCCTGGCCGATGGCGAGGGAGCAGATGGCGGCGATGACGATCCAGATCACGAAGACTGCCACCAGGGCAATGACGCGCCCGGCGATGCGGGAGAGCGTCACCGTCGCGCGCGGCGTGCCGGTGGTCACCTGCATGCCCACCCACCCGCCGTCGGCGTCGCGGTTCACGGTGCTGGCCCCGAGCGTGGCGGCCACGAGGAGGCCGCCCACCAGGTACACGGCCGCCGTCCATGAGCGCATGGTGTCGCTCGCGGCGAGGCCGTTGCGGGTGGCGGCCAGCCCGGCCCCGGCGATGATGACCGCCGCGCCGAGGGCGAGCAGGATCACGAACCAGCGCCGCCGGCTGATGCCGCGGGCCTCCACACGTGCGATGACGGCGACGGCGTTCACCCCGGCACCCCCTCGACGAGGTGGATGCTCGCGCCGAGCAGGCCGGGCAGCCCTCCGGGGTCGGACGACGCCGCCAGCACGGCTGCGCCCCGCGCCATTGCCCGCCTGATGGCATCGGTGGTCTCCGGGAACTCCCAAGGGTCGTCGATCACCAGGAGGTCCGGGTTGCCGATGATCGCGCACGCCATGCAGATGCGGCGCACGTCCTCCATCTCCAGCGACTCCACGCGGGCGTCGGGGGCATCCACGGCCATCTGCTCGATGGCCCGGTCGGCCGCCTCGGCTCCGTGGCCGCCGAGCTCGGCCACCATGCGCACCACCTCACGGCCCCTGAGGCCGAACGTGAAGGGCCACGCCTGCGGGGCCCAGCCGATGCGGCGCAGCGCAGCCGGGTCGCCGGCGGGGGAGCCCAGCACCGTGATGTCGCCGCCCGGGCCCGCGAGCCCCAGCACCGCCCGGAGCACGCTCGACTTGCCCGATCCACGGTCGCCCGTGATGAGCAGGCCCGCTCCCGCGCGCAGGTCGAGGTTCACGCCGCTCACGGCCAGCGCGCCGCCGCGCTGGTAGCGCACCTCGATGGCCCGGGCGCGGATCACCGCATCCGGCGATGCGCCCCCCGGGGTGCTCAGCCCAGCTTCTCCAGGCGGATGGCCTCCTGCGGGCAGTCGTCCACCGCCTCGCGCACGGCGTCCGCCAGCGACGGGTCGAGCACGTCGTCGCTCGCGCTCGACAGGTTGGTGTCGTCGTCCACGCTGAACACGCCCGGCAGTCGCGCGATGCACACGCGGGTGCCCATGCACAGGTCGTGGTCCACCGTGAGGCGGTAGCGCTCGCCGTCGATCTCGATCTCGGCCATCTCAGCCCTCCCTGATGATCGCGAGCACCTCGTCACGCTTGCGCTCCATGTCCGCCTCCGACACGAGGGATTCGAGGTTGAGGCGTAGGAGCGGTTCGGTGTTCGAGGGGCGCACGTTGAAGTGCCAGTCGTCATAGGCCACGGACAACCCGTCGACCTCGGCCTGCCGGCCGTCCGCGTAGCGTGCCCGAAGGCGGTCGATCGCCGCCCCGGGATCGGCCACCGTGGAGTTGATCTCCCCGGAGATGTGGTATCGCTCGCGAAGCGCGGCCACCATTTCCGAGAGCGGCTGCCCCGACGTGGCCACCATCTCCATCACCATGAGCGCGGGGATGAGCCCCGAGTCGGCGTACGAGAAGTCGCGGAAGTAGTAGTGGCCGCTCACCTCGCCGGCGAACACGGCGTCCACCTCGCGCATGCGGCGCTTGATGAAGGCGTGCCCCACGCGGAACTCATCAGGCGTGCCGCCGGCCTCGATGATGGCGTCGCGCACGGCCCACGAGGCACGGAGGTCGTACACCACCGTCGACGGACCCACCTGCCCGAGGATGTGGCGGGCGAGCAGGGCCGTGAGGAAGTCCCCGGCCACGAACCCGCCCTTCTCGTCGATGAAGAAGCAGCGGTCGGCGTCGCCGTCCCACGCGATTCCGAGGTCGGCGCCGTTCTCCACCACGGCGCCCTCGATGAACGCGCGGTTCTCCTCGAGCAGCGGGTTGGGCTCATGGTGCGGGAAGCGGCCGTCGGGGTCGAGGAAGCACGGCACGGCGTCGATGGAGATGCGCTCCAGCACCGGGGGCAGGTACACCCCGGCCATTCCGTTGGCGGCGTCCAGCACCACCTTCAGGCCGGTGATCGCCGCGGGGTCGACGAACTGCATGCAGCGGTCGACGAAACGGCCCAGCAGGCCGTCGTCCACCGACTCGCTGCCCGGGGTGGCGGCGGGAGCAGGCTCGCCGGCCAGCGCCAGGCGCCCGATCTCGGAGATGCCCGTGTCGCCCGACAGCGGCAGCGCCCCGGCCGTGACCATCTTCGCACCCGTGTAGGCGGGCGGGTTGTGGCTGGCCGTGATGACCGCCCCGGCGTCGTACCCGCCCTCGTCCACGGCGAAGTAGACCATCTCGGTGGCGGCCAGCCCGAGGCTCGTCACGTCGGCGCCGGCCGACAGCGCCCCGCGGATGAACGCCGCGCTGATGCCCGGGGACGACAGACGCACGTCGTGCCCCACGGCCACGCGCCCACCCCCGGTGACCTCCACGAAGGCCCGGCCCACGCGCTCGGCGCCCTCCTCGTCGATCTCCTCGCCGTAGAGGCCGCGGATGTCGTACGCCTTGAACACCCCGGGCAGCAGCGTCATGCGCCGAACCCCGGCTTCAGCAGGGCGTAGGTCTCCTCGAGGCTCTGGGGCATCACGCGCACATCTCCGGTCACGGGCATGAAGTTGGTGTCGCCGGACCACCGGGGCACCAGGTGAAGGTGCAGGTGCGCCTCGATGCCGGCCCCCGCGGCCGCCCCCTGGTTCATGCCGAGGTTGAAGCCATGCGGCTTCAGGGCCCCCTGCAGCACGTCCTGGGCGGTGCGGGCAAGGTCCATCATCTCAGCCACGGCGTCGGGGGGAAGGTCGGTGAGGCGGTCGAGGTGCGCGTAGGGGACGACCATCAGGTGCCCCGACGCGTAGGGGTAGGCGTTGAGGATGACGAAGCAGTGATCGCCGCGGGCCAGGATGAGCGCCTGCGGGTCGTCGCCCATGGCGGGCAGGTCGCAGAACACGCAGCGCGGGCCCTCGTACTCGTGGTCATTCTCGGCGGACACGTAGGCCATTCTCCACGGCGCCCACATGATCTGCCGTCCCGGCGCGCCTCCTACAGCCACTTGCGCCTGCGGAAGTACCAGAGCACGCCGCCGGCGAGCACCACCATCACCACCACGAGCATGATGAATGACGCCATGCCGTTGCGCGCGAACGGCAGGCCGTCGATGTTCATGCCGTAGAACCCGGTGATCAGCGTGAGCGGCAGGATGACCGCAGAGATGATGGTGAGCAGCGCCAGCATCGCGTTGAGGCGGTGCGTGATGACCGACTCGTTGGTGGCCTCGAGCGCGTCGGCCACCTCCTTGTAGTTCTCGAGGGAGTCCCAGATGCGCTCGTTCTTGTCGACGATGTCGTCGAAGTAGATCTCGAGGTCGTCGGGCGCGTAGCGCTGCACGGCGCGCTCGAGCATGCGCAGCGTGGGGCGCTGCGGCTTGATGATCTTGCGGTAGTTGATGATCTCCTGCTTCACGTTGGAGATATCGCGCACCAGCTCGTTGCTCTGGCCCTCGAAGATGGCGTCTTCCAGCGTGTCGAGCTTGAAGCCGATCTTGTCGAGGATCGGGAAGCAGTAGTCGAACATCTGGTCGACGATCTCGTAGAGCAGGAATCCCGAGCCCTTCGACATGTAGTCGAAGCGCGCATCCTCGCGCGCCTCGCAGCGCGACCACAGCGCCGAGATGGGCTTGAGCGGCTCCTTCGGGATGGTGATGAGGAGGCCCGGCCCGATGAACACGTTGAGCTCGGTGGCCTGCAGGCGCCCCGTGCGCTTGTCGAAGCGCGGGAAGTGCAGCACGAGGAACACGTAGTCGTCGTACTCGTCGATCTTCGACCGCTGGCGACGGCGCGAGAGGACGTCCTCGAGATCGAGGGGGTGGAAGTCCTGGTGCTCGGCGAGCCACGCCGTCTCGGCGTCCGTGGGCTCCTCGATGTTCAGCCAGGTGAGGCCGTGGGCCTCGAGGCGCTGGACGTCCGGCCGGTCGCGCTCAGGGGCGACCAGGGCGGACGGCGAGGTCCGCCTGGCGTGGCGACGGATGTTGGGAAGGCTCGCCATCGTCGAGTCTCCTCGTCGCTGTGGTGCACGGCACGCTGGGCATCCGGGCGAGTGTATCGCGGCGGGGCACCCCGGCGGACTACTCTGCAGCACGTGTTGCCCGATCAGCGCATCAAGTACTGCGGGGTCACCCACCCGGCGGACGTGGAGCCGTGCGTCCTCGCCGGGGCATGGGCGATCGGCGCCGTCATGACGCCCCACGGCCCGCGCGCGCTCAACCCCGCCGCGGCAGTTGCCGTGATGGCCGAGGTGCCCGCGGGCGTGGAGCGCGTGGGCGTGTTCGTTGCCCCGGCGCCCGACGCGATCGCGCGCGCGGTGGATGCCTGTGCCCTCACGCGGGTTCAGCTGCACGACGTGGACGACGTCGCCGGCATCGCCGCTGCGGCGGGCGTGCCGGTGACGGTCGCGGTGCCCCTCGCGGACGCCGGTTCCATCGACGTGGCCGAGCACATCGACTGCGACCTCGTGCTGTTCGACGCCGCGGTGCCGGGCGCCCACGGGGGCACTGGGGTGCGCGCCGACTGGACCCTGCTCGAGCGCCGCCGCCCCCAGCGCCCGTTCGCGCTCGCCGGCGGGCTCACCCCCGAGGTGGTGGGCGACGCCGTGCGCCGGGTGCGGCCATTCGTCCTTGACGTGTCCAGCGGGGTGGAGGGCGACGTCGTGGGGCGCAAGGATGCAGGTCGCGTGAGGGCGTTCGCAGAGGCCGCCCGCGCGGCGGCAATGGAGGAGGCGGCATGAGCGTGAACATGAGGTTCGGGCCATACGGGGGCCGGTACGTGCCGGAGACGGTCATCGGCGCGCTCGACGAGCTCACCGAGGCCTACGAGCGCTACCGGGACGACCCCGACTACCTCAGCGAGCTCGGCGTGCTGCTCGGGCACTACGTGGGGCGTCCCACGCCGCTCTACCGCGCCCGCCGCCTCGAGCAGGCATGGGGCATCGACGAGGGGCTGTGGTTCAAGCGCGAGGACCTCTGCCACACCGGCGCGCACAAGATCAACAACGCGCTGGGCCAGGTGCTGCTCGCCCAGCGCATGGGCAAGCAGCGCATCATCGCCGAGACCGGCGCGGGCCAGCACGGCGTGGCCACGGCCACGGCCTCGGCCCTCGTGGGCCTCGGCTGCCGCGTGTACATGGGCCGCACCGACATGCAGCGCCAGCGCCTGAACGTGATCCGCATGCGCATGCTCGGCGCCGAGGTGCATCCCGTCGACGCCGGCAGCGGCACGCTGAAGGACGCCACGAGCGAGGCCATCCGCGACTGGGTGACCAACGTGGACACCACCCACTACATCATCGGCTCGGCCGTGGGGCCGGCGCCATACCCCGAGATCGTGGCCGACCTGCAGTCGGTCATCGGCATCGAGTCGCGTGCGCAGATGCTGGAGGAGACCGGTCGCCTTCCCGGCAGCGTGGTGGCGTGCGTGGGCGGCGGATCGAACGCCATCGGCATCTTCCGCGGCTTCCTCGACGATGCCGACGTGGCGCTGGTGGGCGTGGAGGCCGGGGGCGAGGGCCCGTCGGGCCGCCACGGCGCGTCGCTGGCGCAGGGGCGCCCGGGCGTGCTGCACGGCTCGTACTCCTACCTGCTGCAGGACCCCGACGGCCAGGTGGCCGAGGCCCACTCGGTGTCGGCGGGGCTCGACTACCCGGGCGTGGGCCCGGAGCACTCGCACCTGCGCGACATCGGCCGCGTCACCTACGTGAACGCCACCGACGAGGCGGCGCTGTCGGCGTTCCTCGAGTGCTCGCGCATGGAGGGGCTCATCCCTGCGCTCGAGACGGCGCATGCCCTGGCGCACGTGCGCGATGCCGCTTCGTCGCTACGCGCCGCCGGCCCCGTGCTCGTGTGCCTGTCGGGGCGGGGAGACAAGGACGTCGACCAGGCGGGCGCGGCCCTGGGGATCGACGCCAGTGCCTGAGTCCGGCGCCGCGCGCCTCGAGCGCGTGTTCCGCGACGCCGGGCGTCCGCTGTTCGTGCCCTACGTGATGGGCGGCTACCCGGACATCGACGCCAGCCGGCGGCACGCGCAGATCCTCGCGAAGCACGCCGACATCATCGAGTTGGGCATTCCCTTCTCCGACCCGCTTGCCGACGGTCCGACGATCCAGGCGGCAGGCCAGGCGGCGCTCGACAGCGGCACGCGGCCGTCGGACGTGCTCGACATCGCCGACGACCTCCGCGATGGGCCGCCCGTGGTGGTGATGACCTACTTCAACACCGTCATTGCCCAGGGGGCCTCGGAGTTCCTCGGCGCCGCCGCCGCCAAGGGCGTGGCCGGCATCATCATCCCCGACCTCCCCGTGGACGAGGCCACCGAAGTGCGCGAGGCCGCGCGCGAGGCCGGCGTGGCCCTCATCGCCCTCGCTGCCCCCACCACCGACGACGCGCGCATGGCCGAGATCGGCGAGAGCGCCGAGGGGTTCGTCTACCTCGTCGCCGTCACCGGCGTGACCGGGGGCGAGATGACCATGGACGACCGCCTGCGCGCGCTGGTGGACCGCGCGCGGAGGCACATCCCCGTGCCGGTGGTCGTGGGCTTCGGCGTGCGCACGCCCGACCAGGCCGAGCAGATCGGCGAACTCGCCGACGGCGTGGTGATCGCCAGCGAGATCATCCGGCGCATCGGGGACGCCCCCGACGCCCGGGCCGCCGACGCCGCCGTGGATGACTTCGGCGCCGGCGTGGCCGACGCGCTGCGCTCGTAGCGGAGGGCCTGCGCGCCCCTAGTCGGGGTACACGCGCATGAAGTGGATGAAGGCGTCGATCTCGTCGTCGGCCAGGTCACGCTCGCCGTCGGGCGCGTCGATGTGCTCCAGGTACTGCAGGCGCACGAGGCGCCCGAAGTCCGTGGCCCCGCCAGGGAACTCGTCGAAGGTTCCCCACCACACGAAGTGCGCGCGCGAGGCCCAGTAGGGGCCGAGCTCGCGCAGGGCGTCCATGGGGCCGATCGAACCGGCGGGCACGCCCTGCACCACCTCGCGCGTGCTGGCCACCAGCTCGTCGAAGTCGGGCCAGCTGTCGGGGTCGAGCAGCAGCCGCGGCACGACCTCCACCATGAAGTCGGCGGCCTCGGCGTCGTCGGCGAACCACATGAAGGCGCCGGGGCCGACGTTCGGCGGCGGCACCGGGTCGCGGTGGAAGAGGCCCACCGGGAACTCGCGGGGGTCTCGGGCGGTGGTGACGGCGAGCGCGCGCCCGCGGGAAAGGCCTGTCCATTCGTGCATGTCACCAAGCCTACCCGGGGTGCCGTGCCGCCGGATGGTGGGGCTAGCATCGGGTCCCGTGAGCAGTCGCGGACCATCGCGCTCATCAGCTCGTCGCCGCCGCCCCGGCGAGCCGGATCGTGCCCGGCAGCTGCGGCAGCGCCGGCGCAACGCCTTCCTGCTGGTTCTCGTGGCCGTCATCGCCGTGGTGGGCGCCATCGCGTGGTCATCCCGTGACTCCGGCGGCGGGTCGTCCGACGCGCCCGCCACGGCGCAGGATGCCCCGCTTCAGGTGTTCGCCACCGCGCCCAAGCCGCAACTGCCGGCACCGAAGACCGCCAGCATCGCGGTGACCGCCGCGGGTGGCAGCGGGCTGCAGATGCGCCTGGTGGCCACCCCGAGGGATGCCGCGCCGGTGACCGGACCCTGGGAGCCGGGCGGGAAGGCGCTCGCCGTTCCCGCTGCCATCGCCGGCGCCACCCGCGCGGGGTCGATCCCCGGCTACGTGGAGGTGCGCGACGACTCGGGCAGGACCGCCCGGTCGAGCGTGATCCTGCTTCCGCCCGATCCCGGGCCCGGCACGGCGCAGGTGGTGCGATCGGGCAGCAGCAGCAAGCCCTACGTGGCCCTGGTGTTCGATGACGGCCTCGATGGCGCGGGGGTGTCCCGCATCATTGACGTGCTGCGGCAGACGAAGTCCGGGGGCACCTTCTGCCTCAATGGGATCAACGTCAAGACGTGGACGGAGTCGCTCACCAAGAAGGTGCATGCCGCGGTGGCCGACGGGGTGATCAGCCTCTGCAGCCACGGCTGGGGGCATCGCACGAGCACCACCAGCAGCGAGGCCGAGGCCACCGCGGACCTCTCGAACAACGCCACGACGGATCGCTATATCGGCGTGGCGAGCGTGCCGTTCTACCGGCCGCCCTATGGCGCGCTCAGCCCCGGCATCCAGAAGGCGGCGGGCAAGCTGGGCTACCGGTGGATCGTCCTGTGGGACGTCGACCCATCCGACTACCAGAAGCCCGATGCCGCCACCCTCACGCAGCGCGTCGTCAGCGCATCGAAGAACGGATCCATCGTCGTGCTGCACGCGATCGGCACCACGGCCGACGCCCTCCCCTCGATGATCGCGGGCCTCAAGGCGAAGGGCCTCAAGGCCGTCACGCTCACCACGATGTTCCGGAATGCGGCCACGACGCCGGGCGATGCGGCAGGATCCACCTCGACGACGCCCGTCGTCACCGGCGGTGACGTCCCGCCGGCCCCTGGGGAAGGTGCCTAGTGTCGTCTGACTGGATCATGATCTCCGCGACAATCGTGATGTTCGTGTCCCTCTTCGGGGCACTGGGCCTGCTGCTCGTGGCCTGGCGACGCCAGCAGGTCATCAATGGACTCCAGGCGCGCGAGCAGCACGGGCTCGGCCACTCGGCGCCTGTGGCGAGCGACCGCACGCAGGCCCTGTCCGGCCGCGAGGGCATCTCGCAAGGGGGGCTGCCCATGCCCAGCAGCACGGGCAACGGCGCCACCATCGGCATCATCGCCGCGGTGCTCGCCGTGATCGTGGTGGGCGGCTTCGCCGGGTGGTGGTTCCTCGTCCGGGGCGGCGGGTCGTCATCGGGCACGGCGGGCACGGCGCAGATCACCAAGCCGGCCAACGGCCCGCTGGGCGCCGACCCCGATGCGTCGGTGCCGGAGGACCCCCCGGCCATCCAGGATCGCGCGGCGTACACCGTGGCGGTGCTGAACGCCAGCGGCGTCACCGGCGCGGCGGCGGATCGCGTGGCGCCCAAGGTGGAGACCGCCGGCTACCGCGTGGGGCAGGTGGGCGACGCCAACGACCAGAACCTCGCGACGTCCGTGGTCATGTGGAAGCCCGGCAAGCAGGCCGTGGCGCAGAACGTGGCCAAGGACCTCGGCATCACCAGCGCCCCGCCGGTCGACGGCGTGGCGAGCGAGGCCATCGGCAACGCCGACGTGGTCGTGGTGGTGGGCAAGGACACCGCCGCCGGCCCGTGAGCACCCACGCCGATCCCCCCGAGGATGACTACGGCACGGGCCTGCGTGCCCTGCTCGTGCAGATGGCGCCCCCGTACGGCTTCACGCTGGCCACCTTCACGTCGGGCGGGCTCGCCGTGCACTTCCAGGGCCACTCACCGGGCCCGTGGGACATCCTGCTGTTCCTCCTGGGCGCGTTCAGCGGCTACGCGATCATGGCGGCGGCCACCACCGGCCTGCGCATGCGCGTGCATCCCCGGCCGATCCCGCTCAACAGCTGGCAGATGGTGCACGTGATCCCGCTTGGCACGGTGTTCCTCCTGGCCCTGGCATCCGCCTACTTCGTGGCCTATCCCGTGGCGTGGTTCACCAACGGGGCCGCGCTCACGCTCGGCTACCTCGCTGCCCTCGCGTGGGTGCTGCGCTACCTGCGGCGCAAGGACGACGCCATGCTGGGCGGCACGTGAGCGCCGATCGCCTCCGGGCCCTGGCCGACGGCCCCGGCCCCGTGGTGCTGCCGGGCGTGTACGACGGGCTCTCGTCACGGCTCGCCGTGCAGGCCGGCTTCGAGGCGCTGGTGGTGTCCGGCTACTCGGTGGCGGCCTCGCGCCTGGGACTCCCGGACTTCGGCTACCTCACCCAGACCGAGATCACCGATGCCGCCCGCGACCTCGTGGCCGCCGTGCCCGGCGTGCCGGTGATCGTCGACGCCGATACCGGGTACGGCAACGCCCTCTCCGCGGCGCGCACGGCGCGCCTGCTGCACGCCGCCGGGGCCGCCGGGATGATCATCGAGGACCAGCAGTGGCCCAAGCGCTGCGGGCACATGGACGGCAAGAGCATCGTGCCGCGGGAGGAGTGGCTCGCGAAGATCCGCGCGGTCACCGACCTGCGCGCGGAGGGAATCGACCTCTTCCTCATCGCGCGCACCGACGCCCGGGGGCTCGAGGGGCTCGATGAGGCCATCGCGCGCGGGCAGGCCGCCGCCGCCCTCGGGGCCGACGCCATCTTCGTGGAGGCGCCCCTCGATCGCGACGAACTCGCGCGCATCGGCGCCGAGCTCGCGGGGTGCCGGCCGGTGGCCAACATGGTGGAGGGGGGGAGGACCCCCATCGTGCCCACGCCCGAGCTGGGTGAGATGGGCTTCCGCGTCGTGCTGTGGGGCATCAGCGGCATCCTGGCCGTCGGCCACGCGCTCCGCGCCACATATGACGCCCTCGCGACGACGGGCTCGGGGCCCGACCCCGCGCGGCTGATGACGTTCACCGAGATCACGGATGCAGTTGGGCTGCCGGAGCACCGCCGGCTGGATGAGCGCTACGCCGAGTGATGGCGCACGCCCCGGGTTCGGGCCCCGCGCGGCCCGTATCATTCCCGCCATGACCCACCCCGGATCGGAGGAGTGATGGCAGACGACCAGGTCCACGAGGTGCGCGTGCACCTCACCCGCGAGCAGGCGCCCATCCGCAAGGCGGTGCTCGAGATGACCGGCACCGACGTGACCTTCGGCGTGCCCGGCTGGCAGGGCGAGCACTACGGCTTCGAGCCCGGAACGGTGCCCGAGTACCCCGGAACCCTCGACTACCTCGTGGCCTCCGTGGCCGGCTGCCTCATCGGCACCTTCGGGGGCACGCTCAAGGCCCGCGGCATCACCGCGACCGGCGACGACCTGGTGGCGGATGCCATCGGCGAGGTGGGCGTGGACGACGACAACGTGCTGCGCCTTCGCCGCATCGTCGTGCGCTACACGCTCAAGGCCGCCCCCGAGCACCGCGAGGCCGCCGAGCGCTGCAACTCCATCCACGCGCACCACTGCCCGAACGCCCGCTCGGTAGCCGCCGCCATCGACATCGTCACCGAGCTCGACTTCGTGCCGGTGGAGGAGAAGGCGGGCGCGCCCGCCTAAGGCGGCGATCGCCACGAGCATGCCACCGGCTGCGCTGCCAGTGGCAAGAACACACCTCTGAGCAGGGAACTCCTCGGGTAGGACTCGAACCTACAACCCTCCGGTTAACAGCCGGATGCTCTACCATTGAGCTACCGAGGATCGGCGAGCCGGGAGTCTAGATGACGACCGGCTCGTTGTGCTTCAGGGGCGGGGGCCGGAACCGGTGCACGTGCACGATCGCCCCGGTCTCGTCGATTCGCCCGGGCACTGGAAGGTCCTCACGGTCGTACCCCCACCCGGCGGACTGCATCCCCTCGACGAATGCGCGCGCGTCGGGCCTGCGGGGATCGGCGATGATCACCTCCGTCGCTGGGCCGCACAGGGCGGGGATCAGCAGCCCCAGCGCCTCGCCGTTGCGGGCCTCGTAGAGGATGTCCGCGCCCACCACCAGGTCGTAGGGCGCGCGCGCGAGCACCTCCGCGGGCGGGTGGCGCCAGTCCATCACGCAGGCATCCATGTCGAGGTCCAGGTTGCGGGCGTTCCAGCGGCTGAAGTCCACGGCGGCCTCGTACCAGTCGGTGGAGAGGGCCCTCGCGCCGCGCATGGCGGCCACCATCGCGCCGGTTCCGATGCCCGCCCCGAGCTCGATGACGCTGCGCCCGGCGAGGTGCATCTCTGAGAGCACGCCGCAGAGCACGCGCCCGCTCGGCCACACCTCGGCCCAGTAGGGCAGGCGCTCGTCATCGGCGAACTCCGCCTCGTCGAGCAGGTCCTCTGCCGAGGGCGGGCGCTTGATGCGCAAGTGCAGGTGGCCGGCGGGGACGTCCTCCCACACCGTGCGTGGATCGTCGGGATGCACGACCGGGCAGGGTAATCGGCGGGATGGGCGCTATAGTCCCCGACCGTTCGACCCCGAGGAGAGACCTTCCAGATGAGCGACGAGACCGAGCAGGAGGCCGCTGAGGCCGTTGAGGAGGCCCCCGAGGCCGCCGTGGCCACCGAGGAGGCGCCCGCAGACGACGCGCCGGCCGAGGAGCCTGCCGCCGACGAGGCCGCCGAGCCCGTGGCCGAGGAGGTCGTGGTCGAGGAGGAGATCGTCGAGGAGGGCACCCCCGCCGAGGAGTACGACGTCGAGGAGACCTCGTCCGCCCCGCGTGCCCGCGAGGGACTCGCCACGCTGTACCTCTGCGAGCGCGGCCACCGCACCCTCTCGATCTGGAGCGAGCCGCCCACCACGTGCCATGCGCCCATCTCGGCGCGGTCGGAGTGCGGTCGCCCGGTCTACCACTCCACCGAGCTGCCCGAGCAGGTGCAGAAGGCGCTCAACCCGCTGAAGGCCTCGAAGAAGTCCTCGAAGGGCGCCGGCTGAGGCATGGCGCCGCCCTGCACGGGGCTTGGCAGGCAGGCACGCACAAGGGCCGCCCTTCCGGGCGGCCCTTGTCGTTCCGGCGCGTCATGGGCGAGCGGGGCTACACGCAGAGATCCTTGCCCAGAACGCCCATGCAGATCCTGAAGGGCGACAACTGGATGCTGGCGCTCAGGCTCACCCCGTAGGAGCGCCATGAACCCCAGGTCCATCTCCAGGGGGCGTACCACGGCGATGCGTCCCAGTACTGGATGTTGATGTTCGCGCTGGCCGTGGCGGACAGCGAGCCGTACGGCGCGCGGCTGCCGACCCACAGGTTCACGTTGAAGGAGAAGCACCCCTGCGCCTGGACGATCAGGAGGTTCACGGTGCCCGTGCAGGCGCTGCTGTTGAACACCGCGGAGGCCTCGAATTTTCCATCTGAGGACATGTTCACGTCGGTCACGAACTGGAACCCGCCGGTGCCGATCGCGCCGTGCAGGGAGAACTGGACCGGCGCCGGCTGCGTGCAGTTGGCGGTGCAGTTGGAGAACGTCACGTTGCCCGTCATCGTGGCGCCGATGGACGGGAAGCCCATGTTGCCGTTGAGCGAGGCGTAGAAGAGCGGCACGCCGTCGGTGGCAGCCCCCTCGACGAACGAGATGGTGCCGTCGGCGTGCAGCTGTCCGGTGGCGGCGTCGCCCACCGTCATGTCCACGGCAGCGTCGACGCCCACCTCGGTTGGTGTCTGCGTGAGGGTGACCTCGGCCTTGCCGACGCTGAAGCCCCCGAGCGACAGGTTGTTGATGGCACCGCGCAGCGTGGTGGACGGCGCGCCGTTGATCTCGGTGAACTGGCCGCTGATCTCCACCTGGGTGCCGACGATGTCGAGGGTCGCGCGCCCGGACACGTCGACATTGCCGCCCTTGTTGGACACGTGCACGGCGGTGTTGAGGGTGAATCCTGCGAGGGCCAGGTTGCCCGAGCCGTCGAACGTGAAGTCGCCATTGCTCTGGAACGAGCCGGCCACGCTGACGTCGCCCCCGGCGTCCTGGGATCCGAGCCTGAGGGAGGCCTTGACGGTGGCGTACGCGGTTCCGCCGACGTCGCCGATGGCCACCGAGCCGGTGGTCTCGAAGACACCGAGCTGCAGGGCCACGTTGTCGGCGGCGATGCTGAAGTCACCCTTCTTGGCCGCGACCTGCTGGCCATCGACCGTCCGCACGGTCTGGGCGCAGCCGTCGGCATACGCGAACGTGCCCGAGAGGGTGGCCGTGAACACCTGGCCCATCTGGATGGACCCCTCGAACGCGGCGCACTGCGGTGAGATGTCGAGGGTGGCGGGCTTCGCCGGGGTGCCGATGCTGAACCCGGCCGCGGTGGAGAGGGCCACTGAGGCGTGCAACTGGAAGTCGCCGGACGATTCGGTGTAGCTCATCTTGAACTCACCGTCGGCCGTGGCCACGTCATTGATGTTGATCTTCGCCTGGACGTCGAACGACACGTCCTCCACCACGCCGTTGTCGATCGACACGGAGAACTGCTTGACGTCGAGCATCTGCCCGAGGATGTTCACCTTGCCGCCGGCGGAGATGGCCACCTTGTTCACGGATGGGCCGACCTGCACGGCCGCGTGGAAGCGCATGTCCTCGAGCGTGAAGCCGTCGACCGAGATCTGGCCCACCTGCTGCACGTCGAGCGACGCGGATGTGGTGGTGCCGTCCTGCTTGAGGCTCCCCGCCACGTTGACGCCGTTCCCGAAGATGGTGAACCCACCCGAGAACGAGACCTCATTGACGCCCGTGCCCTCGTCGAGCTTCACCTGGAGGGTGGTCTTCTCGAACTGGACGCCGCCCAGCTTGAAGGCGCCGATGTTGACGTGCGCGTCGAGCTTCATCTTCGGCGCGATCTCGAGGGTCGCGCCCACGTCTACCGTCGCACCCAGCACCTGGCCATCGAATGCAATCGAGAAGCCGGGCGGGATGGCCGGGGAGAGGGGGGAGAGCTGGCAACCGCTGGGCGCCAGGATGAACTCGAAGAAGTTGGCGGACGCCACGCCGCCGCCCACCTGGAGCACGGGCTGCGTGCCCTTGGGGTTGCCCACCTGGAAGTCCACGCACGGATGCGCGGCGGAGAGCTCGGCCCCCACCTTGATGGGGATCCCCTGGCCGGGCACCTGCAACGGCCCGGCCACGCTGGATGGCAGTTGCCCCTGCGCCATCAGCTTGAGGCCCGGCGTGAGGGTGACGACGTTGACCTCGAGCGTGAACGACGCCTGGTTGATCACCAGGCCGTCCACGCCGAAGGCGTCCTGCCACCCGGCGGGATCGGTGAACGTGAGCGACGCCGACACGGTCTGGCTGGTCAGGTCGAAGCCCAGGCGCATGTCCAGCTGCGGCGCGGCGACCTGCTGCCCATTGGCGTCCATGCCCTGCACGCCCAGGGTGGTGGTGCCGCCCACGGCCACGGTGATGCCCGAGGCGTTGTTCTGGAGGTCGAAGAAGACCGACGTCGACTGCAGGCTCGAGCCGCCGCCGGGCAGCGTGTAGCTGCCGTCGAACGCGATCTTGGCGCTGAAGAAGCCGGTGCCCGCGTCGAAGTTGATGGTGCCCACCGCGTGGGCCGACTCCATCCCGACCATCTTCGTGAACCACCCGGGCGCCGAGTAGTCACCCGTGACGGCGAAGGAGTCCTTCGGAACCGGGATCGACCTGACGCCGATGCCCGGCATGTTGACGCTCATGGTGGTGTCGAACGACGACCACCCGAACCAGGCGCTCGACTGCGACCCGTTGCCCGATCCAAGTGACACGCCGTCGAGGTCGAAGCCGCCGAGCGTCCAGCCCTTCGGGGTGATCATCGAGACGATCGAGCCGAAGTCGCCCAGGCCCGGCACCTTGAGGGAGCCGATGGCCTGGATGTCGAAGCCGCCGTTGAGGCCCTTCGGCAGGCTGAAGGAGGGCATGCCGACGCTGCTGGGGAGCAGCTCGTCGGGCATGTTGTACGTCACGTTCAGCGTGGGGCTGCCCAACTCCACGCCCGGCCCGAGGGTGAGGTTGGGCATGGTGGCGTAGAGGGCGAATCCACCACCGTCGCCCAGTCCGAGGATCGCCTGCGTCTTCATGGTGATCGGCTGGATCACCGGGGGCGCCAGGCGCGCGGTGGTGCCCAGCTTCAGGAACAGTTCGCCCTTGGGGCACGCGGGCTGCGTGCCGTCGCCGCAGTCATTCGTCAGGTCGATCTGGACGTCGGACAGCGTGAGGATGCTGGACACCTGCCAGCTGGCCACCTTGCCGGTGACGTTCCACTTCTTCTCGCCCTTCTCCATGCCGACCGAGCCGGTCAGGTTGGACGCCGAAAGCGAGAGGCCCGGCAGGGGGTTCCAGGAGGGCCCGCCGGAGCCGCTCAGCTCCACCGACCAGTCGTTCGCGCCCGTGTACTTCAGCGCGGCGTCGATGGTGAGGGGCGTGGCCGCGCCGCTGTCGATGCTGATGCTCGCCGCCCCGGTGAGCACCGGGCCGTCCTTGACGTCGGGCGTCCACTTGGCGGTGAGCGACTCGAGGCGCACCCCGTCGCCAAGGGAGACCGGCTCGGCGATCGACCCAGTCACGGTGGTGGTGGCGTCCTTGTCCGGCGCCGCCTTCGTGATGGTTCCCGACATGTCGAGGGTGACGCCCTCGAAGGTCGCGATCTGCGTGCCGGTGACCGAGGCCGAGTAGGTGCCGTCCTGCTTCGCGGTGCCGTCGACGACGACCTTGCCGCCCTTGTCGCCTACCGCGGTGGCCTCGACGCTCCAGGAGTCCTTGGCGAAAGTGACGGTGGTGGTACCCGCCCAGCCGGTGGGCAGCGTGAGGAACGCGAAGTGCGTGGAGTCCTCGACCTGCCCGACCAGCGTCGACGGGTCGTCGCCGCTCGCGAACGTGTAGACGAGGGACTTGCCCTTCACCACCGACAGGGGGCCGATCTTCCACGCTGCCGGGAACGTGAGGGTGCCCGAGTCGAGCTGGATGCCCGTGATGCTCACGTTGCCGCTCGCCCCGGTGATCGACACCTGGCCGACCTTGAGCTCGGAGCCGTTGAAGGCATACGCCGCGTCGGCCTGGTTGGACACCGCCATGCCGCCCCGCATGGCACGCAGGCGCTTCAGCGTGGCGGTGTTGCCGCCCGGGAGGGAGACGTTGAGGGGCTTGCCGCTGCTTGCCGCACGCGCGGCGCTGGCCATGACCGCGGCCGCCTGGGGCGACCCGGCCTTGCCGGCGTTGACGATCACCTGGCCGCTCGCCACGTGACCCACTGCATCGCGTGCACGAACCCGCACGACGATGCGGCCCGGAGTGTCCGGCGCCCGCGCACGCACCTGGCCACCGCTCGTGCCCGAGAGCGCGCCGGCGCGGCCGGAGACCTGCGTCCACTGGTAGGTCACCTCGCCGGTCCAGCGGCCCTGGAGCCGCGCGTTGAGGGTCACGCTGGTTCCCGGCTGGGCCGTGATGATGGGGCCGTCCGCGATGCGCACGCGGGGCGTGGTCGACCGCGCCGCCCGGGCGTTGCGGGCATTCGTGGACGCCGCGCTCCGGCGGCCGGCGGTGGCGCCACGCGCGGCGCTGCGGCGTGCGGCCGCAGCGCCGCGCTGGTTGCGCGTGATCGCAGCCCGCGCGGCGGCGTCAGCGGGGCTCAGGCCCGTCGAACGCTTCGTGGCCTTCGACGCCTTCACGGGCACGGCCTCGGTCGCCGTGACGGTGCGGGTGGACGTGGCACTGCCGTCGGTGATGGCCAGTTCGAAGGTGAAGCGGGTGCGCGTGCGCACCAGCGGCAGCACGGCGTGGGTGGACGGCAGGGAGGGTGAGTCGATGGCGGCGACCGGGGCCACCTGCCCGCGGCACGACGGCACCTTGGCGGCGTCGGCCGGCGTGGTGCAGCGCTGGGTCCACTTGTAGTCGAGCGAGATCCCGTTGCCGGCGCTGGTCGATCCGTCGAGCGATACGCGGCGGTGCTCGGTGGTCATCTCGGTCACGGCGCTCACCACCGAGGGCGTCACCTTGGCGCTGGCCGTGATGGGCCCGCGGATCGGCACCGGGCCCCGGCGCAGACCCGCCTGGCGCGTGCCATCGGAGGCGCGACCGGCGGCGCGCCATGTCATGTCATTGCGGCTCGCCGCCTGGCCCCGCGCCGCGGCAACCTGAAGCACCACGCCGGGCGTGCGTGCGCCGCCCTTCAGGCCATGGCGGTACGCGCACTTCACGCCCGCCCGCCCGCTGGTGGCGCACGACCATCCTGCGGGGGCGGTGACGCGGGTCATCGCGAGGCCGGCGGGCAGCGTGCCAGTGGCCGACAGGCCCGTCACGGGTTCGCGGCCGTCGTTGCGAAGCACCATCGAGATGCGTCCCACTCCACCGGCGGTGGGCTCCTGCGTCACCTTCATCGACGGGCGCAGTGAGTTGGGGTTGTCGGTCACCTCGACGTTCATGGGAAGCCGCTCGCTGCCGCGCTGCCCGGCGACCGTGGCCACCACGGGGCCGAGGTTGGCCGTGGGGTCGGGTGAACTGGGGTTGACGGTGACCAGGATGTCGCCGAACGACTGGTCCGGCTGGACGGGCTGCGTGGTCGTGAGGGTGCACGACACCTGCCCGCCCTGGGCGCACGTGATGCCGGGGCCGGGGTTGACGGCCTTCAGGGCCATCGCCGATCCGATCGCCTGGGTCACCTGCACCGACGTGCCGGGCTGCAGCACGTCGCCGCCGCTGTTGAACAGGGCGATGCGATAGGTGAAGTCATCGAGCGCGGGCACGCGGTGGGTACCGCCATCAACCCAGCGCTCCCACTTGGCGCCGTTGAGGAAGAACACCTGCGGCGTGGCCTGCGGATCGCCCGGATCCAGGACCGCCAGCGCCACGTTCCGGGTGGCGCCGCGCACGGCGTCCTGGCGGCCGATCGGCACGATCTGGAGCCTGCCCTGGGCGGCGGGCTGCCCCAGCGGAGCCGAGAGGAGGAGGTCGAACGGGGCGGACGCCTTGGCCTTGAGGTGCGCGCTGAACCGGCAGATCACGACGCCGCTCGTCCCCGGGCACTTCCAGCCGGGCGTGGGGATCGACACCAGCACGCCCTTCGGCACGGTGACGCGCAGGCCCACGACGTGGGCGAAGGTGTCGCCGGTGTTGCTGATCCGGCCCTTCAGCGGGGTCGGCTTGCCGCCTGAGAGCACCTCGATGCCCTCCGGCGCCGCGGCGTGGACGTCGAGGTTCACCACGGTGTCGACGAAGTTGAGCTGCATGTTCGCCGTGAACGGGACGGTCCCCGGCGGCGGCAGCGCGCCTGCGGGCACCTCAGAGGCCGTGAGCGCCCCGGCGAAGCCCGCGACGCCATTGCTCGTCCACGAGGTGTCGATCTTCGCCGTGTCGTGCATGGATCGCCAGCGCACCTTGATGACGCTCGCCGTGTCGCCCACGTCGATGCGTCGGCTCAAGCGGCAGGTTCCCCTGTCGGCGCGGGTGCACGACCACCCGGCACCGGAGATCGTGATGCCCTTCACGCGCAACGGCGGGAGGACCTTCGAGAGGGTGACGGCCGGATGCCCGCTGCCTGTCCGGGCAGGGCTGGCGCCCACGTTGTGCACCAGCAGGTCGTAGCCATCCCACGTGGCCGGGTTGCCCGGCTCGGCGCTCGGGCGGAGCACCTTGCTCACCACGATGCGCGGGGCGAATGACCCGCTGGCGGCCTGCACGGGCACCGTGGTGCTCGAGGTGAGCGCCGGCACGACACCGCCGAACGGCACATTGAGGTCGGCCTTCACGTCGGCCAGCGCCACCGGGGGGGCGCCGTCGGCCACGGCGGGCACCTGGTCGGTGCCGCGCACCACCATCACGAGCTGTGCCGAGGTGTCGGGCGACAGCGTGTACGCGCCCTGGCCATCGGCGCGGGCGAGCGTGCACGTGATGGTGGGCGCGCCGGGGGCGCACGTCCACGCAGCGCCCTGATCGAGCGCGTCGGGGAGGATCGTCTTGGTGCGCACCATCTCGAGGCCACCCGGGAGGGTCACGTTCACCGTGATGGGCCCGTCGTGCTGCTCCACGGCGTCGTAGGCGATTCCCAGGGTCAGGGCCGCCTCGCGTCCGGGGCCCACCACGAGCGCCGATGGCGCGCCGCTGCCGGCGTTCGGGCCGATGTAGCTGGCGGCGATCGTGGCATCGGGGGCGCCCGAGACGGTGGGGTTTCCGGCCGCCGAGGTGGCGGCGGTCGCGACGCCGCTACTGGCGAGGAGGAGCCCGACGGCGGCGAGCAGCGAGGCGGGACGGGCACGCCGGGCACGGCGATTCCGGGTACGCGGGGTCATGGCGGGGGGAGGGGGCATAGGACAACGCTACCCGGAAGAGGGTGGGCGCGCTACCCGCGCGGGGGTTCTACCCGGTCATCTGCTCAGCGCGCTCGACCATGCGCTCCATCTCGCGGAAGCCCGGGTCCCAGCACGAGGGGTCCGTGAGGTCCACGCCCAGCGGGCGCAGGAGGTCGGCCGGCGCGGCCGATCCACCGGCGGCCAGGAAGTCGAGGTAGCGCGGCACGAAGTCGTCGCCGTCCTCGCGGTAGCGGGCGTAGAGCGCGAGCGTGACGAGGTGCGCGAACACGTATGCGTAGGTGTAGAAGCGCGTGGAGATGAAGTGCGGGATGTACGACCAGCCGAGGCCGTAGCCCTCGGGGAGCTCCATGGCGTCGCCGTAGTACGCGGCGTTGCGGGCGATCCAGATCTCCGAGAGGCGGTCGTCGGTGAGCGTGGTGCCCTCCGAGCGCATCGCATAGGCGTCCTGCTCGTAGCGCGCCAGCACCGTCTGGCGGAACACCGTGGCGAATGAACCCTCCACGCGCTCGCACACCAGCGCCGTGCGCGTGGCCTCGTCCTGCTCGGTGGCCATGAGGTGGTCGAACGCGATGATCTCGGCGAACGTGGAGGGCACCTCCGCCAGTGCCAGGCCCGTGTGGTACGACAGCGCCGTCTGGCGCTCGGACGACAGCGTGAAGTGCATGCCGTGGCCGAGCTCGTGGGCGAGGGTCATCACGTCGTCCATGCGGTCGGTGTAGTTCATGAGCATGAACGGCCGGGCGTCCTGGGCCACCGACGCGCAGAAGGCACCACCGCGCTTGCCGGCGCGCGGCTCGGCGTCGATGCGCTCCTCCTCGAAGAAGCCGTCGGCGATGTCGCCGATACGGGGCGAGAATGCGCGGAACGACGCGCCGATGATGCCGCGGGCCTCCGGGAAGAGCACCTGGCGGGCCTCGCCGAGCGGGGCGTACTGGTCGGCCAGGTGGAGGGTGTCGAGGCCGAGCAGGCGGGCCTTCACCCGGAACCACCGCTGGGCCAGCCCGTAATGCAGTTCCACCGAGGACATCATCGACTCCACGGCAGGCCCGGGCACCTCGTTGCGCAGGTGCGTCGGGTCCATGGGGTCGTCGTAGTGGCGCAGGCGGTCCATGGCCAGGCGGTCGCCCACGAGGGTGTCGTAGCAGTGGGCGAGGGTGGGGGAGTGCGGGCCGAGGGTCGCGTAGAGGGTGTCGAGGGCGCGGAAGCGGAGGTCGCGGTCGGGGTTGCGCACGCAGGCGAGCAGGCGGTCGATCGTATGGGGCTCCATGCCGTCGCCGGAGTCGAACTCGGCCTCGAGCGTGGAGGTGATGCGACCGAAGAGCGTCTGCCACGCGCTCGCGGCGGCCGGGCTGCGCTCGGCGAGCATGCGCTCCTCGGGCTCGGTGAGCGTGTGGCGCTTGAAGCGGCGGGCCGAGACCAGGTGATGCCGGTCGGCCGCCACCTCGGGGGCGTTCGCCAGGCGGTCGGCGACGTCCTCGTCGAGCGCGAGCCACTCGAGCTCGAAGAAGCGCAGGGCGTTCGACGCCTCCACCATCGAGCGGTCCATGAGCGAGTCGAGGTCCTGGTTCTCGGGGTCGGTCACGTCCACCGACTCGCGCAGCGAGGCGTACGAGTAGAGCCGTCCGATCTCGTTCTCGATGCGGGCCATCTCGGCAAGCGCCCCGGCAAGGGTTTCGCCGTCCATGCCGGCCACCGTGCCCCGGTAGCGGGACTCGAAGGCGCGGCAGTCGTCGAGCACCTTCGCGAGGCGATCACGGCAGTCGTCGGCGGATGCGCAGAGGGGGGAGAGGTCCCAGCGGACGCCCTCGGCGCGCGGTGCGGAATCGGTCGTCGTCATGCGGCTGACGTTAGCCCAGCGCGGCCGCGATGAGGCGGTCGACCGTCTCCTCCGGGAGGGGTGGATTACCGGTGGCGCCCGGGTGATGGGGGCTGGTGGGCCGGTGGTAGTCGGACCCCCCAGACGGGATGAGTCCGTACTTGCGCGCGAGCGCCCCGTAGGTGGCGTACTGGTCGGGGGAGTACTCGGGCCGGTGCACCTCGATGCCCGCGAGCCCGGCCTGCGCCAGGCGCCCCACGAAGGGGTCGAGGTGCGCGTCGTCGAGCCTCAGGGTGTACGGGTGGGCCAGCACGGGGGCCCCACCGGACTCGCGCACCAGGGTGATGCCCTCCTCCACCCCCAGCCCGTCCGATCCCACGTACGCAGGCCGTCCATCGCCCAGGTAGAGGTCGAAGGCCTCCTTGCGCTCCGACACGTGGCCCGCGCGCATGAGCGCCTCGGCGATGTGCGGACGCCCCAGGGGGGCACCCGCGGCCCCGTCGAGCACGTCCTGCCAGTCGAGGGGCACGCCCATGTCGTTGAGGCGGTCCACCATCTCCTTCGCGCGCTCCACGCGTGTCTCGCCGAAGCCGGCGATCAGGCCGGCAAGCGGTTCGGGCGCCGGTTCGGTGAAGTATCCGAGCAGGTGCATGCTGCCGTGGGGCACCTTGATCGACAGCTCGATGCCCGGGATCACCGTCACCCCGATGGCCCGCCCGGCGGCGTCGGCCTCGGCCACGCCGGCCATGGTGTCATGGTCGGTGATGGCCAGCACCTCCACGCCGCGCTCTGCCGCGTACTCCACGAGCTCGGCCGGGTCGTGCGACCCATCGGACCGATTCGTGTGGACGTGCAGGTCGTGCGCCATTGGCGGCCGACGGTACCATCGGCCACGCGATGGGACGCATCCGACGGGACATGGGCGATAACGCCCGCGCGGTCTACTCCAGCGAGGCCGGGCGCATCGACGATGCGACCGCGCGCGATGGCGGGTCGTCCCGGCAGGGGTCGCAGGGATCACCTTCGCCCGGGAGCCCGGACGGCATCGTGCGCGTCTCGCGTACCAAGGCCGGGCGCAAGGGAAAGACGGTCACGCTGGTCACGGGGCTGCCGCCCGCCGACCTCGGGGACATCGCCCGCGACCTGAAGCGCCTGTGCGGATCGGGGGGCGCCGTGAAGGACGGCGTGGTGGAGGTGCAGGGCGACCATCGCGACAAGGTGGCGGCGCATCTGGGGCAGCGGTATCGCGTGAAGATCGCCGGGGGATAGCCCGCCTGACCCGGGCTAGGCGCGCTCGATCGCCAGCCGGCGCCCGGTGGCCTTCTTGAAGATGTCGGCCTCCTGGCGCGCCGACCACATGGCCACGTCCACATCGCCGTGGGCCCGCAGCCACAGGGTCACATGGTCACCGGATATCGCGCAGTCGATCCCCGTGATCGCGCGCTCGCGGCCCACCTCGAGCTGCTCGGCGATGCGCAGGAAGGCGGCCAGCCGCAGGATGCGCTCCTCGTCGCGGGTCTTCAGCAGCGCGCCCAGTGCCCCCGGTGGCTGGATGGACTTGCGGTGGCCGCGCACCAGCTGGGCGATGATCACCAGCTCGCGGTGGCGGAACCCGGGCAGCCCGGCGTTCAGCACCAGGTAGTGCCCGTGCTTGTGGTGGTCGTTGTAGTCGACGAGCGTGCCGACGTCGTGCAGCAGTGCCGCGGCGTGAAGCCATTCGCGCTCGCGCGGGTCGCCGTCGTGCACGCCGAGGCGCGCGAGGCCGTCGAAGATCTCGAGCGCGAGGCGCGCCACCTGCTCGCAGTGCGGTCGGTCGTAGCCGTACACCTGGGCCAGGTCGCGCACGCTGGTCGCGCGCACGTCGTCCACCAGCGGGGGGTCGGCCGGGGCGAGGTAGTCCTCCCAGAACACCCCCCAGCGAAGCCCCTCGGCGCACACCTCCACGCGGTCCACCTCCGCGGCCTGCATGAGGGCGTCCAGCACCACGGCGCCCGCCAGCATGATGTCGGCGCGATCGGCCTTGAGGCCGGCGATCCGCTTGCGCTCGCGTCGCGGCAGGGCCGTCATCTGCTCGATGAGTTCCCGCAGCGCGTCGCGACCCAGCAGGTAGCCGTGCACCTCGCCGAGCGGA
Source organism: Acidobacteriota bacterium (assembly GCA_018969105.1). Lineage (GTDB taxonomy): Bacteria > Actinomycetota > Thermoleophilia > Miltoncostaeales > Miltoncostaeaceae > SYFI01. The sequence continues at coordinate 4,372 of JAGWYY010000003.1, read as the reverse complement.
TACCCCGACGCCTTCTGCGCCATGGCGGCCAGCGTGCGCACCGCACCGCCCATGGCCACCAGCCGGTTCGCCCCCGGGATCCACGCATCGCCGTGGAACACCTCGAGCGCATGGCGCCTCACCGCCCGCACGTCCTCCTTGGTCTGCACGTCGCCCGCCATGTACGCATCGGTCATGCGCACGGCGCCCAGCGGGTGGCTCACCGAGCGCGTGAGCTGGCGGTCGTCCACCAGGCCCACCTGGATGCTGCCGCCGCCGAGTTCCGCCACGAGCCCGTCGGTGAGCGTGGTGCCGTTCACCGCGCCGATGTAGCCGTAGCGGGCCTCCTCCTCGCCCGAGACCACGCGGGCGGGCAGCCCGGCATCGATGATCGCCTGCAGCACCTCGTCGCCGTTCGGCGCGTCGCGGATGGCGCTCGTGGCCACGGCCCGCACCTCGTCGATCTCCGAGCCCCGGCAGAAGCCGACGAACAGGCGCGCCACGCGCGCCGCGCGGGTGAGGGCCGCCGGGGCGATGGGCGCGCCGGGCGGCGAGCCCTCGGTGAGGCGCACCACCTCGCGCACCTCATCGACGAGGCGGAACGGTCCACCGGGCCGGTACTCGAACACCACGAGCCGGAACGTGTTCGACCCCAGGTCGACCACCGCGAGGCGACGCGCGTCCACCGCGACCGCCTCGGGCCGCGCTACCCTAGACCCCATGTCGACCGGCCCGCTCGAACCCCCGTCCGTTGGTGAGTCGGGGGAGGCGCTTGCGCCCATCGCCCCGCGGCACCTGGCCTGGCCCGAGCACTTCGACACCGCCGACGACGTGGAGGACGCCTGGGAGAAGGCCCTCGCCACCCGCCCCGCCGCCGATCGCCGCACCCTGCTGCGCGCCGATTCCTTCGAGCGCGAGCGGCACGAGGGGCAGACCCGTCGCGGCAGCGACACCCCGTACTGGCTGCACCCCGTGCGCGTGGCCCTCGGGCTCATGCGCTGGGGAGTTACCGATCGAGACGTTCTCGCCGCGGCGCTGCTGCACGACGTGGTGGAGGACACCGTCACCACGCCCGAGGAGATTCGCAGCGCATTCGGCGTGCGCACCGAGAACCTCGTGGTGTGGCTCACGGCGCCCGACGCGCGCGTGGCGGGGGATGCCGTGCGCGACTACTACCGCCGGCTTCTGGAACAGGGGCCCCCGGATGCGCACCTGCTCAAGATCGCAGATCGCTCGGACAACCTGCGCAGCATCCAGGCCCTCGTCATGCGCACGGGCGACCAGCATCGCCGGTGGGCGGGCACCTACCTCACCCGCACGCAGTGGCAGGTGCTGCCGCTGGCGGCGGATGCACCATCACCGGCCCGCGTGGCGCTGGTCACCGCGATGGCCGATCTGGCCCCGCTGGTGGAGCCCCCCGGCTTCACCGAGCCCTAACAGCACCTCCACGCGGCCGTCGCACGGCCGGGAGTTGGATTCCCCGCAGATGAGGTGGGTTCCAACACCGTTACAGGAGGAGATCATGGGCACCGTCATCGACATGAGGAGCGGGGAGGTGGTGGACATGGATCGTGTCGCCGCCCTCCTCGACCGGCTGGAGTGGAGGCTCGACGAGCCGTGCTCCGTGCCGGGTTGCTCCCACGATGGGGAGTGCTGTGGCGCCGCTGGGGAGTACGACCTCCCCACGGCCGCCTAGGCCTCCTGCGGGTCCGGGGGGCGTCCGCGCCGGGACAGGGCTCCGTCCCAGGCGCAGGCGCCCCCCGTGGCATTTCACGACCCGGTCGCTAGTGACCGGGCAGCTGGATCTCGGCGAGGTAGGGGGGTCCGGCGAGCGGCGCGAGGCCCAGGCGGCCCGCCGCGAGATCGATGAGCGCGTCTCCGGCCACCTCGCGTCGCCAGCCGCGCCCGAGCGGGAGGTCCTCGAGGGGGGCCTCCATGAGCACGCCGGCGAGGAATGAGTCGACGTCGTCGCGGGTGGCCACGAGCGTAGGCGCCAGGTCGACGGCCGCCGAACGGGCCGTCAGCAGTATCTGGGCGAGCGGCGTGAGCGTGTCGAGTCGCGCCTGCACCTTCGCGGGCGGGGGCGGGCCCAGGGCGATGGGCGGGTCGTTCGCGGCCTCGTCCATGGCGGCGATGAGCGACTCCGCCTCGCGCTCGCGCATTGCGGATGGCACCCCCCGCTCGTCGAGGAGCGCGCCGGGGCCCTTCGGCCTGCGGCGGGCGATCTCGAGCAGCGTGCGGTCGGGGAGCAGCCAGCCCACGGGGCGGTCGCGCCTGCGCGCCTCCATCTCGCGCCAGGCCGCGGCGCGGCGCAGCACGGCCCGCTCGGCCGGCTGCAGGCGCCCCTGCCCCTTCACCTTGCGCCAGGCCTCATAGGGGTCGGGTGCCACGCGCGCATCGGGGCCGTAGCGGCGCTCGTGCTCCTCGAGCACCCACTCCGTGCGGCCGAGGTCCGCAGCGCGGCGCATGAGCTGATCCACCATGTCGAACAGGTGCGCCACGTCGGTGGCGGCGTACTCGAGCTGCGCCTTGGTGAGCGGCCGACGTGACCAGTCGGAGTAGCCCTCCGTCTTGGGCACGCGGATGTCGAGCACCCTCTGCAGCAGCGCGCCCAGGCTCTGCCCGGCGCCGAGTCCCACGAAGCCGGCGATGAGCTGCGAGTCGAGCAGGTTCGAGGGGCGCACGTCGAACCCCAGCGCGAACAGGGTGAGGTCGGCGCTCGGCGCGTGCATGACCACCTGAACGCCCGGGTCGGCCAGCAGCGCGGCGATGTCGTCGAGCGCTCCGCCTTCGATCGGATCGATGAGCGCGATCTCATCGCCCGTGGCAACCTGCGCGAGGCAGGGGATGGGCGCGTACGTGCGCTCCCACAGGAACTCCACGTCGAGGGCCATGCGCCCGTGTTCCCGTACGCGCCCGGCGAGGTCGGAGACCTCCTCGGGCGCGACGAGCATGCTCGTCCGATCGCTCACAGCGCCTAACATTAGGCCTCGTGCAGGTAACCGGGCTTACGAAGTCGTTCGGCCCGCGCACGCTCTTCGCCAACGTGGGGTTCCGGATCGGTCCGGGTGACCGCCTGGCCGTGGCGGGGCGCAATGGCGCGGGCAAGACGACCTTGCTGAGGATCCTCGCCGGGATCGAGGACGCCGACTCCGGGTCGGTGTCCATCCCGCGGGGCGAGCGCGTGGCCCTGCATGACCAGCGGCCCGACGCCCAGGCGGCCGGCACGGTGCGCGAGTACGTGGAGCAGGGGCTCGCGCACGCCCGCGATGCCGAGGAGCGCATGGCCGCCCTCGAGGCCCGCATGGCGGCCGGCGACCACGGCCCCGCCACCATGGCCGAGTACGACCGCGCGCAGGGCGACCTCGAGGCCGCGGGCGGCTACCACTGGCGGGCGTGGGTGGAGCGCGTCACCCGCGGACTGGGTCTCACGGACGATCACCTCGACCGACCGCTCGCGAGCCTGTCCGGCGGCGAGCTCACGCGGGCGTCGCTCGCGCGGGCCCTGGCCGGGCGCCCGCAGGTGCTGCTGCTCGACGAGCCCACGAACCACCTCGACCTCGAGGCCATGGAATGGCTGGAGGGGATCGTGCGTGACATCGGCGCCGCGGTGGTGATCGTGTCGCACGACCGCTGGTTCCTGGAGTCGACGGCCACCGCCGTGCTGGAGATCTCGGGCGGCCGCGCCAAGCTCTGGCCCATGGGGTACTCGGCGTTCCGCCGCGCCCGGGCGGAGGAGGATGCCCAGCAGGTGGCCATGGCCGAGAAGCGGCGCGAGGAGATGGAGCGGCTCGAGCGGTTCGTGACGCGGTGGCGCGCGGGCACCAAGGCCAAGCAGGCGAAGTCGCGCGCGCGCAGGCTCGAGCGCATGGAGCCGGTTGAGGCGCCGAGCCGCGACCGGGCGCTCTCGTTCGGCTTCCCGAAGACCGAGCGGCCGGGCCGCGTGGTGCTCGAGGCGGATGGCCTCGGTGTAGCCGTGGCCAACCGCACCCTGGTGGACGGCGCGGGCTTCACCATCGAGCGGGGGCAGCGCGTGGCCGTGGTGGGTCCGAACGGCGCGGGGAAGACCACCACGGTGGAGACCCTGCTCGGACGCCGTGAGGCCGCGGCCGGGCGCGTGAGCATGGGCCACAAGGTGATGCCGTCGTACTTCACCCAGCATGCGCGCGAGTACGACGGGCAGAAGAGCCTGGCCGAGACCGTCAAGACGGGCACCGCGCTCACGGAGACCGAGGCGCGCAGGCTCCTCGGGCGGTTCCTGTTCAGCGGCGACATGGCCGATCGGCTGGTGGAGGACCTCTCCGGCGGGGAGCGCCGCCGCCTCGGCCTGGTGGAGCTGGTGGCCGAGGGCGGGAACCTCCTCGTGCTCGACGAGCCCACGAACCACCTCGAC
>JAGWYY010000107.1 GCA_018969105.1 Acidobacteriota bacterium | reverse complement strand
CGTCCATCGACGTGCCGCGCGCCCCGCGATCGGGCGACGAGGCGTGGCGCGGCCGCCTGGTCATCGCCCCCCAGGGCGGCGACATCGCCGCGGGGTCGGCGCTGGTGTGGGCGGCGCCGCGCGTGCCGGTGCCGAGGGCGGCGCTCGGCACGCCCGAGGTGCGCCGCACCGGATCGGGCCTGGGGCAGGTGGTGGTGCGCATCGGCATGCGCGACGTCACCTCGCAGGGGCTCACCGCGGAGACCCTGCGCGACGTGCGCGTGGACCTCGTGCCGGTGGGAGGAGGCACGCCGATCCGCATGACGCAGGGCGAGCCGTCGGGCGACTGGCCGGCGTCCACCTATCGCATCCTGCTGTCCCGCCGGTCGGCCACGGGCCCCGAGGTGCCGGCCGGCAGGTACCGCGTGGTGGTCACGGCCACCGACGCCAACGGCGCCCAGCACCGCACGCGCAGCGCGCCGTTCAGCGTCGGGGGCTGATACCCGGGCCTGCTACTTTGTGCGGCGCTGATACAAGCGCCCGAACGGAAATCCGTGCCCGAACAGTTGACCCTCGGGGTCGCCGCCCGCCTCTCCCGCTACCTGCAGGTGCTCACCCAGGCCAAGCGCATGGGGAAGACCAGCATCTCGAGCCAGGCGATCTCCGAGTACACCAACGTGAACCCCACGCAGATCCGGCGCGACCTCTCCGGCTTCGGGAAGTTCGGCAAGCGCGGGGTGGGGTACGACATCGACACCCTCATCGCGCAGATCCGCAAGATCCTGCGCACCTCGGGCCAGCACAACATCGCGCTCTTCGGCGCCGGGAACCTCGGCCAGGCCATCGCCGGCTCCGGCGCCTTCGCCGACCACGGCTTCCGCATCTCGGCCATCTTCGACACCGACCCCGACAAGATCGGCATGCGCATCGGCGACCTCACGGTGCGCCACTACAGCGAGCTGCCGCTGGTGGTCGAGAACGAGGGCATCGAGGTGGGCGTGATGGCCATCCCGGCGGTGGCCGCCCAGCAGGTGGCCGACGACCTCGTGGCATCGGGGGTGAAGATCATCTTCAACTACTCCGACGCCCTGCTGTCGGTGCCCTCCGACGTGACCGTGCACACGTCGAGCCCGGCCGTCGAACTGCTCTACGCCCTCTACTTTTACCTCACCTAGAGGCCGCTCCGGCGCGGCTCACACCACGAGCGCCACGATGAGGAACACCACGGCCAGTCCGAGGGCGCCCATCGCGGTGCCAGTGGTGACGCGCCCGGTATCCCGCCGGGCGATCACGAGCATCACCAGGCCGGCGGCCGCGAGGCCGAGCCCCACCAGGCCGGTGCCCGCCGCAACCGCCTGATGACCGGTGCGCCCGGCGCTGGCGAACGCCACCGACAGCACCGCGGCGATGAGCACCAGCCCGGCCAGCAGCAGCCCCAGGCGCGCGAGGTCGCCCGCCGACGGGCGGTTCACGGGGCCAGGGGGTGGAGGCACGCCACGCCGTGCCCCGCCGGGTCCTGCTCGAGGGCCGGGTCGGTCACGGCGCAGCCGGCCTGCGCCATGGGGCAGCGCGGGTGGAACCTGCAGCCGGCCGGCGGATCGATGGGACTGGGCACATCCCCCTGCAGCACGATGCGATCCCGCGTGCGGGCCCGGGCGGGGTCGGCCACCGGCCGCGCGGCCAGCAGCGCCGCGGTGTAGGGGTGGCGGGGGGCGTCGTACACCTGGTCATCGGTGCCGGCCTCCACGGTGCGCCCGAGGTACATCACCTGAACGCGATCGCTGAGGTAGCGCACCACGTCGAGGTCGTGGGCGATGAGCACGTACGCGAGCCCGAGGTCGCGCTGGAGGTCGTCGAGGAGGTTGAGGATCTGCGCCTGCACCGACACGTCGAGGGCCGACACCGGCTCATCGCACACGATCACCTTAGGGTTCATCACGAGCGCGCGGGCGATGCCGATGCGCTGCCGCTGGCCCCCGGAGAACTCGTGCGGGAAGCGGTTGTAGTGCTCGGCGCTCAGCCCCACGCGCTCGAGGGCGTTCTGCACGCGTGCCCGGCGCTCCTTGGGGGTGCCGATGTCGTGGATGTCGAGGGGCTCCTGCACCGACTGCCCGATGCGCATGCGCGGGTCGAGCGCAGCGATGGGGTCCTGGAAGATCATGGTCACCTCGCGGCGGAACGCGCTGAGGTCACGCCCGCGAAGCCCCGTGATGTCGCGCCCGCGGTATTCGATGGTGCCGGAGTCCACGGGCTGCAGGCGCACCAGCCCGCGCGCGAGGGTGGTCTTGCCGCAGCCCGACTCGCCCACGATGGCCAGCGTCTCGCCCTCATGCAGGTCGAGGTCCACGCCGTCCACGGCCTGCACGCGCGCCACCTCGCGCTGGAACACGATGCCCCGGGTCACCGGGAAACCGATGCGCACGTCGCGTGCGCGGATCAGCAGCTCGCTCACGGGGCATCATCCCGGGCCGCGCGGGCGCCCTCGCGGGCGCGGGTGGCGGCGTCGAGGTGGCATGCCACGGCCGTGCCGTCATGCGTGGAGAGCGCGGGCGCGGGATCGGCCCGGCAGGAGTCCATGACGAAGTCGCAGCGCGGCGCGAACCGGCAGCCGGGCGGCGGGTTGAGCAGGCTCGGCGGCGTGCCGGGAATCTGGTGCAGGCGCTCGCCGGCGCGGTGGCGCCCGGGCAGCGACGTGAGCAGGCCCCAGGTGTAGGGGTGCTGCGGGCGGGCGAAGAGGTCGTCCACCGACGCCCTCTCCACGATGCGCCCCGCGTACATCACGGCCACCTCGTCGCACATCTCCGCCACCACGCCGAGGTCGTGGGTGATGAGCAGCACGGCGGCGTCCACCTCGGTGCGCAGATCACGGATGAGGTCGAGGATCTGCGCCTGGGTGGTGACGTCCAGCGCGGTGGTGGGCTCGTCGGCGATGAGCAGCCGGGGACGGTTGATGAGGGCCATGGCGATCATCACCCGCTGGCGCATGCCCCCGGACATCTCGAAGGGGTACGAGCGCAGGCGCTCCTCGGGGCTGGGGATGCCCACGGAGGCCAGGCCCTTCATGGCCATCTCGCGCGCCTCCTGCTTCGGCACGTCGCGATGGATGCGCACGGCCTCCTCGAGCTGGGCCCCCACCCGGATCACCGGATCCAGGGAGGTCATGGGGTCCTGGAAGATCATGGCCATCTCGGCCCCGCGCAGGGCGCGGAGCTGGTCGTCGGGCATGCCCACCAGCTCGCGGTCGCCCAGGCGGATGCTGCCCTCCACGGTGGCCGTGCGGGGCAGCAGGCCCATGATCGAGAGGCTGGTGGCGGACTTGCCGCACCCGGACTCGCCCACGACGCCGAGCACCTTTCCGGCGTCCACGGACAGGCTCACGCCGTCCACGGCGCCGACGGGACCGTCGTCGGTGCGGAACGTGGTGTGAAGACCGGACACGCTGAGCAGGGGCGCCATGCCTACTCCAGCCTGATGCGCGGGTCGAGCGCGGCGTTCACGAGGTCGACGATGATGTTGGCGATCACGATGATGATGGCGCTGAAGAGCACGATGCCGGCCGTGGTGGGCACGTCGAGGCGCTTGGCGGCCTGCACCGTGAGCCAGCCGATGCCCTGCAGGCCGAAGGTGACCTCGATGAGGATCGCCCCGCCCAGCAGCAGCCCGAGGTCGAGGCCGAACATCGTGACGATGGGCAGCATCGCGTTGCGGAACGCATGGCGCACCACCGTGCGCTTCTCGGACGCCCCCTTGGCGCGCGCCGTGCGCACGTAGTCCTCGCCCATCTGGTCGAGCATCTGCGAGCGCGTGATGCGCACGTAGATGGCCGCGAACTGCAGGGCGAGCACCGTGGCGGGCAGGATGAGGTGGTACAGCCACCCGATGGGATCGGATATCGGCACGTACCCCGATGGCGGGAACACCTCGAATTCGTACGCCAGGAAGTACAGCGCGAGCAGGCCGAGGTAGTACACCGGCAGCGACTGCCCGATGAGCACGAAGACGGTGGACGATCTGTCGAGCAGCGATCTCGGCCGCATGGCCGAGAAGATGCCCAGGGGTATCGAGATGAGCAGCCAGATGATGGCCGAGAGCACCGTGAGCGAGAGGGTCACGGGGAAGGCATCCCAGATCAGGCGGTCCACCGACACCTGCTCGGCGAACGACGACCCGAACCTCCCCACGATGGCGTCGCATTCATCGGGCGTGCTGCCCGGGCAGAGGCGCGCCTTCTCCTCGTCCGACGGGCCCACCACCAGCCGCCGCATGGTGATGAGGTACTGCTCGTAATATGGCTTGTCGAGCCCCAGCAGTTCGCTCACCCGCTGGATCTGCTCGGGCGTGGGGTTCTTGCCGGCGTAGAGCCGGGCCGGCGAGATGTCCGACTGCATGCGCAGCACCGGTCCGAACAGCACGAACACGGCCAGCGTGACGACCAGCACCACGATGGCGCCGCCGATTATTCGCCTGATGAGGAAGCGGACCATGGGGCTGGCCGAGGCGGCCCCCCGCCCGTCACGCCGGGGCGTGACGGGCGGGGGTCATGCCGCGACCGCTACTTCCCGCCCTTGATGAAGTAGGACGCGAAGTAGAACTGCTTGCCCGGCCCCCAGATGTAGTTGCCCACCCGGTCGGAGATGAACGACACCTTCCGGCGCAGGTCGAGCGTGGCCCACGGCGCGGTGTTCCTCGCCGTGTCCGTCGACAGCTGGGCGTACTGGTTGGTGCGGTCGGTGCCCGGTGCCAGGAGGTTGATCTTGTTCACCGAGGCGTCGAACGCCTTGTCGCAGAACTGGCCGTAGTTCGAGCCCTGCCCGCACATCAGCAGCGGCTTGTAGAACGTGATGGCGTCTGCGTAGTCCTCGCCCCAGCCGGCCACGCCGAGGTTGTAGTCGCTCTTCTTGTCGGCCAGGTAGCCGTAGTAGACGTCCGCCGACAGCGACTTGGTGTTCACCGAGAACCCGGCCGCCTGCAGCTGCTCCTTGAGCGCGGCCGTGACCTGCGGCCCCGGCGCGTCCGAGAAGTTGGCGAGCGTGATCTCGATGGGACCCTTCACCCCGGAGTCGGCCACCAGCTGCTTGGCCTTCTGCAGGTCGTACCCGTAGATGTCCGTGGGCTGGCCCGGAAGCAGGTTCTGGGACAGGATCTGGCTCCACGGCGAACGCGAGAGCTTGCCGCCGATGACCTTCACGATGGCGTCGCGGTCGATGGCGTAGTTCACGGCCTGGCGCAGCTTGAGGTTGTCGAACGGCGCCTTGTCGGTGCGGAACGCCAGGTAGTCCACCGCGGCATCCGGGGTGGAGAAGAAGCGGTCCTTGAACTGCGGGTCGTTCGCCGTGGCCGGGATCTGCGACCCGATCGGCGCCGAGCCGTCGAAGGTGATGTCCAGCTGGTTGTTCTTCAGCTGCGCGTACTGGGTCTCGTCCGGCACGCCGATCTTCACCGTGACCTCGTCGACGTTGTTCTCATTCGCCGCTTCGGGCACGCCTGCGGCCACGTTCTTGGCCCACGTGGGCTCGCGCACGATGGTCACCGACTTGTTCAGGTCGTACTGGGAGATCTTGTACGGGCCCACCGCCGGCGGCGGTACGTCGGTCTTCTTGTGCGGCGTGGATGCCGGGCGGATGAATGCCCAGGCCATGGCCAGCGCACGCGGGAACGACCCGTCGGGCTCCGTGAGCGTGAAGCTCGTGGTGAGGTCATCCACCGCCTTGATGCCGGAGATGCCCGGGTTGCTCGCGCCCTTGGAGTCGGTCATCGCCTTGGTGTAGGCGTCGACCCCGGCGATGCCGGCGTAGTAGCCCGACGCCGGCGGACCACCGGTGGCGCACTGGATGTTCGGGTCCATCATGTACTCGTAGGTCGCCTTGACGTCCTTCGCGGTGACGGGCGAGCCGTCGGGGAAGGTGAGCCCCTTGCGCAGCTTCACCGTGTAGGTGAGGCCGTCGGACGACACCTGGGGCATGGCCTCCGCGAGGTCCGGCTGCATGTCGTTCGTCTGGGGCTCGGCCACGGTGTTGGGGTAGCCGTAGAGCCCGCGCGACGTGAAGTACGACACCGACCAGGCGATGCCGTAGTACGACAGCCCGTTCCAGCAGTCGAGGTTGTCGTTCATGGCCATCTTGAGCGTGCCGCCCTTGACGGGCGTCTCAGCGGCGGGGAACCCGCCGTCGAGGTAGTTGCCGCCCGATGAATCGCCGCCGCCCGATGA
>JAGWYY010000106.1 GCA_018969105.1 Acidobacteriota bacterium | reverse complement strand
CGGAGGGGGTCCAGATGGTGTAGCCCCGCGTGCCGCCGATGGGGGTCACGTCGACGTTGTCGGCGTTGGCGGCCTCACCCTCGTTCGCGGTGATCAGGCGCGTGCCGTTGGCGAACCACTTGACGGCGTCAGGGTCGCGGTTCTCGGTCATCGTCGCGCTGAAGACCAGCTGCGGAGTGGCGTCTGCGGTGTTGTCCGCGGCGAACGTCGCCGTGCCGGCGCTCCAGATGTCGTCCCAGGCGCGGGTTGCGAGATCCAGGATTCCCACGCCGTTGTTCTCCTGGAAGGTCACCGCTGCCTTGTTCTGGGGGCTGATGTCCACGAACTCCGGCTGCACATCGGTGTTGTCGGCGATGTCCGGGTCGGCGGGCACGGGCACGTTCGTGGTGGACCACGTGGCGGGGTTGGACGCGCTGATGTCCACCACCTCCACCGAACCGGTGGCCGTGGGGCCTCCCTGCTTGTTGGTGCAGAGGTTCCCGGCCAGCGGGGCGAGCCCCTCGCACTCGTTCTCGATCGCGACTGCGGCGTACTGCTTGTCCGGCGACACCGCGATGGAGTCGGGCCAGTCGGCGATGGGCATCTCGCGCACCACCGAAGGTGGAGTCGTCTGCAGGTCGATCACCCAGAGGTAGTCGCGGTTGAGCTCGCCCACCTGAGCCGCCGCCAGCGCGTAGCGGTTACTGATCACCGCAACGGATGAGACGTTGGCCACGTCGTCGTCGGTGCCGGCGTCATCCGGCGGCGGGGCGAACCCCTTGCTCACCGGGCTTTCGGGGTTGGTGATGTCCCACACGCCTACGCCTATGCCCTGCGTGGCCACCATGGTGTTCTCGTCCGGTGTCACGTCCACGATCTCCGGGGCCGTGGGCGGCACGAACATCGGACGGACATCGAGGTCGAGGACGGCGCTTGCTGCAGCCGGCAGCATGAGCGCCGTGGCTGCGGCGGCGAGGATCGCGCGACGGTTCACCGGCGTGCTCCTTGTGCGAAGTGGGCGAAGTGGGCCGCACCGTAAAGAGCCTCCTGTAACCGCAGTGTGAAGCGTGAAGCTGAGTGCAGAGGTGTTGCGCCTGCGTCACCCGGGGTGACGCAGGCGCAACATCAGGCGCTGTGCTTCGCCTAGGGCGCCCCCACCGACACCTCGAAGGTCACGGTGTCGGATGCCTTCTGCGATCCGGGCGGGAACTCCTCGAACACCAGCGTGCCCGACCCCTCCGCGCTGGCCCGGTAGGCGAACGTGATGGTGCCGGGCGACCCCGGAGCATCGCCGTTGGTCTCGGTGTCCTCATCGATGAGGTCCACGAGCGACGCCGCCGTGCCGCCCGCCTGCTTCCAGGTGTAGCCGGTGCTGGCCGACTGGCTGAGCTGCACGGCGAACGTGGCGCCCAGGGTCTCGTTGATCACCGTGCCGGAGTCCGGTCGATAGACGCTCACCGCCTCCGTGGCGCCGTTGGCCTCGGTCACCGTGGCGGCGTTGGCGTCGGTCACCGTGGTGGCGCCCGCGCCCGACGCATCGGTGCCGGATGAACTGCCGCACCCGGCGAGCGCGGCCACGGAGATGACGGCGGCGCCCGTGAGCGCGGCCAGGCGGAGACGCATGGAGGAGGTCATGCGCCAAGCATGCCACCCCGGTGCCAGGCACTTGACCGTGTGTGACGCCGGGCGTCACCTCGGCCACGCCGCGGGGGCTACTTCGCCGCCACCACGCACACCGGGATCTTCTTCCCCGTCACGCGCTTCGGGGTACAGGGCGGCAGGGAGTAGGGGATGACCTCCGCGCCGGCCGCCACCTTGATCGCCTGCGCGCGCGATGCCGCCCCCCCGCGCAGCGTGCAGGCGCGGGCACCCGTGGAGATGCGGCAGGTGACCGCCCCTGCGGTGATCACCAAGGCCTCCGGTGAGGCCTGGCGGAGCGTGAGGGTGAGCCCCGCGCGTGACCGCGTGGCGCGCATGCCGGCAAGCGCCGCCACAGGTGCTGACGCGGCGTCGGCCGCACCGGGCGTGGGCGCAGGCGCTGGTGCCGGGCCAGGCGCTGCTGCCCCACTCTCCGCGCCGCTGGGTTGCTGCTGCACCGCCGGGGGAGCGCCTGCAGGGGCCGACTCCGCAGGCGGATCGGGCGCGGGGGTTGGCAGTGGAACGGCCCGGTACCCGAACTCCTTGGTCACTTCCCACTGCACCACGATCGGCCGCCCGGGGACGGTGAAGGCGATGTAGCAACTCAGGAGCTTTGCCTCGCCTCCGGGGACGCGCGTGAACTCGTAGGCGACCGTTGAGTTCTCGAAGCACAGCGCGCCTTCTTTCTTCTCGCCACGGCACCTCCCGCTCCGCTCGCAGCTCCTGAGCGCGTCGACGTTCGCGCCAGCCATGCCGGGGGTCAGGTAGGTGTCTGCGACGAGCCACGAGGTGGCGCCGCTCTCCGCCGCGCCGCATCGGTACACGTAGGCTGCTGACCCGTCCCACTTCTGGAAGGCGATGTCGCCCACCCGCGCTGCGTCGTTGTTAGCGGCGCATGACGCGCCACCCTGCCTCTCGCCAACGCATCGCGCACGGCCCGCGGCCGCTTCGAGTGCCTGGCACCGCTCGGCCGCCCTCTGGTTCGCCTCGCCCTCGGTCTCGGGGGTGAACTGCGTGGCGGCACCCGCCGCCCGGCGCACCGGTGCCGCAGGTGAGGTCGATTCCGAGCCCAGGTTCGAATCTGCACTCGGGCTCGAACCGCACCCCACGGCGAATGCGGCGACGATGAACACGAGCACCGTGGCGCCCGTTAGCGTGGCCATCGACCTTCGGGGGACTTTTTTCACAAAACCAGCGTATCGGACCCGCAACCCCGGCAGCCGGACGCCGCGACCTCTAGCCCCCGCCCGGACCCCCCACCAGCGGCAGCAGCACCGGCGCCAGCGACGCGTAGCGGTCGATCTCGCAGCCGTTCGTCCGCGTGAGCGTGGTGTCCACCGGCTGGCCGGCCCAGGTGCCCGAGAGCACGATCTGCTCCGGCCCCCCGTACTGCTGGCTGCACGCCTGGTCGGCGGGCACGGGGTCGAAGGCCGCGGTGAGCGACTCCACCTGCTCGCAGGCGGCTGCGACGTCCGTCGCGGTGGCGGGGCACACGAGGTCGGCCTGCCGGGGCTTCGTGCCGGGCTCAGGGATGTACGTGATCTGCAGGTTTCCCGTGCCGGGCTCGCCGCCGCCCCCAGCCGCGCCGCCCCCCGACTCATCACCACAGCCCTGCACCACCAGCCCGCCCGCACCCAGCGCCAGCACGGCGATCGTGGCGGCCAGGCAGCGCACGGCTACCTCACCACCGTCACGTCGAAGGTCCTGGTGGAGATCGGCGCCTTCTCCCAGGGGCGCGCGTACTCGTACCTGAGCGCGACCTGCCCCTGCTTCACGGCGACATAGGTGAACTCGCGCGACACCTGCTGGCCGCCGCCATTCTCCTGGGTCACGCGCACGCCCCGGAAATTGCCGACGGGATCGACGATGCCCGCGCCGTTGGATCCGTCGGCGAGGTCCCACAGGTAGCCGGTGGACGGCTGCTCGAAGAGCACGATCACGAATGACGTCCCCAGCCTGGCCACCACCCTCTGGCCCGTGGTGTACCGCGGCACGTCGCCCGCCGCGTTGCGCTGGACGGCGGCCGCGGCGCCCGCCGTGGTGCCCGCCGTGGTGGTGCCCGCCGGCTCATCCCCGCAGCCGGCCACCACCATCCCTCCTGCGGACAGCGCCACGAGCGCGCCCGCGGCAGCGACCAGTCGCAGGCGCCGCACGCCTTAGCCCCCGGCCACCGTCACGTCGAAGGTCTCGGTGTTGCTGGGCTTCGTCGACCCCGGCGGCAGCAGCTCGAACGTGAGGGTGCCCGACCCGGCCTTCGCGGTGTCGTAGGTGAAGTTGCGCACGCCCGATGAGCCGGCGAGGTCGGGGTTGTCGGGCACGAAGGCGTCATCGAAGAGGTCCACGTACACGCCCGCCGCCGAACCACCCGAGGGCTTCCACTGATACCCGGTGCCGGCGGTCTCGGGCAGGGAGATCACGAACTTCGGCCCCAGCTTCACGTTCACCGCGGTGTCGCCCGAGGTGAAGGTCTCAACGCCGTCGGGCGCGGTGCTCGCCGCGTTGTTCACCTGCTCCGCCCCGCAGCCGGCCATCACCAGGGCGCCGCCCGTGAGCACCAGAGCGCTTGCTGCGAGCGCAACCACGCGCCGGGTGCCCCGCCGCCCGCCGCCGGTCGCGGGCTCGTCCATGGTCAGGTCGCTCACTTGATCTCCACCTCGAAGGTCACGGTCTCGTCGGGCTCAGCCGAGCCCGGCAGGAACTTCTGGAACTCCAGCACCCCCGATCCTGCCCCGATGGTGTCGAAGTTCCAGTCACCGGTGCCGTCGGCCTCGCTCATGCCCGACAGCGAGATGCCCCCCACTGTCTCCGACCCCATGAGCCGCCAGGACGCCCCCGCGCCGGCATCCGGCATGCGGATGATGAACTTCGGTCCCGGGGGCAGGCGGATCACGTTGTGCGAGGGGTCGTACACATTGCGCCCGTCGGCCGCGGTGGTGGCCGGGGTGGTCGAGCCCCCGCCTCCCCCGCCGCAGCCGGCAAGCACGAGGCCGCCCCCCAGCATCGCCACGGCACCCAGCAACGCCGCCATCGGGGTGCGCACGGGTGTCCTAGCTGGCGGTGAAGGTGATGGTCTGGGTGGCCTCAGGCGTCTGCTTGCCCGGCGGCACCCATGTGAACACCAGCTTCTCCGTGCCCGCGGTCTTCACCTCGTAGGTGCGTGTCTCGATGCCCGGCACGCCCACGGCGCTGGTGGTGTTCTCGGGCGTCTCGCAGCCGGAGGTGTCCTTCAGCGCCAGCACGGCGTCGCCGGAGGTCTTCACCTTCCACTGGTACCCGGTGCCGGGCGAGCAGTCGAGCTTCACCACGAAGGTGCCGCCCACCACTCCGCCCACGCCCGACTCGCCGTCGCCGTTCGTGCTGTACACCTCGGCGAAGGCGGCGTCCTTCGGCACGTCGGTGGGTACTGCCGTGGAGGCCGACGAGGAACTCGAGCTGCCGCATCCGGCAACAATGGCTCCCAGGGCCAGGATCGTTGTGGCGGCGCATGCGGCCGCGATGCGAGAGTTCTTCATGGTCAGATACTACGGCGTTGCCGCTACCCTGCGGCCATGGCACCAACCCCGCCCGCCCCCATGACCGACGCCGACAGCCAGGCCCTCATGCAGGAGATCCGCGCCGAGGCCGCGGCGCTTCGCGCCGAGACGGCCAAGGCCGTCACCGACGTGCCGGTGCCCGTGCACCTGCGCCCGGAGCTCGGCTACAGCAGCAAGCGGGGCATTGTCGGCAGGGCGATCACCCTCGCCAAGCGCGTGAGCGAGAAGATGGTGCACCACGTGGTGGAGGACGCCTTCGACCGCGTGAGCCAGCGCCTCACGCGCATCGACGTGATGCTCGACCAGCAGGAGCGGCGCATCGCCGCGCTTGAGGAGCGGCTCGACGCCACTCCCGACGATCGCGCCTGAGCGCGTGCCCGGGCCCAGCCGCGCCCCGCATGGCTGCGCGGTCGCGCCTGAGCGCTAGCTCGCCTGCATGTGGGCCAGCGCGGCCCGGAAGCGCGCGCCCACGGCGTGCCACGAGTACTCCCGCTCCATGAACTCCCGGCCGCTCGCGCCCATGCGGTCGGCCAGGCCGGGCTCTCCCTCGTAGCGGTCCAGCGCCAGCGCGAACTCGCCGTAGTCGCCGAACATCAGCCCGCCGCCTGACAGCGACGAGGTGTCGGTCATCACCTCGCTGCCGGCCGCGGCAAGGGTGGGGCGCCCCTCGCGCCAGGCCTCCAGCAGCAGGTTGCTGAGGCTCTCATGCTCGCTTCCGTTGATCACGCAGAGCGCCCCGGCCACGATGTGCCGACGGGCGTCGTCGTCGAACGTGCCCACCATGTCCACGGCATCGGCGTAGTCGCCAGGAGGCGTCCAGGGACCATCGCCCACCAGCACCAGGCGCAGGTCGCTGCCACGCTCGCGCTTCCAGCGGGTGAAGTATTCCGCCACCACCGGCACGCGCTTGGCGGGCTCCATGCGCCCGGCGTACAGCACGTAGCGCCCGGTGGGGATGCCGGCGTGCTCCCCCGAGCCGCCGGCCAACGCCGGGCGATCCTCGATGTGGTACCCGGTGCCCACCACGGTCGATCGCTGCACCGTGACCATGCGTCCCACCAGGCGCCGCTCGTTCACCGAGTTGAAGATGCACCCGCGCACCGACGCCAGCAC
>JAGWYY010000105.1 GCA_018969105.1 Acidobacteriota bacterium | reverse complement strand
CCACGAAGTCACTGCCGATGGACGACCGGCAGCGCGCATCGGCGATGAGCGGGATGCTCACCTGGCGCGCCTCGAGGGGGAAGTTCTTGGCGCCCTCGCCGGTGTCGCCCCAGCCGGCCACCGCGGCGCGGGTGCCCGCTGCCCAGAGCTCGGGCTGCGTGGCGCGCGCAAGCGCCACGGTGGGCGCGGTGGTGGGAAGCGCCAGGCGCAGCAGCGCGGCGTCGGGGCCGGCCGAGGGGTAGCCCGGGGCCACGACGACCTGCGTGACGGGGGTCTCCGCGCCCGATCCTCCCGCGAGGGTGATCGTGCCGGTGAGCACGGCCACCTGGCCGGGGGCAATGGGCCGGTCGGCGGTGTCCACCACGCAGTGCGCGGCCGTGAGCACCCAATCGGCCGAGATGACGCTGGCGCCGCAGAACTGCCGCTCGTAGGGACGCCCGGCGCCCGGGGTGACGAGCGCGGCCAGGAACGGCCAGTCGGACTGCGCCGCGTAGGAGCCCCCGACCACGCGCGACTGCCGGTCGCCCGTGACGCCCAGCGCCGCGGACGGCGTGGCGGCGAGGCATGCGAGCGCCGCGAGGCATGCGAGGGCGGCGGCCACGAGGGCGGTCCATGCGCGGTGGGAGGATCGGCGCAGCACGCAACTGAGTGTAGTGCGCGGGTGCAGGATCGGCGCCTGTAGGGTGCGGGCATCCCCGAGCACGAGGCGCCGAACCGATGGCAACCCTTCGCACGCGCCGGGCCGCCGCCGCGCTGATGGCGGCGGGCGGACTCGCCACAGTCTCCCTGCCATCCGTGGCGCAGGGCCGTCTCGCACTGCGCACCACCATCACCGGGCAGATCTCACCGAAGTCGGTGGTGGCCTCCGGCACCGGGCTCGTGACCGCCCAGAACATGATGTACACGCACACCATCACGGTGTACGACGCGCGCACGATGAAGCTCACGGCGACGATCCCCGACGCCGTGCAGCTGTCGCGCTTCGGGGTGAAGGGCCACCCCGGCGTGTCGCGGGGCGCGCCGGTGGAGGCCGCGTTCTCGCCGGGTGGCCTCTACGCCTACGTGACCAACTATGCGATGTACGGGCGCGGATTCGGGCCCGAGGGCAAGGACACCTGCACGCCGTCCTCGGGCACCGATCGGTCATTCGCATACCGCCTCGACATGGAGGCCCTGCGCATCGACCGGGTGTACCCGGTGGGGTCCGTGCCCAAGGTCGTGGCGGTCACGCCGGATGGCGCACGGGTGCTGGTGAGCAACTGGTGCTCATGGGACCTCACGGTGATCGACGCCGCCTCCGGAAAGGTGGTGCGCACGCTGCCGATGGGCGCGTACCCGCGTGGCATCGCGGTCTCGGGCGACGGCCGCTTCGCGCTCGTGGCGATCATGGGGAGCAGCCACCTGCTGCGCGTCGACCTGCGCAACTACCGCACCCGGCAGATCGAGGTGGGATCGGGCCCGCGCGCCGTGGTGCTGTCCGATGACAGCCGCACCGCGTACGTCACCCTCAACGCCGAGGGACGGGTGGCGAAGGTGAACCTGCGCACCGGGCGGGTGGCCCGGGTGGCCACCGGCAGCGCCCCGCGCAGCCTCGCGCGGTCGGCGGATGGCAGGGCGCTCTACGTGGTGAACTACGAGAGCGGCTCGGTGTCGAAGCTCCGCACCCGTGACATGCGCGTGCTGCAGACCGTGCAGGCCTGCGAGCACCCCATCGGCATCACCTATGAGCCCACTACCCGCCGGGTGTGGGTGGCCTGCTACGGCGGGGCGATCCTGGTGTTCGACGACCGGTAGCCACAGGGGCCCCGGAATGCGCGAAAGGCGGTCGGGATCTAGGATGACGCCATGAACGCCCGCACCGCAGCCGCCCTCGCCGCCGCCGGCGCCCTCCTGGCCGTGCCCGCCGCGTCGCATGGCGCCATCGTCGCCTTCGGCTACGGCGGCGCCACCGGCAGGACCCCCATCGTGGGGTCCGACCAGCACCTTCCCCCGCTCGCGGTGACCAAGGACTACCTGGTGAGCCCCGCCATGGGCGCGAACATCGTGGCGCTGCGCCAGAGCGGCCGGTACACGTCGGACATCATCGGCACCGCGAGCCGCGCGACCACCTACCTCGATCGCTGGCTCGACCGCACATGCGGCGAGAAGGCATCCGTTGCGAAGGTGCGCAGGTGCAAGGCCATGGTGGTGAGCGACATGGATGACACCCTCGTGAGCTGGTACCAGTACTACGCCGACCCGGCCGTCAACTGGACCGAGAACCCGCCGGTGCAGGACCAGATCATGCAGGCGTGCGGCACGCCGGCGATCCAGCCGAGCATCAACGTGCTCCGGCGCGCAAAGGCACGTGGTGTAGCGATCGTGGTGATCAGCGGCCGCAAGCAGGCCCAGGCGCCGTACACGGCATCGTGCCTCGAGAAGATCGGCGTGACCGGGGTGAAGCAGCTCATCCTGCGCTCTCCGCAGCAGGAGGCGCTCACCGCCGAGGTGTTCAAGTCACGGGCCCGCGCCGGGCTCGAGAGGCAGGGCTGGAAGATCGCCCTGTCGATCGGCGATCAGGTGAGCGACATGAGCGGCGGCCACGCCGACGCCGGGTTCCTGCTGCCGAACCCGATGTACTTCATCCCCTAGGCGTCGGTCAGAAGGTGCAGGCGGTGTTCTGCACCGTGCCGTTCGGGCACGTGGTGAGGCCCCATGACCCGGTGCCGCCGATGCTCGGCGCGCCGGTGGCGCCCGTGAAGATGGCGTTCTCGAACTTCACCCCGGTGCCGCTGCCGGCGAACACCGTGGCGGCCAGGTTGGCGCGGGCGAACACGCTGTTGGTGAAGTGCCCGTCCGACCTGAACGTGGTGCCCGCGAGGTTCGCACCCGTGAAGTCCACCTGGATCCAGTACTTGTCGGCGGCGTTCAGGTTGATGCCGGCGAGGTCGAGCCCCGACATGTTGGTGAGCGTGGTGACCGGGTTCTGGCTGAGCGACCCCTGCCCATTGCTGCCAAGGGGCGAGTTGA
The DNA here is from genome assembly GCA_018969105.1 of Acidobacteriota bacterium. GTDB lineage: Bacteria > Actinomycetota > Thermoleophilia > Miltoncostaeales > Miltoncostaeaceae > SYFI01. The sequence continues at coordinate 3,262 of JAGWYY010000105.1, read as the reverse complement.
CGAGGCTGCCGTCGAACGAGGCGTTCGTGAGCGTGGCCTGTGCCACCGTCGACGCGCGCAGGTCGGCGCCGCCGAGCGTGGCGGACGTCAGGTTGGCGCCGGTGAAGTTCGCGCCCACGGCCGTGGCGTTGGCCAGGGAGGCGTTCACGAGCCGCGCACCGGACAGGTTCGCCCGCGAGAGGTCCGCGCTCGCGAAGTCGAGGCCGGTCAGCACCTGATCGCGAAGGTCGGCCTCGATCAGGTTGACGTTCTCGCCGATGAGGTAGCCCCCCACCACCCAGGTGCCGGACGGCAGGCGCGTTCCGGCGCCGTTGGTGAGGCCGCCGGAGCGAAGGCCGTCGTAGGTGGCATTACGCAGATCGGCACCCGTGACGGTGGCGTTGGTGACGACGGCGTTCGCAAGGTTGGCGTAGCCGAACACGGCGTTCGTCAGGTTGGCGCCGGTGAGGTCAACCCCGTCAAGCGCCACGGAGGTCTGGGAGTTGCCGCCCAGCGCCGCGGAGGTGAGGTTGGCACCCTTGAGGATGGCGCCCGAGAAGGTGGCGGCGCGGCCGGCCACGCGCGTGAGGTTGGCGCCGGTGAGGTCGGTGCCGGAGAGCGTCGCCGCCGTGAGGGTGGCTCCCGTGAGGTCGGCGCCCACGAGGCCGCTGGAGGTGAAGGTGGCTCCCACGAGGGAGGCGCCGGTGAGCGTGGCGCCCGTGAGCGTGCTGGTGGTGATGGTGGCCCCCGCCAGGTTGACGTTGCCCATGGCGGCGTTGGTGAACGTGGAGGCATAGGCCGTGGCCCCGGTGAGCAGGGCCCCCGTGAGCGTGGCGCCCGTGAGGTCGACTGCCGTGAGCGTCTGCCCGATGAGGTTGGCCCCGGTGAGGTTGGCGCCCGGCCCCATGAGGTAGCCGGAGTTGATCTGCCAGCTGGTGGGCAGGGAGTTGGGCGTGCCCGAGACGGACCCGCTCACCAGGCCGGTGACCGTGGCGCCGTTGACGGTGGCCCCGCCCATGCGCGCGCTCGTGACCACCGCGTTCGTGAGGTTGGCCCTCCCCAGCCTGGCGTTGGTGAGCGTGGCGCCGGTGAGCTTCGCGCCCTTGAGGTTGGCACCCGTGAGGTTCGCGCCCTTCAGGTTGATGCCGGCGAGGTTCTTCCCCGCCAGGTTGCGCTTGGCGAGGTTCACCCCCGCGCAGTTGGCCTTGGGCGCAGGCCGGCAGGTCTTCCTCTTGGTGGCGGTGGCGGTGCCGACCGTGAGCATGCCGCCGACGATGAGCGCGCCAATGGCGAGCGATGCCGCCGAGCGCCTGGGGAGGGCGTGAGGGGTCATGCGGGCACCATACGCCCGCCGGTGGCGGAGGCCAACCGGCGGGACGTCATGGCGTGAGCGCTAGTTGGTCTCGCAGGCCGGCTGGTAGATGGCCGCGGGCACCTGGTCGCCCGGGGCCTTGCACACGGTGGTGCGATCCTTGGGGATCCAGAACTGGCCCTCGGCCTCGAACACCACGGTGCCGGTGACGGCCTCGTCGCCGGTGCCGGCGTTGATGAACGCGTAGGCCCAGCCGTCGGAGCACTCGAACGACGAGGAGTCCTCGAGCGTGACCTTCTGGTTCTCGAAGCCCGGCGAGTCCTGCGCCGCCTTCTCGATGGATGCCGCGTCGCAGGTGGCCATGCCGCCCACCTTCTGATCCGTGCTGGTGTCGGTCTTCGCAGCGGTGTCGGCCTTGGCCGTGGTCTCCGCCGTGGACTTGGCGTCGGATGCCGTATCCGACGATGAACCGCAGCCCGCGACGAGCGCGCCTGCGGCGAGGAGGGCGACCGCGAGGCCGCCGATGCGGGTGGTAATCATGCGTCGAGGCTACTCCCGGGCCCGGCGGCTCCCCTAGGCTGGTCGCGTGGTCGACCTCGAACTCCTGCGCCGCTTCGAGCCCATCCTGAGGTTCAACCGGGTAGAGCTCTTCCTGCCCTCCGACACCGGGGCGTACGTGGCCGCGTGCTCGCTGTGGCAGCGCCTGCCGGACGGCAGCGAGCAGAAGATCGCCGAGCCGGGCGATCTCGACCTCGATTCCCTCGCCGCGATCTCACGCAATCGGGCGGCCGAGACGCTGCACCTGCTCTACGTGGAGGACCCCCTCTCGCGCAAGGAGTTCCACCAGTGGCGGCGCGGGGGGCACGGCGAGCCGATGCCGGGCGCGAGCCGGTTCTCGCAGGTGGGCATCACCGGCCGCATCATCGACGCCCTCTTCCGGCTCACGCTGCTCTTCCGCGGCCGCGTGCCGCGGGGCTCGGTGGCGGCCGGCGAGATCATCTACCGCGACCGCATCGCGGAGGCCGGCACGCCGTACTACGGCCGGGTGTCGCGCGAGGCCGGCTGGACGATCCTGCAGTACTGGTTCTTCTACCCGATGAACGACTGGCGCTCGTCGTTCCACGGCATCAACGACCACGAGGCCGACTGGGAGAACCTCATCGTCTACGCCGCGCCCGATGAGGAGGGCGTGCTGCAGGCCCGGTGGGTGGCGTTCTCGTCGCACGACGCCGAGGGCGACGGCCTGAGGCGCCGGGTGGATGACCCCGACCTCGAGTGGGTGGGCGACCACGTGGTGGCCTATCCCGGGGCCGGCTCGCACTCGCACACCCCGAACCCCATGGACGAGCTGGTGCGGGTGGACCCCCCGGTGATGAAGGGGCTCATCCGGTTCTTCCGCCGCATCATGCGGGCGCTCACGCCCTGGGAGGACCACTCGTCGCTGGACGAGGGCTTCGGAATCCCCTTCGTCGACTACCACCGCGGCGACGGCGTGGCGGTGGGCCCCGGCGCCGACCGCGAGTGGAGGCCCGTGGTGATCGGCGACGACACGCCCTGGGTGCGCGACTTCAGCGGGCGCTGGGGCCGCGACTCGCGCGACAAGTTCGGGGGCGAGTCGGCGCCCACCGGCCCGAAGCACGAGCGCGACGGCATCGACCGGGTGCGCTGGGAGGACCCCCTCGGCTGGGCCGGCATGCACAAGGTGGACCCCGACCCCCGGGCGCCGCAGCGCGCGGTCACCGAGCGGCTCGCGGGCGTGAACGCCCGCATCCGGGCCATCGACGACGAGGTGGGGCTGCTGCGCACGGCGTCACGGCGCGAGAACTCCGAGCTCCGGGCCCTCGACGCCGACGTGGTGACTCAGGCGCTGGCGAAGGACCGCCGGGAGGACCTGCACGAGCGCGACGAGGCCATGCTCGCGCTGCGCGATGAGCGCCGCCACCTCTCGGCCGAGCGCGACGCCCTCGAGGC
>JAGWYY010000104.1 GCA_018969105.1 Acidobacteriota bacterium | reverse complement strand
ACCGAGGTGGCGGCCGGCGAGGCCGGTGGCATCACCCAGCACATCGGCGCGTACCAGGTGCACCACAACGACCGCGAGGTGACGTTCCTCGACACCCCGGGCCATGAGGCGTTCACCGCCATGCGCGCCCGTGGCGCGAAGATCACCGACGTCGCGGTGATCGTGGTGGCCGCGGACGACGGCGTGATGCCCCAGACGATCGAGGCGATCGACCACGCGAAGGCGGCCGAGGTGCCGTTCGTGGTGGCCGTGAACAAGATCGACAAGGAGAACGCCAACCCCGACAAGGTGAAGCAGGAGCTCTCCACCCACGAGGTGATCCCCACCGACTGGGGCGGCGGCACGGAGTTCGTGAACGTGTCGGCCCAGCGCGGCGACGGGCTCGAGGACCTCCTCGAGACGGTGCTCCTGGTTGCCGATGCCGACGCCGACCCGAAGGCCAACCCGACCGCGGAGGCATCGGGCACGGTGGTGGAGTCGCGCCTCGACGCCGGGCGCGGCCCCGTGTGCACGCTCCTGGTGCAGCGCGGCACCATGCGCGTGGGCGACATCCTCGTGGTGGGCGAGACCTTCGGCCGGGTGCGGGCCATGCTCGACTACAACGGCGAGCCCATGGAGATGGCCACGCCGTCGGTGCCCGTGGAGATCCTGGGCCTCGACGGGGTGCCGGACGCCGGCGAGAAGTTCCGCGTTGTCGAGAACGAGCGCCTGGCCCGCCAGATCGCCGCCACGCGCAGCCAGCGCCTGCGCTCGGAGGAGCTCGCGAACCGTCGCCCGGTGTCGCTCGAGGACCTCTTCGCGCGCATCCAGGAGGGCGGGCTCAAGGAGCTCAACCTCATCATCAAGGGCGACGTGCAGGGTTCGGTGGGCGCCCTCGAGGACGCCCTCAACAAGGTGGAGCAGACCGAGGTGCGCCTGCGCATCATCCACACCGGCGTGGGCGCGGTGAACGAGAGCGACGTCATGCTGGCGGCCGCCTCGCAGGCGATCATCATCGGCTTCAACGTGCGCCCCCGTCCCGAGGCCAAGATGCTGTCGGAGCGCGAGGGCGTGGACATCCGCACCTACCGCGTGATCTACCGCGCCATCGAGGACGTCCGCGACGCCCTGGTGGGAATGCTCGAGCCCGACATCGTCGAGGAGCCCATGGGCGCCCTCGAGGTGCGCGCCACCTTCAAGGCCAGCCGCCTGGGCACCATCGCCGGTTGCTACGTGTCGGAGGGCACCGTGCGCCGCGGGGCCGACTGCCGCCTCGTGCGCGACGGCACGGTGGTGCATACCGGCAAGATCGGTTCGCTCAAGCGCATCGACGAGGATGTCCGCGAGGTGCAGCAGGGCTTCGAGTGCGGAGTGCTGCTGGAGGACTACAACGACGTCAAGGAGGGCGACGAGATCGAGGTCTTCGAGCTCAAGGAGGTCGCGCGCACCGCGCAGGCCGCCGCGCCGCCCCCGGCCGCCCCGGCCCCCGCAGTCGCGCCGGCCACGGCGGAGCCCGCCGAGTAGGCGAGCCGGGCCCGCCTCCGATGGGAGCAGGGTTCGTGGGCATCCTCACCGTCGACCTCCACCTTCCCGAGGCGCAGTCGCTCAAGCAGAAGCGGCGCGAGGTGCTGCGGGTGAAGCAGGGCCTCGCGCGCCATGTGGGCGCCACCGTGGCGGAGGTCGACCACCATGACCTCTGGCAGAGGTGCCGCATCTCGCTGGCGGTGGTGGCGCGCGAGGCGGGCGAGGCCGCCGAGCAGATCGAGCGGGCCTCGCGCCGGCTGGCCACGGATCCCGAGTGGCAGGTGATGTCGGAGCAGCGCGAGGTGCTCGACATCGGAGAGGACCTCTCATGAGCGCGCCACGGCAGCGCCAGCGACGTGCCAACGAGGCCATCCGCGAGGTGGTCGGCGGCGCGCTGCTCACCGACCTGGCCGATCCGCGGCTGCAGATGGTGACGGTCACGGCCGTCGAGACGAGTCCCGATCTCGGCCGTGCCAAGGTGTACTGGACCGTGCTCGATCCGAAGCGCGCCGACGACGCGGCCGCGGGGCTGGAGGCCGCGCGGGGCGTGCTGCAGGGCAAGGTGGGGCGCGCCCTCCGCTCGCGCAACACGCCGCATCTCGTCTTCGTCAGGGATGAGCTGCAGGACCAGGCCCGAAGGCTCACGGCGCTGATCGACGAGGTGGCTCCAGCGGATCCCGAGCCGGACGCTGCACCACACGCCGCGCCGGACGCGTCCTCTGAGGGCGTCCCGGGTGCGCAGGATGCCGGGGACGACGAGCAGGGCCGCGGGTGACCCACCACGCCCACCACAATCGCCCGGAGGGCGAGCGCGTGGGCGTGGACCGCATCGCCGCGGCCCTCGCCGTGCCCCCGCGCAGGTTCACGGTGACCACCCACCGCAAGCCCGACGGCGATGCCGCCGGGTCGATGATCGGCCTGGCGCGCGTGCTGCGGGGGCTCGGCCACGACGTCATCATGTGGCACGTGGACGGCCCCGGCCTGCCCGCCGACCTCGCATGGCTGCTGGCCCCCGGGGAGGAGGTGCTCGCCGGCCCGGTGGCCGACCACCGCGACCGCGTGCTCGTGAGCGTGGATGCCGCCACCTCGCATCGCGTGTGCGACGACGACCCGGTGCTGCTGGGCAGTCCGATCATCAACATCGACCACCACCACGACGATCCCGCCTGGGGGGACATCAACCTCATCGACGGCGAGGCGTCCAGCACCGCGGAGCTCGTGCTGCGCGTGGTCGATGCGCTGGGCGTGCCGCTGGCGGAGGACGTGGCGCTTCCGCTCTACGTGGGGCTGGTCACCGACACCGGTCGCTTCTCGTACGCCAGCACGGGCGCCGGGGCGCATCTCGCCGCCGCCCGGATGGTCGATGCCGGGGTGCGCCCGGGCGATGTGTACCGCACGCTGTACGAGGGGATCCCGCTCGGTGACATGCGGCTGGCCGGCCGCGCCATCGCCGGCGCACGCGACGAGCTGGACGGTCGGCTCGTGGTGGCGGTGATCACGGGGGACGACATCGCCGAGTCGGGGGGCGAGAGCTCCGACGGCGTGGTGGAGGCCCTGCGCGCGGCCCACGGGGCCGAGGTGGCTGCCCTCATCCGCGAGGTGGCCGATGGCGAGTGGCGGGTATCCACCCGCGCTTCCGGTGACCGCTTCGACGTATCGGCCATCGCGGCCATCGAGGGCGGCGGGGGGCACCGCGCCGCCGCGGGATTCACCTCGCATCGCGATCCCGACGCCATCGTGGCCCTCATCCGCGATGCCATGGTGGAGCAGGGGGCCTGAGTGGGGAAGGGCGTGGACGTTCCGCCCCGGGCGATACTCGTGGACAAGCCTGCGGGGCCCACCTCGCACGACGTGGTGGCCACGTGCCGGCGCGCCCTCGGCCGCCCGCGCACGGGGCACACGGGCACGCTCGATCCCTTCGCCACGGGCCTCATGGTGATCCTGGTGGGGCGGGCCACGCGCATCGCCCCGTACATCAGCGGCCTCGACAAGACCTACGTGGCGGGCATCCGCCTCGGGCAGCGGTCGGAGTCGGGCGATCCCGAGGGTCCCATCACCCCGGGTGGCCCACCGCCCGATGAGGGGGCGCTGCGCGAGGCCCTCGCCGCGATGGTGGGCGAGAGCGAGCAGCGCGTGCCCGCTCTGTCGGCCGTGAAGGTGGACGGCGAGCGCCTGTACGCCCGCACCCGCCGGGGCGAGCAGGTCGAACGTCCCACGCGCATGGTCGTCGTGGAGCGCGCCGATCTGGTGTCCTACGACCCGATGACCGGACACGCCACCGTCGAACTGCGCTGCGGCTCGGGAACCTACGTGCGCCAGCTGGCCGCCGACCTCGGGGAGTACCTCGGGTGCGGCGCCTACTGCCACGACCTGCGGCGCACCGAGGTGGGCGACCTGTCGGTGGCGGGCGCCATCGCCCCGGACGAGGTGGCGCCGGGGTGCGGGGTGGACCCCGCCGCCGTGCTGGGGCACATCGCGCGGGTGGACCTCGACGATGCGGCGGCCCGCGACGTGGCCCACGGCCGCCCGGTGCCGGGCGCGCCCGACGGCGTGGACGGCCCCGTGGCGCTGCTGCGCGACGGCAGCCTGCTGGCCGTCGCCGAGCCGCGCGATGGCATGCTGCGCCCGCGTGTGGTGATGGCCGGGTGAAGCGCTACCAGAGCATCGGGGACCTGCCGATCGGCGAGGAGCGCCGCGTGGTGGCCATCGGCACGTTCGACGGCGTGCACGTGGGCCACCAGGCGATCATCGGGCGCGCCATCGAGCGCGCCCACGAGCGCGGCCTGCAGTCGATGGTGCTCACGTTCGAGCCCAACCCGCTGGCGATCCTCCGGCCGGAGCTCGCGCCGGCGGTGCTCACGGAGCCCGCCTTCAAGGCGCAGCTCATCGAGGCACTGGGTGCCGACGCCCTACTGGTGGTGCCGTTCACGCAGGCGTTCTCGCGCATCCGCGCCGATCGGTTCGCGGAGATGCTGGGCTCGGCACCGCTCAGCGCCGAGAGCGTGGTGGTGGGTGCCAACTTCCGCTTCGGGCAGGGGGGCTCCGGCACCGTGGCCTACCTTCAGCGCCTCGGACGGGCCCGCGGGCTGATCGTCGAGAGCCCGGGAACGGTGATGAGCGACGACGGCAAGCCGGTGTCGTCCACCCGCGTGCGGCGCCTCATCGCCCAGGGGCAGGTTGCCGAGGTGGGCCCCCTGCTCGGGCGTCCCCATTCGGTGGAGGGCATGGTGGTGCCCGGGGAGCAGCGCGGACGCGAGATGGGGCTGCCCACCGCGAACGTGTCGGTGCCCCCGGACGTGGCCCTGCCCGCGCGCGGCGTGTACGCAGGGCGCGTGGTGCTGGCGGGCGGGCGCTACCCGGCCGCCATCAACCTGGGGTACTCGCCCACCTTCACGGAGGGGGAGGACCCGCCGCTCCGGCTCGAGGCCTTCATCCTCGACTACGCGGGCGACGACCTCTACGGGCAGCGCATACGCGTGGAGTTCCTGGAGCGCCTGCGCGAGGAGCGCAGGTTCCCGACGCCCGCCGATCTCGTGGCCCAGGTGCAGGAGGACATCACCCGCACGCGCGAGGTGGCGGCGGGGGCCTGATACCCTGCGGAGTCACATTGACCCGGGTGCGGCTCAGGCTGCCCCGCGGCCGGACATGGAGTTGACATAGATGCTGGACAAGGACACCAAGGCGGGCGTCATGGCGCCGCACCGCCAGCACGAATCGGACACGGGCTCGCCCCAGGTCCAGATCGCGATCCTCACCGAGAGGATCAACCAGCTCACGGAGCACCTGAAGACCCACCACAAGGACCACCACTCGCGTCGTGGCCTCCTCACGATGGTGGGACGCCGCAGGCGGCTCCTCAGCTACCTCGAGAAGAAGGACCTGAACGCATACCGCGAGCTCACTGACTCGCTCGGCCTGCGCAGGTAGGCCAACCGGGGCGCCGAGGGTGCCCGTGACGGCGGACCGCCAACGAGGGCGGTGCCGCGTGAAGAGCCGTGCAAGGGGCACGGCGTGAAGGGATGAGGAACGTAATGGCAGAGAAGGGCCCTGACGCGATCAGCGTCGTCGCCGACATCGGCGGCCAGGAGATCACCTTCGAGACGGGGCGCCTGGCCAAGCAGGCCAATGGCTCCGTGCTCGTGCGGTCGGGGGACAGCCTCGTGCTGGTCACCGCCGTGGGCGCCCGCGAGCCGCGGGAGGGGACGGACTTCTTCCCCCTCACCGTGGACGTCGAGGAGCGCATGTACGCCAAGGGGGCGATCCCCGGCGGCTTCATCAAGCGCGAGAGCCGCCCGAGCGAGCGCGCCATCCTGACGGCGCGCATGACCGACCGTCCGCTTCGCCCGCTGTGGCCCAAGGGCTACCGCAACGAGGTGCAGGTGGTCACCACCGTGCTGTCCATCGACAAGGTCAACGCCTTCGACATCCTCTCGATCAACGGGGCATCCGCCGCGCTGATGCTCTCGGAGCTCCCCTTCGAGGGACCCGTCGGCGCGGTGCGCATCGGCATGCTCGATGACGACTTCGTCATCAACCCGACGCTGCAGGAGATGGAGGAGAGCACCCTCGACCTGGTGGTCGCGGGCACCCGCGACGCCATCTCGATGGTCGAGGCGGGGGCCAACGAGGTGTCCGAGGAGGACATGCTCGAGGCGCTGCAGATCGCGCACGACGAGATCCGCAAGCTCTGCGACATCCAGGAGCAGCTGCGCGAGAAGGCCGGCAAGCCCAAGTGGGACTTCGTGCCCCAGGTGGTGGACCCCGCCATGCTGGCCGAGGTCGAGAAGGTG
>JAGWYY010000103.1 GCA_018969105.1 Acidobacteriota bacterium | reverse complement strand
CCGCGTGGGCGCGCGCCCTGCACGCCCACCGGGATGACGACGCCCTTGCGCGCGCCGGCACGGGGGCGAACCGCTGCCGTCGCATCGTCGCGGGCTCCGACCACGGGCTCGCCGGGTTCACATCTGCGGGCGACGCCGACGAGGACGCCCTGGCGTCGGCGCTCGAGGCGGCGGAGTCGGCCATCGCCGTCGCGCGGGCAGCGGGTGACCCGGGCGCCGCGATCGCCGCCGCGGAGGCCCTCGGGGTGCCCGTGGACGCCTTCTTCGAGGCCGTCATGGTGAATGCGGACGAGCCGGCGGCGCGCGACAGGCGCCATGCGCTGGTGCGTCGCGCCGGGGAGGCATACGCTCAGGTCGCGGACTTCGACGTCCTCGTCCTGAAGGGCGGTGAGTAGTGCCTGACCCGCAGGTGCAGTGGGTGTACGCGTTCAGCGAGGGGTCGCGGGAGATGCGCGACCTCCTCGGGGGCAAGGGCGCGAACGTGGCCGAGATGACCCGGCTCGGGCTGCCCGTGCCTCCCGGCTTCACCATCACCACCGCGGCATGCATCGCCTACCTGCGCGCGGAGCGCACGTTCCCGGCCGGGCTCGAGGACCAGGTGCGCACGCAACTGGGGCGGCTCGAGGCCGACGCCGGTAAGCGCCTGGGCGACCCGCGTGATCCGCTGCTGGTCTCCGTGCGCTCCGGCGCCCGGGACTCCATGCCCGGGATGATGGACACCATCCTCAACCTCGGGCTCAACGATCGCAGCGTCGAGGGGCTTGCCGAGGTGACCGGGAACCCCCGGTTCGCCTGGGACTCCTACCGCCGCTTCATCCAGATGTACGCCGATGTGGTGTGCGAGGTGCCCAAGCACCTGTTCGAGACGGCCCTCGGGGCCATGAAGGCCGACCGCGGCGTGGAATCGGACGTGGACCTCTCGGCCGACGACCTCCGCGCGCTGGTGGACACCTACAAGGCGATCTTCCGCGAGCACCGCGGCGAGGACTTTCCCCAGGACCCGCGCCAGCAGCTCGACGGCTCGATCCGGGCGGTGTTCGAGAGCTGGGAGAACCGGCGCGCATACGACTACCGCCGCCTCCATGGGATTCCCCACGATCTCGGCACCGCCGTGAACGTGCAGCGGATGGTCTTCGGCAATACCGGCGACCGCTCCGCCACGGGCGTGGCGTTCACCCGCAACAACGTCACCGGCGAGAGCGGCCGGCCCTTCGGGGACTTCCTCGTGAACGCGCAGGGCGAGGACGTGGTGGCGGGCATCCGCACCCCGCGACCGCTCGACGAGCTGGAATCGGTGCTGCCCGACGCCTTCCGCGAGCTCATGGACACCATGGCCATGCTCGAGCGCACGTATCGCGACATGCAGGACGTGGAGTTCACGATCGAGGACGGCCGCCTGTACATGCTGCAGACGCGCAGCGGCAAGCGCAGCGCCTTCGCCCGCGTGAGGATCGCCGTGGACCTCGTCGACGAGGGGCTGGTGGACGAGAAGCAGGCCCTGCGCGACCTCGTCGACCCCTCGCAGATCCCCCAGCTCCTGCTCCCCCAGCTCGATGGCGCCAATGCGGGCACGCCGCTGGCCCACGGCGTCAACGCATCGCCGGGGGCGGCAGTGGGCGCCATCGTGCTCACGGCCGACGAGGCCGCCCGTCGCGGCGAGGCGGGTGAGGCGGTGATCCTCGTGCGCGACGAGACCACGCCCGACGACCTGCACGGCATGATCGCCGCCCGCGGCATCATGACCGCGCGCGGCGGCAAGACCAGCCACGCCGCGATCGTGGCCGTCGGCATGGGCCGCCCAGCCGTGTGCGGCGTGGCCGACCTGGAGTTCCATGAGGACGGCAGCCTGCGCCTCGGCGGGCGCGCGCTCGCCGCCGGCGACGTCATCACCATCGATGGCTCATCGGGCACCGTGTTCGCCGGCGAGGCGCCGCTGATCGAGGCCGACCCCGACAACCCGTACCTCGCGCGCATCCTCGAGTGGTCCGACCGGGCACGGGACCTCACCGTGCGCACCAACGCCGATACCCCCGAGGACGCCCGGCGGGCGCGGGAGTTCGGCGCGGAGGGCATCGGCCTCTGCCGCACCGAGCACATGTTCTTCAGCGAGGAGCGCGTGCCCATCGTGCAGTCGATGATCATGAGCGACGACGACGAGCAGCGCCGCCGCCTGCTCGCGCTGCTGCGGCCGTTCCAGGTGGACGACTTCACCGCCATCTTCCGCGAGATGCGCGGCCTGCCCGTGACCATCCGCCTGCTCGACCCCCCGCTGCACGAGTTCCTCCCCAACCTGGTGGACCTCACGCTCGAGGTGGATCACCTGCACCGGGAGGGCCACTCCAACCCCGACCTCGAGCGCCAGCTCGCGCGCGTGGTGCAGCTGCACGAGATGAATCCGATGCTGGGCACCCGTGGCGTGCGCCTGGGCCTGGAGTTCCCCGACGTCTACCGCATGCAGGCGTCCGCGATCATGACCGCCGCCGTGGCCGTGCGCGACGAGACGGGCGAGGCGCCGATCGTCGAGATCATGATCCCGCTGGTGGGATTCCGCGAGGAGCTCCGCCGTGCGCGGCGCATCGTCACCGAGGAGGTGGAGGCGGTGCTGAGGTCCTCGGATGGCCCGCCGATCGAGTACCTCGTGGGCACCATGATCGAGCTGCCGCGCGCCGCGCTCACCGCCGACAGCATCGCCGAGGAGGCCGATTTCTTCTCGTTCGGAACCAACGACCTCACCCAGACCACCCTGGGCTTCTCGCGCGACGACGCCGAGGGCGCGTTCCTCACGGCCTACCTGCAGGACAACGTGCTCCTCACCAACCCGTTCGAGACCCTCGACATCGACGGCGTCGGCCAGCTCATCCGCATCGCCGCCCAGCGAGCGCGCCCGGTGCACCCCGGCATCAAGATGGGCATCTGCGGCGAGCACGGAGGGGACCCACCGTCGATCGGCTTCTGCCACGACGTCGGGCTCGACTACGTCTCGTGCTCCCCGTTCCGGGTGCAGGTGGCCCGCATCGCCGCGGGACAGGCGGCCCTGAGGGGCGCTCACGGGGCCGGTGCCTAGGCCTACCCGACCCCTGCGCGGGTGTACGATCGCCGCTCGCGCACGAGTCCCCTGAGGAGTACCGATAGCCACTGAGGAGCGCTACAGGCCCGGAAGCCTGGCCGACCTGATCGAGATGATCATCGACGGCTGGCAGGTGGACCGCCTGCACTACGCGGATGACTGCGCAATGTGCGAGGACGACCCGCACGTGCCCGCCGCCTTCATCGAGCTCACGCGACCCGACCAGGGCCGGTATGGCATCTACATCCCGGACGACGGGAAGGCGCTCTCGCACCGCGCCCTCATCTCGCTCTTCCGGGAGTGCCCCCACATCTGGAAGCACCGGGGCGCCGATCGCATCCACCAGATGGCCGCCGACGTGCCCATGGCCACGCCGTACGAGCAGGCCGAATGGAGCGAGGTGGTCGATCCCTTCCCCGGGGCGGTGGTGTTCAGCCCCGGAACCCTGCGCGGGGTGGACGCCATCGACCAGACCCAGTCCGTTGGCGACATCACGATCGCGCTCACCACCCTCGAGCGCTACCGCGACGGCGCACGGCTGCGGTTCCTGATCCAGGCCCCCGAGGCCCGCAAGCGCAAGCAGATGCAGGTCATCGGGCTGGAGGTCACGGATGACCGGGGGCGCAGCTACACCACCGCCCTGCTCGACGAGAACCACGACGGCAGCCGCCTGGACGGCGTGTATGCCATCGGGCCGGGAATCCCGTCGGACGCCGGCGAGCTGTCGGTGCGCATCGCCGCCATCGGCGATCCGAGGAAGGAATCCGAGGCGGCGCAGGGGCCCTGGGCGTTCGACGTCCAGATCACCCACGCCCTGCCGGCCCACGCGTGAGGGAGCCCCCGCTCGATCCACGCGCCGCGCGGGCGGAGGACGCCACCCGTGACGTGCCCGAGGATCCGTGCCCGCTGCGCACGGCATTCCAGCGCGACCGGGACCGCATCATCCACACGAAGGCCTTCCGGCGCCTGAAGCACAAGACGCAGGTCTTCATCTCGCCGGAGGGAGACCACTACCGCACGCGGCTCACGCACACGCTCGAGGTGTCCGCCATCGGCCGCACGGTCGCCCGGGCGATGGGCCTGAACGAGGACCTCGTGGAGGCCATCACGATGGGGCATGACCTCGGGCACGCCCCGTTCGGGCATGCGGGCGAGCACGCCCTCGATGACCTCCTGCGCGAGGAGCACGGGCGCCGCTTCCACCACAACGAGCAGAGCGTGCGCGTGGTCGAGGTGCTGGAGCGTGACGGCCGCGGGCTCAACCTCACGCGCGAGGTGCGCGATGGCATCCGGCACCACACGGGATCGGGCAGGCCCACCACGCTCGAGGGGCAGATCGTGCGCCTGGTGGACCGCATCGCCTACGTGAACCACGACATCGACGACGCCATCCGCGCCGGCATCATCACGCAGGCCGATCTCCCGGCCCCCGAGATCGCCGTTCTGGGCCGCAGCACGTCCGAGCGCATCACGCGGCTGGTCACGGACATCGTCGACACCTCGGCGCAGGCCGAGGCGATCGAGCAGAGCGATGAGGTGGGGGAGGCCTTCCGCGCACTGCGCACGTACATGTTCGAGGAGGTCTACCTGGCCTCGCCCGCCGCCGACGAGGCCGAGCGCGCCCGGTTCGTGGTGCAGGGGCTCGTGCGCGCGCACATCGCGGATCCCGGGCTGCTGCCTCCGGGCGGGGATGCCGATCCCGTCACCCGCGTCACCGACTACGTCTCGGGCATGACCGATCGTTACGCCCTGCGCGCGCACCGCGAGATCTTCGTGCCCCACGAAGGACCGCTCTGATGCCGCGCATCAACGACTCCAGCATCGACGAGGTGCGCCGATCGGCCGACCTCGTGGAGCTCGTGCGCGGGCAGGTGCAGCTGGCCCGGCGCGGCGGGCGCTGGTGGGGCAGGTGCCCGTTCCATGACGAGCGCACGCCGTCGTTCTGCCTCATCCCCCCCGAGAACCGCACCTACTACTGCTACGGATGCGGGGCCACCGGCGACTCCTTCACCTGGATGCAGGAGCGCGAGGGCGCGGGCTCGTTCATGGAGGCGGTGGAGCAGCTGGCCGACCGCTTCGGCGTGGAGCTGCGGTACGAGCAGTCGTCGCCCCAGGAGGAGGCCCGGCGGCGCGAGAACGAGCGCATCAGGGAACTCCTCGACCGCGCCTGCGGCTTCTACGCCGCGATGCTGTGGCAGTCGGATGAGGCCGCGGAGGCCCGCGACTACCTGCTCGGCCGGGGGTTCCCCGAGGACCTGCTGCGCACCTTCCGCGTGGGCTGGGCGCCGCGCAGCGGAACCGCGCTGTCGGGCAGGGCCATACAGCAGGGCTTCTCGCGCGACCAGCTCGCCCAGTCGGGCCTTGCGCGCCTGCGCGGCGGCACGGCCCAGGACTTCTTCACCGGCCGCATCACGTTCCCCATCACCGACGCACGCGGCCGGGTGCAGGGCTTCGGGGCCCGCACCCTCGATCCGAACGAGCGCGCGAAGTACGTGAACTCCGCCGAGGGGGACAGGTTCCGCAAGCGGGAGCTGCTGTTCGGCCTCGACCTCGCCCGGCAGTCCGCGGCCAAGGCGGGCTTCACGGTGGTGAGCGAGGGCTACACGGACGTCATGGGCCTCCACCTCGCCGGCGTCGAGGGCGCCGTGGCGTGCATGGGCACGGCGCTCACCACCGCCCAGCTGCGGCTGCTCGCCCGCGTGGCCCCCGAGGTGCGCCTGTGCTTCGACGCCGACCGCGCCGGCGAGGAGGCCGCGCGTCGCACCATCGAGGCCGCGCGAGATGTGCCTGTGCGCCTGGCCGTGGTGGGGCTGCCCCCGGGGAGCGACCCCGGCGACCTCGCCGCCGATCGCCAGGGGCGCGAGATCCTCGCCGCCGCCGTGGCCACCGCCGACCCGCTGCTGCCGTGGCTCGTCGATCGGCGGGTGGCGCGCGTGGGGGACAGTCCCGCGGATCAGGATCGCGCCCTGGCCGATCTCGGCGAGCTGCTCGAGCAGTTCCCGGAGTCGGCCGACAAGGACGAGGCCATCCGGCGCGTCACCGCCCTCGGCGTGTCACCGGTGCTGTTCGACCGGTTCATCCGGCGCGCCCAGGGTTCCGGCGCGACCGGACGCCCGCGTCGCGAGCGCGAGCAGGCCGCCGAGCAGGGCCCGGAGCCGCCATCGCTCGACGAGGCGCGCGAACGCCGCCTGCTCGCCCTCGCGATCGCGATGCCCACGGCGGGTCGGCCGATCCTCCAGGGCATGAAGGACGACCACCTGGGTTCACCGGCACATCGGGAGGCCCGCGCGCTGATCCTCGCAGGCACGGAGGGGTGGCCTCCGGAG
>JAGWYY010000102.1 GCA_018969105.1 Acidobacteriota bacterium | reverse complement strand
CGGGGTCATCCCCCACCTGAATCCCCACCAGCCCGGGCTTGCGCCCGTGCCGCGTCACGAAGGCGGCGCAGCCCTCGGCCACCCGCTCGCGCACGCGACGTGCGGCGTCGCGCCCGTCGATCACAGTGGCGCTCATCCGGCCACCTTTCGCATCGGTGCCATGTCTGCCATCAGCACACGCTCCTTGTCGTCGAACCTCACCTGGATCAGTCGGCCCCTCTGCTGCAGCCCCGTGATGACGCCCTCGCCGAACGACTCATGCACCACCGCGTCGCCGATGTCGAAGTCGGGCGCCACGATGGCCGTGCCCGCCCCCGCCGATGCCGTGGCGCGTCGCGCCGGACGCCCGAGGGCGTCCTCGGGGATCTCCTCGATGAACCGCGAGGGGATGGAATACATGCGGTTGCCGCGCAGCGACCGGCTGTCGGCGTGCGAGAGGATGAGCCGCTCGCGCGCCCGGGTGAGCGCCACGTAGCAGAGGCGCCGCTCCTCCTCGAGCCCGTCGGGGTCGTCGATCGACCGCACATGCGGGAAGAGCCCCTCCTCGAGCCCGGTGACCATCACCACGTCGTACTCGAGGCCCTTGGCGTTGTGCACGGTCATCAGGGTGACCGTGCCGGAGTCGTCCTCGGCATCGTCCACCGCGGACACCAGCGCAACCTGCTCGAGGAACCCCGACAGCGAGGGCTGCTCCTCGCGCGCCGCGTACTCGGCGGCCACGCCCAGGAGTTCCTGCAGGTTGTCGAGCCGCCCGAGGCCGGCCTCGGCGGGGCCGTCGGCCAGCAGAGCCTCGCGCAGGCCGGAGTCCTCGATGGCGCGCTCCATCACGCGCTCCGGCGGTGCTCCGGAGGCATCCATGTCGCGCAGGCGCTCGATGAGCCCGCCGAGCGACGTGAGGGCGTCGCGCTGGGCGGCGTTGAGCCCCGGCACCATGTCGGGATCGCGGGCCACGGCGTCCATCGTGCTGCCATGCGCCTCGGCCGCCTCGGCCACCTTGGCCAGCGCCGCAGGGCCGAGCCCGCGCTTGGGGCTGCCCGCGGCGCGCGTGAAGGCCTCGCGGTCGGCGGGGTTGGCCACCACGCGCAGGTAGGCCATGAGGTCCTTCACCTCGGCGCGCTCGTAGAACCGCGGACCGCCCAGCACCTGGTACGCGATGCCCGACCGCACCAGCTGGTCCTCGATCACGCGGCTCTGCGCATGGGTGCGGTAGAAGACGGCGATCTCGTCGAGCGAGCGCCCCTCGGCCGTGGCGCGGCCGATCTCGCGCACCACCAGCCGCGCCTCGTCATGCTCGTCGGTGCACACCTCCACCGCCACGGGCTCCCCACCCGCGCGGTCGGTGAAGAGGCGCTTGGGGTGCCGCCCCCGGTTGTTGCGCACCACGGCGTTCGCGGCCTCGAGGATGGTCGAGGTGGACCGGTAGTTCTGCTCGAGGGGGATGACCACCGCGTCGGGGTAGTCGGCCTTGAACTCGAGGATGTTGCGGATGTCGGCGCCGCGCCACGAGTAGATGCCCTGGTCGTCGTCGCCCACCACCATCACGTTGCGCTCGGGCTCGGCGAGGATGCGCACCAGCCAGTACTGCGCGTGGTTGGTGTCCTGGTACTCGTCAACCAGCACGTGGCGGAACCTGCGCTGCCAGCGCTCGCGCACCACGGCGTCGCGGCGCAGCATCTCCACCGTGACCATGAGCAGGTCGTCGAAGTCCATCGCCTGGTTCGCGATGAGGCGGTCCTGGTAGCGCTGGTAGAGCCGCGCGATGCCCTGGTCGGCCTCGTCGGCGGCACGGTCCACGAGGTCGCGCGGGTGGAGCAGCTCGTTCTTCGCCGCCGAGATGTGCCCCAGCACGGCGCGCGGCGTGAGGCGCTTGGGATCGATGCCCTCGTCCTTGAGGATGTCGCGCATGAGGCGCTGCTGGTCGGCGTCGTCGTAGATCGAGAACGACCGCTCGTACCCGGCCGCCTGGTGCTCGATGCGCAGCAGGCGCGCGCAGGCCGAGTGGAAGGTGGATGCCCAGAGCCCCGAGGCGTCGGGGCCGATGAGGTGGGCGATGCGCTCGCGCATCTCCCCCGCGGCCTTGTTGGTGAAGGTGATCGCCAGGATCTCGCGCACCGGCACGCCCCGCTCGCGCACCAGGTGGGCGATGCGATGGGTGATGACGCGGGTCTTTCCGCTGCCCGCTCCCGCGAGCACGAGCAGGGGGCCATCACCATGCAGCACGGCCTCGCGCTGCGGTGGATTGAGGCTGCCCAGGAGGTCCGTGCTCACCGGGCAAAGGTAGCGCCCGAGGCGGACGGCCGCGGGGCGGTCGGGAGGGCTGCTAGGCGGCGTCCGCGGAGGCCTTGCGGGCCTCGCGGATGCCCTCCTTCACCCTGTCGCGGCAGTCCGGGTCCTCGCCCTTCGGCGGTGGCTCCACGCCGGCCCTGAGCGCGGCGATCTCGCCCTCGAGCTCCTCCACCCGCTGGATGAGGCAGTCGAGGGCGTCGGCGACCGGGTCGGGCAGGCGCGTGTGGTCGAGGTCGGGGTGGTGGAGCTTCTCGGGGTCCACGCGCTGGCCATCGAGCACCACGGGCTTGCCGGGGTTGCCGACCACCGTCGAGTTGGCCGGGACGTCCTTCACCACGATCGAGCCGGCGCCGATCTTCGCGCCCTCGCCGATGTCCAGCGGGCCCAGCACCGCCGCACCGGCACCCACGATCACGCCGTCGTGCAGCGTGGGGTGGCGCTTGCCGCCGTGCTTGCCGGTGCCGCCGAGGGTCACGCCCTGGTAGATGGTGACGTCCTCGCCGATCTCGGTGGTCTCGCCGATCACCACGCCCATGCCGTGGTCGATGAAGAACCCCGGGCCGATGGTGGCGCCCGGGTGGATCTCGATGCCGGTGACGAATCGCGACACCTGGCTCACCACGCGGGCCGGCAGGTGCAGGCCGCGGGTGTCCAGCCCGTGGGCCGCGCGGTGCATCCACACCGCGTGCAGGCCGGGGTACGTGAGCACCAGCTCGGCCGTGCTGCGCGCGGCGGGGTCGCGCTCGCGCGCGGCGTCGAGGTCGCGCCGGAGCGCGGACGAGATTCGGCTGAACAGGCCACCTGCCATGTGCCGAGTATATTCACGCCCCTGTCGAGGGAGCGTTTCCGGTGGCCAGCATCCGCGTGAGACTCACATTTCCGGAGGACCTCGTGCGCGAGCCGATCGTGCACAGGCTCTCCACCGAGCACGACGTCGTGTGCAACATCCGACGCGCCGACGTGCGCGATCGCACCGGCTGGGTGATCCTCGAGATCAGCGGGGACGCCGATCACCTCGTGGAGGTGCGCGAGTGGCTCGAGGACACCGGCGTGCGCGTCGACGACCTGGAGCCCTACCTTCTCTAGCGTCACCGCAGACGGGGCCCAGTGCCAGATCGCGCCATCGCCCACGGCCAGGGCGGTGCGGCTCGAGAACGTGCGCGCACGCGACCTGGCGGCCCTCCAGGCGCTCATCGCGGCGGTGCCGGCGGAGGCGCCGTACGACATCGCGGTGGAGCGCGGGGATCCCGTGGCCGCCATGGCCCGCGAGGCCGGCTTCGCGCCCTACGCCACCACCGTGATGTTCGCGCGCGCCATCGAGGGCCTGCCCGAGGCCGAGCCCGCCGACGGGGTGCGCCTGCTCACGTACGACAACGCCATGGGCGACCGCTACGACGACGCAGAGTTCGACGCCCTGCACGGGCTGGCCATCTACAAGGCCATGGGACGCCCCACGGGCTACCGGCAGGGCGCCGGCTTCGGCGACTTCACGGTGGCCATGCGCGGCGACCGGCTCATCGGCTTCTGCTTCACGCAGGTGCCCGAGGGCATCATCTGGTGGCTGGGCGTGGTGCCCGACGAGCGCCGCAAGGGCGTGGCCCGCATGCTCATCTCATCGGCCGCGCGTGCCACGCGCACCGCGGGTGGCACCCACCTGCTCATGGAGTCCGAGGACACCCCCGAGGCCCGCGCGTTCTTCGGTGCGCTGGGCTTCCGCGAGCGCGGCACCCGGGAGCTGCTGATCAGCAGCTGACCGGCCGATGCGCCCCGCGCACCGGCGCCGGCACGCGGCCTACGCCTCGGCGAACAGGGCGGTGGAGAGGTACCTCTCCCCGGTGTCGCAGATGATCGTGACGATCACCTTGCCCTCGTTGCCGGGCCGGCCGGCGATCTGCATGGCCGCCCACACGTTTGCGCCGGCGGAGATGCCGGTGAGGATGCCCTCTTCCCGGGCCAGGCGGCGTGAGACCTCGAAGGCGTCGTCGGCCGAGGCCTGGATGATCTCGTCGTACACCCCGGTGTCGAGCACGCCCGGCACGAATCCGGCGCCGATGCCCTGGATGCGGTGCGGTGCGGGCTCGCCGCCCGAGAGCACGGGCGAGTCAACGGGCTCCACTGCCACGATCTTCACCTCGGGCTTGCGCTCCTTCAGCACGTGGCCCACGCCGGTGACGCTGCCCCCGGTGCCCACGCCGGCCACGAAGTAGTCCACCGCGCCGTCGGTGTCATCCCAGATCTCGATGGCCGTGGTGCGCGCGTGCACGTCGGGGTTGGCCGGGTTCTCGAACTGCTGGGGGATGAACGCACCGGGGGTCTCGGCGGCGATCTCCTGCGCCCGCGCGATGGCACCGCGCATGCCCTCGGTGGCCGGGGTGAGCACCAGCTCGGCGCCATAGGCCTTGAGCAGCGCGCGGCGCTCCATGCTCATGCTCTCGGGCATGGTGAGGATGCAGCGATAGCCCTTGGATGCCGCCACGAACGCCAGCGCGATGCCGGTGTTGCCCGAGGTGGGCTCCACGATCACGCTCTCTCCCGGCACGAGGGCCCCGTCGGCCTCCGCGGCCTCCACCATGGCGAGGCCGATGCGGTCCTTCACGCTGCCGGCGGGGTTTGCGGCCTCGAGCTTGCCGAGGATGGTCGCGCCGGTCTCCTCCGACAGGCGGGAGAGGCGCACGAGAGGGGTGCCCCCCACGAGGTCGGTCATGCGTTCCACGATGGGCATGCGGGTGAGGCTACCAGTGGGGCCTGTTACGCCATGTATCCGGCACGTGCGCCATGCTTGTGGCGATCGGATCCGACAGCGGGGTGGGAATGCTCTTCCGGCAGGTGATCAACGAGGACCTCGGGTGCGCGTCGTACCTGGTGGGCGACCTCGAGAGTGGCCAGGCGGCCGTGGTGGACCCCCAGTGGGACATCGGCCCGTACCTCGACGCCGCGGCCAGCCGCGGCGTGCGCATCACGCACATCGTCGAGACCCACACGCACGCCGATCACGTGTCGGGACGCGGGCGCCTGCACGAGGCTACCGGCGCCACGATGCACGTGAGCCCGCTGGCCGACGCGGAGTTCCCTCACGAGCCGCTCGACGACGGCGCGGTGGTGGACCTCGGCGGCGTGCGCCTGCAGGCGCTGCACCTGCCCGGCCACCGCCCCGAGCACACGGGGCTTCTGCTCATCGACGCCAGCCGCGGGCCCGAGCCCTGGGCCGTGCTCACCGGCGACTCGCTGTTCGTGGGCGACGTCGGACGCCCCGACCTGGCGGTGGACGCCGTGGAGGGTGCGAAGGACCAGTACCGGAGCATCAAGCGCCTCATGGACCTGCCCGACTGGGTGGAGGTGTATCCGGGCCACATCGGCGGTTCGCTCTGCGGCAGCAGCCGCATCAGCGCGAAGACATCGTCCACCATCGGGTACGAGCGGGCGCACTCGCCCCTGCTCACGGCGATCGACGTGGGCGAGTTCACCGACGAGCTCATCTCGCGGCTGGCCGTGAAGCCCCCCGACCTCGACCGGGTGGTGGGCATGAACACCGGCCCGCTCGTCACGCCCCTCGCCCCTCCCCCGGCCCTCGACGGCGATGAGTTCCTGCGCCGTGCGGAGGCCGGCGGGCTGGTGATCGACGGTCGCTCATCGGCCGCGTTCGCCGCGGCGCACGTGCCGGGGTCGCTCTCGGTGCCCACGGCGGGCTCGGGCTTCGCCACGCGCGCCGCGCTCGTGGCCGGGCGCGACGACCAGCTGCTCCTCGTGGGGTCCGACGAGTCACAGGCCCGCGACATGGCCGACCGCCTCGCCGCCGTGGGACGCCGCGACATCAGCGGCGTGCTGGCCGGGGGCTTCTCGGCCTACCTCGACGAGGGGCTGCCGACAGCGGCGATCGAGCGCGTGCGCGCGGTCGACCTGCCCGATCGCCTCGCGGCCGAGGACGACGTGCTGGTGGTGGACGTGCGCGATCACTCCGAGTTCGCGGAGTTCCGCATCCCCGGCTCGGTGAACCGCCCCTACTGGGCCTTCCGCGACGGCCCGGGCGACATCCCCACCGGACGCACCCTGGCCGTCATCTGCGCGGCCGGAAAGCGCGCGGGCCTCGCCGCCAGCGCCCTCGCCCGCGAGGGGCGCGGGCCCATCATCCA
>JAGWYY010000101.1 GCA_018969105.1 Acidobacteriota bacterium | reverse complement strand
TTCCCAGAACATTGCGATTCGGCAAGCGCAGCCACACAGTTCGCTTACAGGTGACGCGTTGGCTCCTCCTCAGCACCCCGACAAGGAGCCCGCATGACCTCGCACAACAAGAAGATCACCGCCGCGCTCGTGGCGGTCACCATCGGAGCCGGCGGCCTTGCGGCTGCACCGCTGCTCGCCCAGACCGGCTCGGGCGGCCAGCGCGGCCCCGGCCACAACCACGGAGCGCCCACGCCGGGCGGCGGAATCGGAATCCAGCCCGGCACCGGCTTCGGCCAGGTGCCCGGCGGCGGCACGGGCACGCAGCCCGGCACGGGCACCGGCCAGCAGCAGCCCGTGATGGGCGTGGTGCAGCCCGACCAGCCCGGCGTGCGCCAGCAGGGGCCGGACATCACCAGCCCGCGGGTGGGTCCCGGTGGAGACACCTTCACGGTCGAGGGCGTGCGCCGCGGTCGCACCTTCCGGGTGACCTGCGACTTCGTGAAGTCGGGCATGTTCGACCCGATCGTCTTCCCCGGCCAGGAGCCGGCCGGCCACGACCACCAGTTCTTCGGCGCCACCACGATCAACAAGGACTCCACGGGCGCCTCGCTCGTGGCCGCCAACGTGAACGGCGACGCCACCACCTGCAGCCGCCTTCGCGACGGATCGGCCTACTGGGTTCCGGCCCTTCAGGTGGCCGACGACCCGGCCAACCCGGTGACGGTGCAGCCCGACGAGATCCGCGTGCGCTACTCGGCGCCGCGCGGCCAGCGCGTGCGCACCTTCCCGGCGGGCTTCACCCTGGTGGCCGGCGACAAGACCGCCACCACGGTTCAGGCCAACGCCGGATGGCGCTGCGAGTTCGACCGCCCGGGCACGCCGCTCGAGGCATCGCCGCCCGCCTGCGACACCGATGAGGACATCGTGGGCGTGGTGCGCTTCCCGAACTGCTGGGACGGCAAGAACGCCACCAGCCCCACGCAGGCCCACATGGCCTACAGCGCCACCGGCGCCTGCCCCACCACCCACCCGGTGGCCGTGCCCGAGCTGATCGAGGAGGTCTTCTGGCCGAACGATGGCCTCGACCACGCCTACCAGCTGTCGTCGGGCAACACGGCGGGCATCCACGCCGACTTCATCAACGGCTGGGACCAGCGCGCGCTGCGCAACCAGGTGCGCCGCTGGCTGAACCGCCGCGGCTAGGCCGCAGGCGGGCATGTGACGGGCCCTCGGGCCCCGGGTGGCAGGCAGCCGCCCGGGGCCCGAGGGGTTTTCCCGACCCTCCGGAACTTTTCGGGCTTCCGGGTTCGTAACGCACGGGCCTCGCCGTTGCGCGAGGCGTAGGCTGCCGCCATGACCCTCACCCCCTTCGGCGGAGGGCCTCCTCAAAGTTCCGGTGAGCACGGTGCTCACCGAGTCGCCGTGGGCTCTGCCCACGGCGCGCCGTCGGCCAGTCTCGGGGGGGACTTGCCGATGGTGTCGCGCCGCCCGCTGGCCTTCGGGGGTCCGGCGGGCGGCGCCCCTTGATTTCCTTCGCGTTCCCCCACGGTTTGTTCACACTCCGCAACCCTGTCGCAACAGCGCATGGGCACCCTCCCGCCCATGCCCGAGCAATCCGCACATGACCTGACCGACCAGGTGCGCGTGCTGCGCGCCCTGCGCGCGCACGTGATGGACGACGAGCGCGCACTCGCGGCGTCG
Organism: Acidobacteriota bacterium; assembly: GCA_018969105.1. GTDB lineage: Bacteria > Actinomycetota > Thermoleophilia > Miltoncostaeales > Miltoncostaeaceae > SYFI01. The sequence continues at coordinate 4,737 of JAGWYY010000101.1, read as the reverse complement.
CGCATGAGCGGCCTCATCACGGCACGCGCAGCGTTCGACGAGCACGTGCGCATCGGCCAGATGCGCGCCGACGACCACCGGCTCACCGGGGCGATCCGCCGGCAGGCCACCGAGGCACACCCATCACTGGCTGCCCGCGCCGAGCGCGTGCTGCTCCTGGTTGACGAGGTGCTCGCCCTCGAGCACGAGGCGGTGGCGGGTGACGACCCGGCCATGCGCCGGGCGATGGCCCGACAGGCCGAGGCCGAGCTCGTGACCGAGGCCGAGGCACTGGGCCGCGCCATGGACGCCGCCCGCGCGACCCGCACCGCCACCCCGGCGCCGGCCGCGCCAAGCGCCCACGGGCGCCCCGCGCTCATCCTGATGCGCGACTAGCCCCCACGCGCAGGGAATTGCGGCCGCCTAGGGCGCCGGGGCGAAGTCCGGGGAGGTCACGTTGACGTTGGCCATCATGCCGTTGTCCTCGTGGGCGAGGATGTGGCAGTGGAAGACGTACGGCCCGGTGTAGGTGCGGAACGACATCCGCACCACCACGGTGCCCGGCACGCCCTTGGCCCGTCGCACCGGCACCGGGATGGTGTCCACCCAGTTCTCGTCGGGCTGCGCCTTGCCGTTGATGCGCATCACCTGCATGTCGTTCACGTGGATGTGGATCGGGTGCTGCTCCTGGGCGTAGTTCGCGAAGGTCCACTCCTCCACCGTGCCCGTCACCGGCGTGGCCGACATGAGGTTCTCGCCCGGGAACGCCTTGCCGTTGATGAAGAACTTCGTGCCGGCGGCGTTCTCGGTGAGCGTGAAGGTGCGGCGGCGGGCCACCTGGCGCCCCGCCAGGTCGGACTCGCCCCCGTATGTGCGCGGCGTGGCGGCCACCGGCGCCTGCGCGGCGCCCTCCACCTTCACGGTCATGAGGGTGGTGCGGGGGTACACGTCGCCCTGCGGACCGGTGCTCATCTTGCGCGTGATGAGCGCGTAGGTGCCCGCCCGGGGCGCCTGCACCAGCACGTCGAACCGGCGGGCCGGTGGCATGAGCAGCGTGCCGGCGGCGTAGGGCTCGCTCACCGGGTTGGCGTCCTCCGCCAGCACGGTCATCTTCAGCCCCGATGCCTGCAGCTGGTACCAGATGTCCGCGCCGATGTTGCCGATGTGCCAGAGCTGGGTCTCGCCCGCCCGCATGGTGAGCACGGGGTTCACCAGGCCGTTGACCGTGCGCGTGGTGGGCACGTCGGAGTCGATGTTGCGCAGGGGGATCGTGTTGCCCGTGGACGTCTGGAAGTCCTTGAGCCCGATGTAGTGCTCGGTGATGCCCTGCAGCGCCTTCGGCAGCATCGCGCGAAGGCCCTCCACCTCGATGAGCCCGCTCATGCCGCCGAGCACCTGCTCCTCCACCAGCGGGTGCACGTGCGGGTGGTACCAGTAGGTGCCCGGGTTGAGGAACCGCGTGTTGCGGTACACGTGCTGCGCGGTGCCACCGGGCAGCAGCAGCTCGTAGATGTCGTCCTGGTTGCCCTTGGGCGACACGAAGAACCCGTGCGTATGGATGTTGGTGGGCTCCTGCATGAGGTTGTGCAGGTTCACCACCAGCTGCTGGCCGCGGCGCAGGCGGATGACCGGCGGCATGAACGCGGCCGGGTAGGTGATGCCATAGGCGTTGGCCGAGTACACCCGGGCGTTCATCCGCTTGCCGCTCACGGACACCGGCAGCGCGTGCGCGGTAAGCCCCAGCTCCAGCTGGCCGCCGCCCGACGAGATGATGGGCGGATCGGCGAACGGCTGGCCCGGCACCACCTCGGCCGACTCATCCGGCGGGATCGCCGGCGGATCGGGCACCGCGCTGGCCCCGTGCTCGCGGTACACCGGCGCGGGGTCGCTGCCGCCCGCGGCCGTCACCAGCCCGGCAGAGGCCGCGCCGCCCAGCACCGTGGCGCCCACGAGCAGCGCGAGGATGCGGCGGCGGTTGCGGGAGGGGCGTGGGGGCGCCATGAGGTGACGCTACCAACTGCCCGACGCACCGGTCGTCCTCGCCCGAACCGCATGCGCTCCCGGCGAACACGTGGTTCAATTTTGGGGCATGTCTTCCCCTCGTGCGCATCGGCTCCCCGTGTTGTTACTCGCAGGCGCAGCGACCGCCGCGGCGCTCGTATCCATGCCCGCGTCCGCGAGCGCGATCGCCTTCTCCGCCCCCGTGACCGCCGCCATCACCACCGGCGGCATCGGGGAGGGCTCGACCCAGTTCGGGGTGGGTGACCTCAACGGCGACGGCCGCGCCGACGTGGTGGTGGGTAGCAACCGCCAGCTGAACGGCGACCCATACCCCGCCGAGACGCGCGGGGAGGTGCAGGTGTACTGGGGCGAGGCAGATGGGTCCGTGTCGGGACCCACGCTGCTCCCTGCACCCGCGCCCGCCGACCCCATCTGCAGCGGCCCCGACCACACGCTTGTGCGCGGCACGGCGGTGGGCGACGTGAATGGCGATGGCAAGCTGGACATCGCCTACGGCACGTGGGAGCGCAACTGCCCGGCCGTGATCATCAACACCACCACAGACCCGGGCGCGCCCACCTTCGCGGCCGCCAACACCGTGATCGATAACTGGGTGGGATCCGGGCCGCAGTGGGTGGCACTCGGCGATGCCGACGGTGATGGCAAGCTCGACCTCGTGGCGTCCGAGAGCAACAGCGGCACGCGCGCGCGCATCTGGAGGAAGGTCGACCTGGGAGCCGGTGGCGCCGTGGCTGGATCCCCGTGCGTGAACGTCTCCGGCAACTCCAACTGCTGGACGGATGTGACAACGGGCCAGGGCCCGAAGGGGATCGCCCTCGCCGACCTCAACGGCGACCAGTACGCCGACCTCGTGGTGAGGGACGACGGCGACGGTGGCCGCATGGCCGTTGGCCTGGGTAGCGCTTCCGGCCCCGCGGCGGTGACGCGCGTGGGCCCGGCCAGCAGCGGCGCCGGGTCGCTGATCGCGGTGGGCGACCTCACCGGCGACGGCCGCGCCGACCTGGTGCAGCCCACCGGTTCGGGCGTGCGCGTGATGCTCAACAACGGCAACGGCACCTTCACCGGCGACGGCACCCTGTACGACGCCACATCCAACGGCGCCGTGGACAATGCGACGGGCGTGGACGTGGCGGATATGGATGGCGACGGCCACCGCGACGTGGTGGCAAGCGGATCGCGCGCAGACTCCACGAGTGGCGTGACGGTGCTGCTCAACGCCGGCAACGGCACGCTCGGCACCCCCACGCAGCTCACCGCGGACCCGAGCGGAGCGCACGCGCTGCGCGTTGCCGACATCACGGGCGACGGTGGCATGGACGTGGTCACACTCTCCTCCAGCGAGATAACGGTGTACGCCGGGCCCACGCCACCCGCGCCGGCTCCCACCCCCGCTCCGGCGTCGCAACCGTCACAGGCGGCCCGTCCTGCAGGCGCCCTCACCCCTCCCCCGGGCCCGGTGGGCGTGTCGATCAACGAGGGCGCGCCCTACGTGAGCAAGGCCGGCGTGCGGCTCTCGCTGGTGTGGCCTGCCGGCGCAACCACGGTGACCATCGCGAATGACGGCGGCTTCGCTGATGCCCGCTCGTTCCCGGTGGCCACGCGAATCCCCTGGACGCTCCGCGCCTCGGGGCCCGAGCGGGAACCGCGCATCGTGTACGTGCGGTTCTCGGGAGGCGGAGTATCGGACACCCAGACCTTCAGCGACGACACCATCCTCGACCGGCGGCGACCCGTCATCACGCGGGTTGAGGCCTCGGCGGTGGGGCGCGGTCCTTCGCGCTTCGCGCTGCGCGTGACGGCGAAGGACCGGATCTCGGGCGTATCGCAGATGTCCATCAGCTCACGCAAGTCACGGCCCGTCACCGTGCGCTTCCGTGCCGAGCAGGGCGTCATCAGCCGTGCGGGCCGCGTGCGCGTGAGGGTGCGCGACCGCGCCGGCAACTGGTCGCAGTGGCGCTGGGTGCTGACCCCGCGCGTTTTCGGGCCATGGCTCGACGAGGCGTACGCCCGCCGTGCCGAGGGCATCCTCGGCGGCACGGCCACGTTGGCCGACGACCTGCGCTGGGTCATCCTCAACCCCAGGAATCGCTAGACGCGAAGGTGTTGCTGGACGCGCAGTGCATCACGGCATCATGATGCTAGTTTGCCCCCATGCCCAAGACCCGCACCACCCTCACGATCGACGAAGACGTCCTGCGCTCGGCGCGCATCGCCGCGGCCAATCGCGGCATGAAGGAGGGCGACCTGATCGAGGAGGCCCTCATCAGCCACCTCGGCCTCAGCGTGTTCGAGCGCATCTGGCAGCGCATCGAGGCCGAGGGACTCATCACCGACGACGGCCGCGACGTGCGCGACATGACCGACGACGAGATCATGGACTGGGTGGTGGCACAGCAGCACGCTGCGCGCGCCGAGCGCCGGAGGCAGCCTGCGCGCAGTTCTTGACACCAATGTCGTCGTCTCGGGGCTGATCAACCCGAGCGGTCCACCCGCAGAGGTCCTTGAGAACTGGCTCGATGGTGCGTTCGAGGCCGTCGCCTGCGGTGCGCTGCTGTCGGAGGTGGCGACGGTGACCCTGCGCCCCCACCTGGCCGATCGCATCCGCCCGGGCGACCGCGACGAGATCCTCGACTTCCTGGTGAACCGCAGCCGGTTCGTCCCCGACAACCCCCACACCAGCACGGTGGCGGCCGACCCCGACGACGACTACCTGGTCGCCCTCGCGCGCACGTGGAG
>JAGWYY010000100.1 GCA_018969105.1 Acidobacteriota bacterium | reverse complement strand
GGCACCGGGGCCTCGGGCCGCAGCAGGTCGGTCTCGCGGCTGGCGGGCCCGCCGCCGCGCACGTCCACCCCGCCGCAGGTACCCGGCGGGAGGATCACCGCGGTGCACCCCGTGCCCGCGTCGGCGTCGGTCCAGTGCCCCACCCGGATGCCCGGGACGTCGGTCAGCATGCGGCCTGCACCTTCACCTCGGCCTCCCCCTGCGCCTCCACGTCGGCCTCCCCCTGCACCTCGGCCTCCAGCGGCTGGCACCTCGGGCACCAGTACGTGCCCCGCTGCGCCACGACGCCCTTCTCGATGATGGTGCGGCAGCGCGGGCACGGCTCGCCCTGCCGCCGGTGGACGAGGAAGAGGTCCTGCATGCCGCCGCGCCCGCCGTGGGCGTCACGGTAGCGGTCAAACGATGCCCCACCCACCGAGATCCCCATGCGCAGGCGATCGCGGATGGCCCGGTGCAGGCGGCGCACTTCGGCCTGCGTGAGCGAGCCACCTGGGCGCCGTGGATGGATCCGCGCCCGGAAGAGCGCCTCGTCGGCGTAGATGTTCCCGACGCCGGCCACGATGCGCTGGTCGAGGATGAGCGCCTTGATCGCCGCGGTGCGGCGCTCGAGCGATGCGCCGAGGCTGCGCGCCGTGAACCCCGGCGACATGGCGTCCACGCCCGTGCGCCGTCCCCACGCCCGGCTGCGGGCCGCTCGTCCGGCGGGCAGGAACCACGCGCGGCCGAAGCGGCGGGGGTCGGCGAACGTCACCATCGAGCCGTCGTCGAACCCCAGCACGGCGCGGGCGTAGGGCGTGGGCTCATCCGGCTCGCCGGGCGTCCAGAGCAACTGGCCGGTCATGCGCAGGTGCAGCGCAAGGGCCTCGCCATCGTCGAGCTCGATGAACAGGTACTTACCGGTGCGCCGTATCTCACGCAGCGCGCGCCCCGTGAGGCGTCGCGCGAAGTCGGCGGGGTCCTCGGGGTCGACGAGCAGCGGGTCGAGCACGCGGGTGCTCGTGATCGTGCGTCCGGCCAGGTGCTCGGAAAGCTGGCGGCGGATCGTCTCGACCTCGGGCAACTCGGGCATCAGTCGCCCACCGCGATGGCACCGGCCACCATCTCCACGCCGCGGTCCACCAGCCACTGGTCCGATCCGTGGACGATCGCCAGCACGTCGCCCTCGGCCACGGCGGCGCCGGGCCGCGCCACCACCTCCACGCCGGCCAGCGGATCGATCACCTGACCCGGGTCGAGCCGCCCGGCCCCCAGCCACCGGGCCGCGGCGCCGATGCGCCCGCCGTCGGCCGCCGTCACCGTGCCCGCCCGGGCCGCCGGCACGGTGGACCGGATCGCCGCGCGCGGGAGCAGGTCGGCGTGCCCCACCACCGCGGGGTCGCCCCCCTGCGCGGCAACCCAGCGCTCGGCCGCCGCGACGCCGCGGCCGTCGCGGATCAACTGCCGCACCGCCTCGGCGTCGCCGTCCACGCCGGCCGCGCCCAGCGCAGCGGCGGCCAACGCGCATGCCGAGTCGGCAAGGCCGGCGTCGCCATCGCCGCGCAGCACGGCGAACGCCTCGCGCACCTCGAGCACGTGCCCCGCCACGCCGCCCATCGGCTGGGCCCGCTCGGAGGGCACGGCGACCACCTCGCGGTTCCACTCACCCCCGAGCCGCGTCGCGAGGTCGCAGGCCGCGCGCGCATGCTCCATGTCGGGCAGCAGCGCACCGGACCCGCCGGGGATCTCCAGTGCCAGCACGCCCGCCCCCCCGCTGATGCCGCGCGCGGCGGCCGCGATGGCCACCATGGCATCGCCCTCGGCCGTGGCGGTGCCATCGCGCAGCGATGCCAGACGGCGCTCCTCGGGCACGAGCCGCTCCCCGGGCTCGGCAATGACCATTGCGGCGTCGCGCGCCTGCAACACCCATTGCTCAACGCCCATCTCCGAGCGCATGCCGGGGATCGCCTCGACGGCGTCGAGCACCCCGCCCACGTGCGCGATCGCATGCGCCCCCGTGGAGGCCACGATCACCCCGCCCGCAGCAGCGAGGCAGGACGCCGCGATGACCAGCGACGAGTCACCCACGCCCCCTGCGCTCCGGATGTCGACGGTGGGCCCGAGACGCCCCAGTTCAAGGCGATCGCCACCCGCCAGCAGGGCCCGCACCACCGCGAGCGAGGCCTCGTACGGCACCCCCCGGAGTCCCGCCGTGGCGCACCAGGCGGCCATCTGCGCGTCGGAGGCGGCGCCGGTGGTCCACGCGTTCACGAGGGCGGCCACATCGGCCGGATCCACCGGTTCACCGCGCCTCGTGCGCTCCAAAACCTCCAGCGTGGGCAGCGGAACCTTCATCACCGGCGACGCTAGCAAGGGCTGATATGGTCATCGCCATGCGCCGATCAGCCCTTCTGGCTGTGCCCCTGACCATCGCTGCGCTCGCCGCCCCCACGTGGGCCGTGGCGCAGCAGTCCCAGGGCACCACGACAGCAGCCACCACGACCACCACGACGGGATCGACCACCCCGACCACCTCCACGCCGGCATACACCGGGCCGCCGAAGCTCTCGGGCCTCCGGCTCCGCGCCGTCGTCAAGGCCCAGCAGGGCCACGCACGGTTCATGGTGGGCCTGAAGTCGGCCGGACCGGCCACCTTCACGGTGAAGATCACCAGCCTGAAGGACAAGAAGGTGGTCCGCACCATCACCACCGGCGCGGACGAGCCCGGCGGTCAGGTGTGGTTCCTCGTGCAGGCGGTGAACGACCAGGGCTACCAGCTGCCGAACGGCGCCTACTCGGTGGTGATCTCCGCCACCGATTCGCAGGGGCGCACCGCCAAGGTGCTCAAGAAGAACATCAAGCTCGAGCTCACGCCGCCCCGCGGCCGCCTCGACGGCTTCACCGTCCCGAACCTGCCGGCCATCGCGCGCCAGCTGAAGATCCCCGAGGGCGGCCAGCTGGTCACGGCCCTCGGCCCCAAGGGCGTGCTCGTCACGGCCGGCCTTCGCCGCGGTGACGTCATCACGAAGATCAACAACCTCGACGTGACGACCCCGGGCCAGTGGACCGCCGCGCTCAAGGCGATCCCGGCGGACACCGCCGTGCCCATCGAGTTCCGCCGCGGCGCCGAGGTGCGCACCGGCATGATCTCCCTGCCCGCCGACTGGAACCCCGCCCCCAGCTACGAGAAGGCCTTCCCCGTGCTCGTGAAGCGCAACCCCAACAAGCTGGGGTACCTGCTCGCGGCCGCGCGTGACCGCATCGACGCCGCCAAGCCGGACGATGCGCAGAAGCTCTTCGACAAGTGGCCCAAGGCCCTCAAGACCACCGGCATCGGCCAGATGCTCCAGGGCGAGATCCTCCTCGACAAGGACGACCTGAAGGGCGCCCTCGCCGCGTACAACCGCGCAGTCAAGGCCGATCCCACTCTCGCTCCGGCGCTCCTGGGCCAGGGCCTCGTGCTCTCGCGCCTCGACCGCACCGCCGACGCCGTGCCGGCCTTCCAGGCCGCCGTCACCGCCGACCCGGGCAACGCGATCGCCCAGGCGTTCCTCGCCTACGCGCTCATCGCCACCGACCAGTTCGACCCGGCCATCGCCGCCGCCACCGAGGCCGTTCGCCTCGACCCGAACTACGAGGACGGCTACGTCGCCCTCGGCCTCGCGCTCATCGCCACCAACCAGAAGGCGCAGGGCGTCGCCGAGCTCAAGAAGGGCCTCCTCCTGATGTCCGACCAGAAGCGCGCCGACCAGCTCATCGCCGAGAACCTGGAGCCCAACCACCCCTAGTGGGTGAGGCCACCTCCGGACCCCTCGGGAGCGCTGTCCGCCCCGCGGGGCCCAGGAGAACCTGACCGGAGGCGTTGCCGAGGGCCGCAGGGGGCGGGTTACCCCCGCGGACAACTCGCGGATAGCCGGGAGGGGTCGTACTCGGGGGTTGCGGGGATCGCAGCCGGGGATGATGCATTTGCGGTCCCCGCAAATGCCGATCCCGCTTCGGCGAGTGCCCGCAACCCCCGAGTACGACCCGTCCCGGACCGCTGCGGTAGTCCGCAGGGGTAACCCGCCCCCTGCGGCATGCGCCAGGCGCTCGGGGTGGGTCCCTCCGGGGTCCCGCGGGGCCTACAGCTCGCCCGTGGGCTCCGCTTCCTCTTCGTCTTCCCAGCGGCGGCGGCGGGGGCCACGGCTGCCCATCTGGGCGTAGAGGACCACGCTCACGATGCCGATGATGAGGCCGATCCAGAACTGCCACATGCCCAGCGGGTTGCCACTGAAGATGCCGAAGAGCAGAAGGACGGCGATGTCGATGACGAGCGCGATCAGGCGCTGGCGCGGCGGGGCGAGCTGCACCACCCAGGGCGCCGCGATCGAGATGATGAGGAGCAGGATCGAGCTCATGTCTCCAACCGAATCGGGGAGGGACGCCGGGGTGGCGCCCATTTCCAGCGCGAGAGCGTAGCGGAGCGGCACGAAATCGCGCATGCAGGGCGCGCGCCGCTACTCTCGGCCGGTGCGGGCCGTGGGCATCCACCTGCTGCAGGACCCCCGGGTGGATGACGCCCCGGGGCGCTCCGCCGTGGCGGAGATCACCCCTGACAACGCGCTGTCAGGGGTGCGGATGTGCCGCTCCGATGCCGAGATCGCAGATGCCGTGGGTGGCGGGCCCGCGCTCGTGCTGGTGGATGCGCCCATCGCGGTGCCCGACGTGCGGGGGCGCCGCGACGTCGAACACGTGCTCGCATGGCTGGACATCCCCGCCTTCCCCGTGACCCCCGCGCGCATGCAGAAGGCATACGGCGGCGCGCGTGGCGTGGCCCTCGCGCAGGCGCTCGCCGCGGCGGGCCATGTGGTGGCGGAAGCGCTCCCCGACGAGGTGCTGCGCCAGGTCATGTGGGAGCGCGAACACCCCGCGGGCTCCCCCGCGCTCGACCTCGCGGACTACCGCGCCGCGTGGCTCGGCCTGCGCGCGCCGGCGTTCCGCCCGCGCGGGGGGCGGGCGCGCAATGACGGGCTCGCGCCTGCGCGGGCGCTTGTCGGCGAGGCCGTGGACCTCACCGCCTGGCCCGCGGCGGAGCGCGAGGGCGACCTCGGCGACCTCGACGAAGCCGCGGCCATCGACGCCGTGGCCTGCGCGCTGCTCGCGCGCCGCTGCATCGATGCCCCCGGTGACCGCTGGATGGTGCTGGGCGACGCCACGGCGGGGCGCATGGTCCTCGCCGCGTGCCCGGAGATGATCGACCGCGCCCGCATCAACATCACCCGGCTGCGCGATGAGGGGACGATCAACATCGGCGCCGAGGTTGCGGGTTCGCAGGTCGGCCCGCCACAATCATGGTGAGCCGCGGCGTGCCGCGGGAACACGAGCGGGAGGCACCCCGTGTCCAGTGACAGCGTCTACAAGGTCATCGAGATCGTCGGCACCAGCAGCGACTCATGGGAGGCCGCCACGCGGCTGGCCGTCGAGACGGCATCCAGCACGCTGCGCGACCTGCGCGTGGCCGAGGTCGTGAAGCAGGACGTCACGATCAAGGACGGCACGGTCGACCGCTTCCGCGTGCGCCTGCTGATCAGCTTCAAGTACGAGCACTAGGCCCCGCGGCACGGGCACGGGGCCCGGCGGCGGCGGGGCGGCTCACGGCCGGCGCACGCGCATGGGCAGCACCGTGACCGGGGCGGCGGCAAGCGCCCCGGCGAGGTCGTCGGCGTCGCGGTACGGACGATCGGCGATGAACCGGGCCTCCACGGGGGCGTGCACCTCGTCGTCCGCGAAGGGCCAGGGGCGCAGCGTGCAGGCGAGCGCGTCGCGTCCCGCGCCATCCGGCGCCACGACGATGTCGACTCCCTGCTCGTCGCCCTGGCAGCGCGGCACGCGGCGCAGCGTCCATTCCTCGCCGGCCTGGAGGCCCCTCCACGTGAGGTAGAGGCTGAGCAGGTCGATGGCCTGCAGGATGCGGTAGGCCGACCACGCCCATCCGGCCACCTCGGCGCCTTCGCCCACGCGCGCGCGCAGCGCACGGGCCGCCATGGCGCGCTCCACCACGAGGTCGCGCGCGGGGCCCGGGCGGTCATCAAGCTCGGCCGCGCCGCCATCGAGTCCCAGACGGCGCATAACGAGCCCCGCCACGTGCATGCCCACCAGCATCTCCACGCGCTCGCCATGCGTGCCCGCCGCGGCCGAGCTCGCGCGGTGGATGGCCACGTGATCGGCGATGTCCATCGCCGTGAAGCCACGCGGCTCCCCATCGGGCTGGACGCCCGGGTGGCGTTCCCACTCGCGCCAGCCCTCGTCGTGGCAGGAGGAGGCCTGCACCACGGGATCCCACGGCTCGGGACGGGCGAAGTCATGGTTGCCCCACGCCGCCGCGAGGATGCCGCACTGGTCCTGGTGGGCCACCTGCGTGACCAGCCGCAGCCGGTCGCCCACCCGCGTGACGATCATGGGGCGGCGTCGGCCGCCAGG
>JAGWYY010000099.1 GCA_018969105.1 Acidobacteriota bacterium | reverse complement strand
GGATGCACACCCATACCGACGGGCGCGCGGGGCTCTCCGGGGTCGGCTGGCTCACGGCGAGCCGAGTCTAATGGGAGGTCGTTTCCGCGCGCGCGCGCTGGTCCTCGCCGTGGGCCTTGCCCTTGCCCTGGCGGGTGGCGAGCCACCATGCGATGAAGGGCGCTGCGAGGGTGATTGGGATGAGCGTTACGGCCTGCAGTATCACCGAAAAAGCAAGTGCATCGGCCTTGCCCACCCCCAGCACCGCCAATGACACCACGGCCAGCCACTGCACCGTTCCGATCTGCCCCGGCGACGACGGAATGGCGGCGCCGAGCCCGATGACGGCGGTTACGAACAGGGCGCCACCGACATTGACACCCTCACCGAGCGACTCCGTGAGCAGCCAGGTGCCGACCGTGAACGATCCCCACGCCGCGAAACTCCATGCCACGACCTCGGCGACCTGACCGAGGTGGTTCATCGTTGCCATGCCGCGTACAAAGCCCGCTGCTTGGCGCGAAAGCCATGATCCATCGTCCGCCGTGGCGATCCATGTCTTGCCTCGCTCGGACCTGTGCGAGTACCACCATGCCGCGATGAGCACCGCTAGCACCGCCATGGCGATCACCGCCCCTGTGATCGCCAGCGTGAGCAGCCAGTCAGGGTGGGCGACGAATGGAAGGCAGACGAGAAGCAGGATCACCAGGGTAAGCACATCAAATGCGCGGTCAACGCCCACCGATGCCAGGCCGCGGGCCACCGGCAGTCGAGCGATGCGACTCAGCCACACGCCTCGCACCACATCGCCTGGCCTGCCCGGGATCACGTTGCTCACGCCGTTACCGAAGTAGGACAGCGCGATATAGGTGCGCCGCGGCAGCGGTGCGTCGTCGCCCATCAGGGCGCGCCATCGCAGCCCTTGACAGGCGATGATGCCGATCAGGAATAGCGCTGCCAGTGCGACGTAGACGACGTTCGCCGATGTGATGGCGTCCCACACCTCGTCGAACGCCACGCCCCGCACTGCGAGCCAGAGGAAGAGCAGCGACAGCGGAATGCCCACCACGAGACCGATCACGACCGTGCGCGTCTTGATCGCGCCCTTGGGCAGGGCGTGCGTGTCGTCCCGGTTGGTCTCCTCCATCCGCACCTACCGTAGCGCCGACATCAGCCGGTAATCGCCGCGCACACGGCGAGGTACCGCTCGGCGCAGGGGCCCCATCCGAAGCGCTCGCGCGCCCTCTGCATTCCGGCGTGCGACAGCTGCTGGCGGCGCAAGGGGTCGGCGATCAGGCGTTCGAGGGTGGCAGCAAGCGCCGTGCTGCCCGAGGCAAGGCTGAAGGTTGCGGCCGAATCGCCCACCACCTCGATGTTGGGCGCGTGATCGCTCACCACCAGCGGCGCACCGGCCGCCATGGCCTCCACGATCACCGGGTGGGTGCCGCCCACCTCTGTTGGAACGCACATCAGCGCGCAGTGGTGCACGAGCTCTGCGTAGCCGGTTCCGAACACGTATCCCGGGAAGATCACCCGCTCATCAGCGGAGCCCCTGAGGCGCTCAATGTAGTCATCGGCGTACGGGGCGTCCCCCACGATCACCAGCGGCCATTCGGTGTCGAGGCGGGCGTAGGCATCCACCAGCAGGTGGGCGTTGTTCTCGGGTACGAGGCGGCCGACGAACAGGATGTATTGCCCGGGTGCGAGCCCGAGCTCGTCGAGAAGCGCGGTGGTGCCCGGGTCGGGCAGGCTGGCGCCGTAGGGGATCGCCAGCAGGCGACGGCCGAAGCGCTCTTCATAGAGGTCGGCCACGCTCTCGCTGTCGGTCACGGCGATCGTGGCCGTCGCCGCGGACATGTGCTCGAACTGGCGGATGATCGCCCGGGCCGCACGCGGCCACTTGGCGCGCTCGGAATCCATGCCGTCGATCTGCAGGATGCTCGGCACCCCGGCCATGCGCGCGAGCGGCACGACGGGCGCGTTGCCCGCGATGAAGTAGATGGCGACGTCCGGGCGCTCCTTGGTGACCATGTGGCCGGTGCTCACCGTGGTGTGCGCCAAGGTGTCGAGGTACTTGTTCTCGATGGTGGGGAGGTGCACCAGGCGGGCACCGGCGTGCTCGTCGCGCTTCTCGGTCATGTGGGGACGGCAGTAGACGGTGACCTCGTGCCCGCGCGAAGTGAACTCGCGGGCGAGGTTCTCGACCGCCGTCTCGAAGCCGGAGTAGGCCGCGGGAATGCCACGCGTACCGATGAGGACGATCTTCACGGGCTCAAGAGTACGCACGACGACGCAGGCGGCTTGCGGCCAGCATTACCTCGCCGGCGATCACAGCGGTCGCTGCCAGCACTGCGCCCCCCAGGCCGTGGCGATGCTTGTGGATGAGTGGTCCCATCGTGCGGTACGCAGCAGCATCCGCTTGCGGAGTGCGCCGCCCGCCCGCACCTGAACCTCCTCCTTCGTGCACCACCTCGGCCCCGGGCCAGTACACCACCCGCCACCCTGCAGCGCGAAAGCGCATGCAGAGGTCGATGTCCTCGGCGTACATGAAGAACTGCTGGTCGAACCCACCGATCCGGTGCAGGGCGTCTGCGCGCATGAGCATCACGGCACCCGACACCGCGTCCACATCGGCCTCGCGATCGTCGGGAAGGTCGCGCATGGCGTGGGCCCGCGCACTCGTCCACGGCAGCCGCCGGTCGAGGCCGGTGACGAAGCAGAAGGCCGACCATGCCGTGGGGAATTCCCTGTGGCAGCGAACGTCGAGCGCACCCGACTCATCAACCACGCGCGGCGTGAGCACACCGATGCGGGGATCTGCCCAGAGGGCATCGAGGCATGCACGAAGCGCCCCTGGTGGCACCTGGGTGTCGGGGTTGAGCACCAGAACGGCGCGGCCGCGAGCGCGCTGCATGCCGATGTTGGCCGCGCGCGCGAAACCCTCGTTGGTGGGGCGCTCGATCAGCAGCGCCCGTGCGTGCGTGCGCGCCGCCCCTGCGGTGCCATCGCCGCTGGCGTTGTCGACCACGATCACCTCGAGGTGCACGTCGGAGGTGTTGCCCTCAATGCTGGCGAGGCACCGCGCGAGATGATCGGCGCAGCGGTAGGAGACGATCACCACGCTGAGCTCGAGGGCGCTCGCGCTCACCCCTCCCAGGTGAAGGGCAGGGTGTCCGCCAGGGCCGCAAGGCGGGGCGCCGCACGGTCGCGGTCGCTCACCACCGGAGGGATGTCATGCCACGCGATACCCAGTTCGGGGTCGTCGAACGCGATGGAGGCTTCGTCGTCGGGGGAGTAGTAGGCGGAGCAGCGGTACACCACGTCCGCGACCTCCGACAGCACCTGGAACCCATGCGCGAACCCCGCGGGGCAGTACACCTGCCGCCCCGAGACGTCGTCCAGCTCCCAGGCCTCCCATTGTGCGAATGTGGGCGATCCCCGGCGGATATCCACCACCACGTCGAGGATCGCCCCCCGCGCGCAGCGCACCAATTTGGCCTGCGGATGCGCGCCCCCCTGGAAGTGCATGCCACGGATCACACCGCGCCCGGAGCGGCTCTGGTTGTCCTGCACGAAGGGGTCGGTGATTCCCAACTCGGCCAGCACGTTCGCGCGGTAGGTCTCCAGGAAGAAGCCGCGGGAGTCGCCATGGAGGACCGGTTCGATCACGACGACGCCGGGCAGGGTGGTGTCGAAGGCGTTCACGCGCCGCATGCTAGGGATGAGCGCCCGGGGTCCCTATCCGGCCGGCGCCGCCTGCACCGTTGGTCGCCCGATTGCGACCCCCGCAAGCGGCGTGGCCATGATGCGGATGTCCATGCCTGCGGGACCCGTGCGCAGGGTCACGCGGATCACGCCCGGCACCACGCGCACGGTGGCCGCTGGCGCACCGCGCACCTTGGCGGTCACCTGTGTGCCGGGCGGGGCCGCCACGGGGAACTCCAGCGTGTGCGTGCCGCGCGCGGGCGCCCAGGTGGTCACCTGCGCCACGGGTGCCCCCATGGGGTGCCACGTGCGTCCATCGCGGAGTTCGGGTGCCGCGAACCCGGGCTGGCGGAACACCGCGAGCACCGGGGCTGGGGACGCCGTCACCCTCCAGACGGCGGTTCCATCCGGGAACGTCGCGGCCAGGGCGAAGCCCGCCGGGGGCCGGGAGGCGTCGGGGGGCGTGCCCAGCCGGTACTGGCCATAGGCCCACGGGTGGACGGTGGCGAACGCCACGCCCGCGGTGGCGAGGTCCTCGGCTGCGCCCGGCATCGCGGGGTCGCCTACCTGCTGCGCAAGGTCGATGCTGCGGCGATCCACGGCCTGGCCCATGGGCCCGAACCCGTTGAGCACCGGGCGGCCGTGCACGATCTGCCCGATCTGCCATACATGGCGCAGCTGCTCGAGTTCGGGCACGTTGCGGTAGGGGCCCGTGGGGTATTCCACCACCGCCCCTGCGCCGGGCTGGTCGCGCAGCCACGCCCACCCCTGGCGGTCGGCAGGTGCCTGGCTGTCGGCGGTGGCGGGCGGACTGGTGATCACCGGCAGGGCGGTGGTGAGGTCGGCCGCGGTGATCACCAGCGCGGCGGCGATGATCGAGTGCCGCCAGATCGGTCCGCCCCGGCGCGCGAGCGCGGCGATGGCCAGTCCCCCTACGGCGATCAGCACCACCAGCAGCGGCGCGCCGAAGCGGGCGAAGGCGCGCACCTCGGGGAACACCTGCCAGATCGCGATTGATGGCACGGGGATCGGCACCGGGCCGAGGCCGATTGGCCATGCCAGCGAGAACCACGCGAGGAGCGCGGCGAGCACTGATCCGATGCGCGCCGTGGCAACGGCCCGGGCCGAGCCGAGCAGTGCTGGGCGCCACCAGGCGATGACCATCGCGGCGAGGGCCACGATGAGCACGCTGATGCCCAGGTAGAGGATGAGCTGTTCCCCGGTGGAGTCGAGCCGTCCGGTCCACGCGGCGTCCACGCCCCGGGCGAGCCAGCCCCCGGGCGGCGGCACCAGGTAGTCGGCGGGCCGGGCACCGAACGATTTGAGCTCCGCGCTGCTTCGCGCCGGCGTGGGAACGCTGCTCGATGCCACCGAGATCGCGATGGGCACGAGCACCAGCAGCCCCAGAAGGCCCGCGAGCAGCCCGCCCTCGCCGGCGATGGGGCGCCACCCGCTCCGCCTGCCGCGGCTGATCATCCCCCACCCGCAGATGACCACCACGATCAGAAGTGCCATGAGCCCGTAGTAGGCCGTGGTGGTCCACGCGAGTGCGAAGGCGCCGGTCACCGCCAGCGCGCGCTTCCACGAGGGTCGCTCGTTCCACCACAGGCAGGCGAGGATGAGCAGGGGGAAGCACGCGATGTTCGCCAGCGGTGCGTGCACCACGGCCTTGCCCACCACGTAGGGGGATATCGCCAGCGCCGCGCCGGCCCAGGTGCTCACCCCGGGCCCGCACCCGAGCCAGCGGGCCAGCGCGTACATGGCCATCCCGCTGCAGGCGATGCCTGCGATGATCATCACGTTCATCGCGAACACCGGCGTGCTGATGGCCGCGATGGCCAGCGCCGGGCCGTAGAACGCCAGCTGCACCAGGTTGAAGGCCGCGGGGTACTCGGTGGTGAACGGAGCCACGAGATCGGTGGATCCGGTGCCGAAGAGCGGAAGGCCATCCTGCAGCCGCTGCCAGAGGTCCCAGGTGAAGCCCGCGGGGTCCCAGGGAATGCCCTGCGTGGGCAGCACGCTGTTGGCATTCGCCGCTGCCGGCCAGGTGATGAGCACCGCGAGCAGCGTGAACCCGATGACCACCAGGGCCACCTCGAGAATGATCCTCACTGCGCGGGGGTTCACCGACGAATTATCGCCCCGGAGGAGCAGCCCCGGGGGCTCACCCGACGGGCTGGTTACACCGGTGCCCCACCGGATTTTGCGGGGTTATGCGGCAGCGCCCGTCCGCAGCGCAGCCCACCCGGCCTCGCCCATGGCGGCCTCGCTGAACTCCGCCGCCTGCGCCGCCGCCGCCGCTCCGAGCCGATCGGCGTTCGCCGGATCGAGTGCCTCGCGAATCCCCAGCGCCAGCGCGTTGGGGGTGGGGTCGGTGATGATGGCCCCTTCACCGGCGATCTCCGGCATGGCGCCGCGGTTGCTCGCCACCACGCGGGCACCGCATGCCATGGCCTCGAGGATCGGCAGGCCGAAGCCCTCATACAGCGACGGCACGCACACCACCGCGGCGGCGCGGTAGAGGTCGGCCAGCTGGTGGTCGTCCACGCGGCCCAGCCAGTGGGCCTTGGCCCCGCGCACGATCTGTTCGCCGCCCAGGGCCGGGCGGCCCACCAGGGCGAGCTCGAGGTCGCGGTCGCCCAACAGCGCCATGGCCTGGGCCAGGGCCCCGATGTTCTTGCGCGGGTGGATGTCGCCCACGGCGAGCACGTAGCGTCGGAGCCCGAAGCGCGCGAACACCCTGTTGGCGGCGTCC
>JAGWYY010000098.1 GCA_018969105.1 Acidobacteriota bacterium | reverse complement strand
GCCGCCATGGCGGGCGGGTTGGCGTTGTAGCAGTCCTCGATGAGCGTGCCGCCGCCCGGCAGCGGGTGCTCGATGCCGCGCATGGGCGAGCGCTCGAGCACCACCTCGGCACCGGGCCCAGGCGCCATGCCCAGCGCGATGGCGGCCTCCACGGCCGTCGCCACGTTGCGCTGCTCCCACGCCTTGAGATCGCCGGCGGACACCGCGATGGAGGGCTCATCGCCGAACCTGCGCACCTCGACCCCCGCGGGCAGCCGCGCGATGTGCTCGGCGAGCAGCGGCTCGTCGTCGGGCACCACGGCCGCGCCATCGGTCGGAAGGCCATCCAGGATCTCGGCCTTGGCCGCGGCGATGGCCTCCACCGTGCCGAGCAGCTCCAGGTGCACGGGACCGATGGCGGTGATCACCGCCACGTCCGGGGGCGCCAGGGCGGCCAACTCGGCGATCTGCCCGGTGCCGCGCATGCCCATCTCGATGACGGCCACCTGGGTGTCCTCCGGCAGCCCGAGGATGCTCAGCGGCACCCCCACCTCGGTGTTGCGGTTTCCCGGCGTGCCCTCGGCCCGCACGCCTGCGGCGCGCAGCACGGCCACGATGGAGTCCTTCGTGGACGTCTTGCCGTACGACCCCGTGACGCCCACCACCTTCGCGCCGAGGCGCTCCAGCGCCCCGCGCCCGATGAGCCCGAGCGCCTGCACCGGGTCGTGGTGCACCAGCACCACCGCGCCCGCATCGCGCAGGTCGTCCCCGGAATCGGCCCACGCGCCCTCCGAGATGAGCACGGCGGCCGCGCCCGACGCCACGGCCTCGGCGGCGTGCAGGCCGCCGTCCACGTTCTCGCCCGGCACGCCCACGAACAACTGGCCCGCGCGCACGTCGCGGCTGTCGGCCGTGGCGCCCTCGCAGGCCACGTCGTCGGGCCCCGCCATCTGCGACGCGCTCGACCAGAGGATCATGTCGGTGACTGTCACCCTCATGCGGCCCTCGGCCGGCCCAGCACCTCGCGGGCCACATCGCGGTCGTCGAAGGGGGTGATCACGCCCTGGGCCTCCTGGCCCGACTCATGCCCCTTGCCGGCGATGAGCACCACGTCGCCGGGGGCGGCCATGGCGATGGCCTCCGCGATGGCCGCGCGGCGATCGGCCTGCACCACCAGCTCCGCAGGACCCTCCGACGCACCATCCACGATCTGGTCGATGATGGCCTCGGGGTCCTCGCTGCGCGGGTTGTCGGACGTGACGATGCACACGTCGGCGAGCGCACGGCCAAGGGCACCCATCTGCGGGCGCTTGCCGGTGTCGCGGTCGCCCCCGCAGCCGAACAGCACGATGAGGCGGCCGTCGCCCGCGAGGTCGCGCGTGGTGCGCAGCACGTTCTCGAGCGAGTCGGGCGTGTGCGCGTAGTCCACGAGCACCTGGAAGGGCTGCCCCATCTCGATGGGCTCGAGCCGGCCCGGCACGCCGCGCAGCGCGGCGATGCCCTCCGCCACGGCGGCCTGGTCGAGCCCCATGGCCTCCCCCACCGCCACCACGCCGAGCACGTTCATCACGTTGAAGCGCCCGCGCAGGGCGCTGGCCACCTGCATGGTGCCGCGGGGCGTGCGCACGGCGGCGGCGAAGCCCTCGGCGCCCATCTGCAGCCGCTCGGGCGCCACGTCGGCATCGGCGGCGTCGATGCCGTAGCCCAGCACCCCCGGCCCGAGCAGCTTCCGGCCCCACTCGTCGTCGGCGTTCACCGCGCCGGGCGGGTTGGCCCCGTGGCCGTCGGGCCGCTGGAACAGCAGCCGCTTGGCCTCGAAGTACGACTGCATGTCGCCGTGGTAGTCGAGGTGGTCGCGCGTGAGGTTGGTGAAGATGGCCCCCGCGAAGCGCAACCCCGCCACACGGCCCTGGTGCAGCGCGTGCGACGACACCTCCATGGCGCAGGCGGTGTCCCCCGCCGCGCGCATGCCGGCGAGCAGGGCCTGCATCTCCACGCTCTCGGGAGTGGTGTGCGTGGGCACCGATGATGTGCCGCCCACCACCACCTCGACGGTGCCGATGAGCCCGCAGGGCATGCCGGCGGCCTGCATGACCGACTGCACCAGGTAGGCGCTGGTGGTCTTGCCGTTGGTGCCCGTGACCCCCACCACCTGCATGTGCTGCGAGGGATCGCCCGCGAGCCGCGCCGCCATGATGGACATCGCCGCCCGGGGGTCGGCTGCCACCACCTGGGGCACGGGCAGGTCGAGCGGGCGCGCCACCAGCAGCGCCGCGGCGCCGCGCTGCACGGCATCGGCCGCGAAGTCGTGTCCGTCGGCGCGCGATCCGGGCAGGCAGGCGAAGAGATCACCCGTCGCGACATCGCCCGACCGGTACCGGATGGCCGTGATGTCGGGGGCGGAAGCACCCCGCGCCTCGAGCCGCGCGCCGGGCACGCCGCCGGTCAGGTCATCGAGCCTCATCCGGGAGCCACGTTACCAGCGCTCCCGGCTACGCCCCTACGGGGCGATATGCAGGTACCGAAGGGCGAATTCGGTGATCTGCTCGAACGCCGGGGCGGCCACCTCGCCGCCGTAGAACGACCCCGCGGCGGGCTCGTCCACCATCACCGCCACCACCACGCCCGGGTGGGTGGCCGGCGCGTATCCCACGAACGACGCGATGTAGTTGTCCACGTAGGCGCCGGTCTTGGGGTCGATCTTGTTGGCCGTGCCGGTCTTGCCGCCCACGGTGTAGCCCTCGATCTTGGCCTCCTTGCCGGTGCCGTCATCGCTCACCACCTTCTGGAGCATGATGTTCACCTGCTCGGCCGTCTTCGGGCTCACGATCCGCTGGCCGCGGGGGTGCTGCAGCACCGTGTCGCCCACCTTCTTCACCACGTGGGGCGGCACCATGTGCCCGCGGTTGGCGATGGCGCCGTAGGCCTCGGCGATCTGCGCCAACGTGACCGACACACCCTGGCCGATCGGGATGTTGAGGATCGACACGCCCGACCAGTCCTCGTACCTGGGCAGCGACCCCGAGACCTCGCCCGGGTAGTCGAAGCCGGTCTTGGCGCCGAACCCGAACTTCTGGATCCATTCATAGGTCTTGCGCTGCCCGAGCTTCTGCGAGATGAGCACCGTGCCGACGTTGCTCGAGTTCTGCAGGATCTCCTGGACGTTCCACGCCACGGACGGCCGGTAGTGGGCCTCCTTCAGCGTGCGGTCGTACATGGTGAGGGTCTCGGGCAGGTCGAACATGGTGTCGCGGGTGACCACGCCCTCCTCGATGGCACCGGCAATGGCCACGAGCTTGAAGGTGGAGCCGGGCTCGTAGGCGTCGGTGATCGACCTCACGCGCTCGGTGTCGGGCTGGAAGGTGTCGCGGTCGTTGGGGTTGAAGCCCGGCACGGTGGCCATGGCCAGCACCTCGCCGGTGTCGGGCTTCATCACGATGGCCGAGGCCGCCTTGGCGTCGTTGGCGTCCACGGTCTTCTGCAGCACTTCCTCGGTCTTCTGCTGGATCGCGCTGTTGAGCGTGAGCGTGATGGGCTCGCCCGGCGTGGGCGCGCGGTCGCGAATGATCTGCAGCGAGCGGCCGTCGGGGTCGCGGGCCTCCTCGCGCACGCCCTCCTTGCCCTTCAGCTTCGACTCCATGGTCTTCTCGAGGCCGGTGAGCCCCGCGCCCCAGTCGTCGGTCATGCCCACCAGCTGCGCGGCCACCGCGCCCAGCGGGTAGAGGCGCTTCTGGGTGTCCTGCAGCGTGATGCCCGGGAGGTCGAGCTTGCGCAGGTAGCGCTCGCGCTGCTGGTCCACGCCCGTGTTGAGCATGGCGTAGCCGCCGTTGCCCGAGATGCGCTGCTCCACCTCGTCCACCGGCAGGTTCACCGCGGTGGCGATCTTCTCGGCCGTGCCGCGCTTGTCGGTGATGAGGTACGGCGTGGCGGTGACGGCCACCGCGTGCTTGTCCACCGCGAGCTCGCGGCCGTCGGCCGACATGATGGGCCCGCGCGGGGCCGGCAGCTTGATGGTGCTCTCGTGCTGGTCCTTGGCCTTCTTCGCCAGGTCGCCGGCCTCCACCGTGGCGATCCAGCCGGCCCGCAGGGCCATCACCCCCAGCACCGCCACCACGGCGAGCGCGACGACGTGCAGGCGCCGCGAGGGGCCCTTGTCGTCGTAGTCGCGCCGGCGCGCGCGCCGCGGCCTGTCAGCGCGTGCGGGGCGCCTGTCCTGGCGCAATGCGCGCTTCCTTCGGAACGGTTACGTAGGTCAGCCCGCTGCCGGGTGCCAGCACCATGCCCAGGCGCTTCGAGGCCTGGTCCACCACCTGGCCGTCCTTCTCGGCCAGCACCGCGCGCAGCTTGAGGATGTCGGCCTGGGCCTGGTTGTACATGTCCACGGTGCGCCCGGTCTGGGTGGTGAGGTTCAGCCGCTGGACGTTCACGAACACCACGCCGCCGAGCAGCAGCGCGATGAGCGGCACCAGCACCCACGCGAGGCGCACCCCCTCGAGGTGCAGGCGCTCGCGAAGCGTGCGCTTGGTGCGCGAGTGGATGACGCGCGGCCGCGGGGGCCGCGCCGCCGCACCCCCGCCGGGAACGCGCAGGGGGCGGAGAGGGTGACTGTCACCGAAACGGTGACTGTCACCGGGGTTCGCACCGGGCCTCGCGCCCGGGTAGGCCCTGCCCGGCGCCGCGGACATGCGCGCTGCCCCCGCCCGGGTGCTCATGCGTCCGCCTTGCGGATGACCCTCAGGCGCGCGGAGTGCGCGCGCGGGTTGGCGGCCACCTCGGCGGTGATCGCCTTCACGGCCTTGGGCGTGACCATGCGGCCCTCGGGCTGCTGGCCGCAGCCGCACACCGGCATGTCGGGCGGGCAGATGCACCCGCGGGTGCGATCGCGCATGAAGCGCTTGACCATGCGGTCTTCCAGCGACTGGAAGGAGATGACGGCGAGGCGCCCGCCGGGGCTCAGCATGTCGAAGGCCTCCGGCAGCGCCCGCTCGAGGATGCCCAGCTCGTCGTTCACCTCGATGCGCAGCGCCTGGAACACCCGCTTGGCCGGGTGCCCGCCTGCGAACAGCGCCGGCGTGGGCACCGCGCCGCGGATCACCTCCACGAGGTCGCCGGTGGTGGTGATGGGCTGCTCGTCGCGGCGGCGCACGATGGCCCGGGCGATCTGCTTGGCGTAGCGCTCCTCGCCGTACTCGCGGAACCACCGGGTGAGGTCCTGCTCGGACGCCTCGTTCACGAGGTCTGCGGCGGTCACCTCGAGGGCGGGGTCCATCCGCATGTCGAGAGGCGCCTGCCGCGAATACGAGAAGCCCCGCTCCGCGGTGTCCACCTGCATCGACGAGAGGCCGAGATCCATCAGGATGACGTCGGTTTTCGCCCCTGCCGATGCCAGATCCTGCAGTCCGGTGGCGAAGTCGGCGCGCACCAGGCGGGCCGGGCACGGCATGTGCGCCATGAGGGCCTCGAAGTGACGCGCGGCCTCGGGGTCGCGGTCGATACCCGTGAGCTCGCCCGTGGGACCCACCCGCGCGGCCAGCGCGGCCGCGTGCCCGCCGGCGCCGAAGGTGCAGTCCACCACGCGGTCGCCGGGCTCCGGCGCGGTGAGCGCCAGCACCTGGTCGAGGAGGACGGGCACATGGGGTGCGCCGCCGGGAGCCGCCGGAACGGCCTCGATGCGCGGCGCGGCGGCCGTCATCCCCGGCCCCCGTCGATGCGCTGGGCCAGGCGCGCGGCCCGCTGGGCCACGCCGTCCTTGCGCAGCTTCGCGAAGCGCTGCTCGAGGTGCTCGGGATTCCAGAGCTCGAGGTACGACCCCGCGCCCACCACCTTCACCTTGCCGTCGAGCGCGGCGTGGTCGCGCAGTTCGGCGGGCACCAGCAGGCGGCCCTGCTTGTCGAGGCCCTCCTGCTCGAAGGCGCCGGCCAGCAGGAAGCGGCTGAGCTCGCGCTGGTCGTCGTCGAGCACGCTCATGCGGCCGAAGGTGTCCTCGATGAACGAAGGCCACTGGAACCGGGGAACCACCACGAGGCAGTCGTCCAGCCACCAGGCGGTGACGGTGCCGTCGGCGAAGGGCTCCCGCAGGCGGGACGGAATCGCCAGCCGCGAGCGGTCATCGAGGCTGCATTCGTACGTGCCGCTGAGGAGCCGAGGTGCCACGTGGGAGAACCTACCCCCGTGCTCCCCACAATGCAACCCAATTTCCCCAATTTGTTCTCCGCCCACCCCATCGACCCGCCCAGGACCACCTCGCAACGCGTCGTGCGCCCCCGGCCCCGTTCATGCAACGCGACGTGCGCTGAGAACACATGTTCCGTCCGATGGGGGGCGTACATTTGTTCGCATGAACACGCGAACACACCTCACGCTCGTCCCCGCCACCGCCGCGGGGGCACCCGTATACCGCCGTCGCAGCCGCCGTGCAGGGGGCCCTCCCCCGGGCGGTCGCGCCGCCGGCGTCGCTGCCCTGGCCGCGGGCCTCACCCTGGGCCTCGCCCTGGGCGCCGCCGCCACGCTCGG
>JAGWYY010000097.1 GCA_018969105.1 Acidobacteriota bacterium | reverse complement strand
CCGGCGCCATCAAGAGCGGCGGCACCACCCGCCGCGCGGCCAAGATGGTCATCCTCAACGTCGACCACCCGGACATCCGCGACTTCGTGAACTGCAAGGCCACGGAGGAGAAGAAGGCCTGGGCCCTCGGTGAGATGGGCTACGACATGGGCCTGAACGGCGAGGCCTGGAACAGCATCCAGTTCCAGAACGCCAACAACTCCGTGCGCATGACCGACGAGTTCATGTACGCCTACGAGGCCGGCGGCGACTGGCACACCACGGCCGTCACCACGGGCGAGGTCATCGAGACCGTCAAGGCCCGCGAGCTCATGAAGGAGATCGCCGAGGCCGCATGGGTATGCGGTGACCCCGGCATGCAGTTCGACACCACCATCAACCGCTGGCACACCTGCCCGGTGTCGGGGCGCATCAACGGATCCAACCCGTGCTCGGAGTACATGCACCTCGACGACTCGGCGTGCAACCTGGCCTCGTTCAACCTCATGAAGTTCGTGGACGAGGACGGCGCGTTCCGCGTGGCCGACTTCCAGCAGGCCGTCGACGTGGTGATCACCGCCATGGACATCATCGTGGCCCGCTCCGGCTACCCCACCGAGCAGATCGGCATCAACGCCCGCAAGTACCGCCAGCTGGGCCTGGGCTACGCCAACCTCGGCGCGCTGCTCATGAGCCACGGCCTGCCGTACGACAGCGAGGACGGCCGCGAGTACGCCGCCGCCATCACGGCGCTGATGACCGGGCGCGCCTACGCCATGAGCACCCGCCTGGCCGAGCGCATGGGCGCGTTCGAGGGCTACGAGCCCAACGCCAAGGCGATGAACGGCGTGATCCGCAGCCACCGCCGCGCCGCGCAGGACATCCCTGATGGCCGGGTGCGCGACGAGGCCGTGCTCAGCGCGGCGCGCGCCGAGTGGGACACCGCCGTCGACCGCGGCGAGGTGTTCGGCTACCGCAACTCGCAGGCGTCGGTGCTGGCGCCCACGGGCACCATCGGCTTCATGATGGACTGCGACACCACGGGCGTCGAGCCCGACATCGCGCTGGTCAAGTACAAGCGCCTGGTCGGCGGCGGCGTCATCAAGATGGTCAACAACACCGTGCCGCAGGCCCTCGAGAAGCTCGGCTACCACGAGGAGGCCATCAAGCAGATCGTGGCCTTCATCGACGAGAACGAGACCATCGAGGGCGCGCCGGGGCTCAAGGACGAGCACCTCGCGGTGTTCGACTGCGCGTTCACGCCGGCCAACGGCGAGCGCAGCATCCACTACCGCGGCCACATCAAGATGATGGGCGCCGTGCAGCCCTTCATCTCGGGCGCCATCAGCAAGACCGTCAACATGCCCAACGAGGCCACGCCCGAGGACATCGCGGCGGCCTACGTGCTGGCGTGGAAGGAGGGGGTCAAGGCCCTCGCCATCTACCGCGACGGCAGCAAGCGCACCCAGCCGCTGTCCACCGGCAAGGAGTCGCCGGCCGACATGAAGGCGGCCAACGACGCCGCCGCCGCGCCGGCCAAGGTGAACCGCCGCCGCCTGCCCGATGAGCGCCAGGCCATCACGCACCACTTCCGCATCCTCGACCACGACGGCTACATCACCGTCGGCATGTACGAGGACGGCAGCCCGGGCGAGGTCTTCATGAAGATGGCCAAGCAGGGCTCCACGGTCTCCGGACTCATGGACTCCCTGGCCATCTGCATGTCGCTGGCCCTGCAGCATGGGGTGCCGCTCAGCACGCTGGCCAACAAGCTCAGCCACATGAGGTTCGACCCGTCGGGCTTCACCGGCAACCCGGAGATCCCCAGCGCCAAGTCGATCGTCGACTACCTGGTGCGCTGGCTCTCGGCGAAGTTCCTCACCGAGGACGAGAAGCGCTCGGTGGGCATCATCACCGACCAGATGCGCGCCGAGCTCGAGGGCCAGGTGCCCGACGGCCAGCAGCCGGTGGCGATCGAGGGCAGCGCCCAGGGCGCGGTGGTCACGGAGACCGCCCCGGCCGAGCCGAGCCAGCCGAAGG
This sequence comes from Acidobacteriota bacterium, assembly GCA_018969105.1. Taxonomy (GTDB): domain Bacteria; phylum Actinomycetota; class Thermoleophilia; order Miltoncostaeales; family Miltoncostaeaceae; genus SYFI01. Next base: position 4,539 of record JAGWYY010000097.1, on the reverse strand, counting down.
AGCAGACCTCCATGGACATCGGCCTCGCGCAGAGCGCTGGCCTCTCGGTGCAGCTCGACCAGGACGGCGCCATCTGCGGATCGTGCGGCTGGACCATGGTGCGCTCGGGCTCTTGCTACAAGTGCATGAACTGCGGGAGCACCTCGGGCTGCAGTTGATGTGACGCGTCACGCATGAGCGGTACGGAAGGGGCCCTCCGGGGCCCCTTTCGCGTTCCCGGTCCACGTGGCCATGACGCGGACCCGCCCACGCGGACTTGTCGGGAAAACCCACAAGTTCGCCCCGGAGCCGTTGAGCGCCGCGCGCCGCGCGCGCACACTTCGCTGCATGCGCACCCTCCGCAACGCCCTGCTCATGATTGCCGCCGCCGTGTCCCTCGGGCTCGGCGCTAACGCGGCCCTCTCCGCCATCGTCGTGCCCTGGGCCACGCAGGCAGGTGGCAACAGCGACGATAAGGCGCAGGAGGTAAGCGTGCTGCCCGACGGATCGTCAATCGTGACCGGGGTATTCCAGGGCACCGTCACCTTCGGCACCACCACCCTCGTTAGCAGTGCAGGAAGCCCGGACGTGTTCGTCGCGAAGGTGGATCCGTCGGGCTCCTTCGTATGGGCCACGAAGGCAGGCGGGGCTGGATTTGACCTGGGCAAAAGCGTGAGCGTGCTTCCCGACGGATCGGCGATCATCGCCGGGTCGTTCGAAGGCCCCGCCGCCTTCGGCGCCACCACCCTCCCGGGCATTGGCGCTGAGGACGTGTTCGTCGCGAAGGTGAACCCGTCAGGCTCATTCGTGTGGGCGACGCAAGCAGGTACCACTTCGTCCGATGTGGGCGGCAACAGCGTGACCGCGCTCCCCGACGGATCGGCGCTCGTAACGGGTGCCTTTGATGGTGGCACCCCTCCCGCCGTCTTCGGCGCCATCTCCATCTCCGTCCCGGGCTCGAGCAATGGTGATGTGTTCGTCGCGAAGGTGAACCCGTCAGGCTCCTTCGTGTGGGCCACGCCGGCAGGTGGCACCAATAACGACTACGGCGAGGGCATAAGCCCGTTGCCCGACGGATCGGCAATCGTGACCGGGCGGTTTCAAGGCAGCGTCACCTTCGGCACCACCACGCTCACGAGCAGCGGAGGAAGCCGGGACGTGTTCGTCGCGAAGGTCGATCCGTCAGGCTCCTTCGCATGGGCCACGCAGGCAGGCGGGAGCGGATCTGACCAGGGCAACAGCGCGAGCGTGCTGCCCGACGGCTCGGCGATCGTGGCCGGGTACTTCCAGGGCACCGCCACCTTCGGGTCCACCACGCTCGCGAGCAGCGCAGGAAGCCGGGACGTGTTCGTCGCGAGGGTGGGCTCCGCAGGCTCCTTCGCAGGGGCCACGCAGGCAGGCGGGAGCGGATCTGACCAGGGCAACAGCGTGAGCGCGCTGCCCGACGGATCGGCGATCGTGACCGGATCCTTCGTCGGCCCCGCCACCTTCGGCTCCACCGCCCTCCCGGGCACGGGGAGTGACGATGTGTTCGTCGCGAAGCTGAACCCCTCAGGCTCTTTCGTATCGGCCACGCAGGCAGGCGGGAGCGGATCTGACCAGGGCAACGGCGTGAGCGCGCTGCCTGACGGCTCGGCGATCGTGGCCGGCTACTTCCGAGGCACCGCCACCTTTGGCTCCATCACCCTCACGAGCGCAAGCGCGGGAAGCGACGACGCCTTCGTCGCGAAGTTCCTCGACACGGCCCAGGCCCCTGCTGCGCCCCAGGCTGTCGCGGGCAACGGGCAGGCAACGGTCACCATCACGCCGATCACCGGCGGATCGGTGACGAGCTACACCGTGGTCGCCACCCCGGGCGGCAGCACGTGCACCATCACCGTGCCTGCCACCAGCTGCACCGCCACCGGGCTTACGAACGGCACCACCTACACCTTCACCGCCACCGCCACCAACGCGGCGGGCACCTCGCCGGCATCGGCGGCGTCGAACGCGGTGACGCCAAGCGGCGCAGCCGCAGCGACCACCCTCAGGCCCACCGTGCTCCCCAGCCGCACCCGGCTCATCAGTGGCCAGGCGATGCGCCTTGCCATTCGCACCACCAACACCGGCACCGCCACCGCCACGTCGGTGACCTCCTGCCTGACTCTTCCCCAAAACCTGGTGGTCACGCGCACCGGCGGCGCAACGCGGTCCGGGCGCACCCTGTGCTTCTCGCTCGGTGACCTCGCCGCAGGTGCCACGCTCACCAAGGTGGTGACCGTTCGCGCGGTCGCCACGCGCAGCGTCACCCGCAGGGTCAGCGGCACGGTGCAATCGCCAGCGACAAGCCCCGCGCTCACCACCGCGCAGTCGCAGGCCGTGCGCATCAGCCCGCGCCCGCCGCGCCCCCGCGTAACGGGGTAGATGCCGCGCCGGTGAGGCAGGACGCCGTGCGGTGTCGGTTCGTGTGACGTCGCCCCTCGCTGATTCCGCCGCTTCACGAAGCGGCCCGTGGGCCCCTCCCGCTCGCTGCGGAGGCACCCAGCCGTGGAGCACGTACCCTCACGTCCATGAGCGACATGACCGTGCTGATCCAGGTCCGGGCCCGCCATGACGACGCGGGCCAGGCGCTCATCGAGCGCCTCAAGGCCACGCTTCCGTCCCAGATGAAGAGCGTGACCGGGTCGCTCCCCGACGGCCGGCAGGCGCCGAGGTTCACCAACGTGCTGCTCATGAAGTTCCGGGCCCCGGCCGCCAACGCCAAGCAGACCCGTGAGATCGCCGTCGACTACTTCCGGGCCGACCCAAGGCAGATGTCGGTGAACTACGCGGCGCTCACGCCCGCCACCGGCACCTTCGAGGTGACGGCGTACTCGCCGGATGGTCCCCCGGAGGACATCGTGCTCGAGAGGGGTGATCGTGATGACCTCGCCTGGTGGGACATGATCGCTTCGACCACCGACCCCGCCGTGGCACGCCACCTGATCGGGGAGCGACCCGGGGGGTAGGCCCGGGGCGGGCCGACGCGATCAGGGCCATCAGGGGAGTGCCAGGTGCACCCGCAGGGCATCGTCGATGGCGCGCGAAAGGTCGTCCGGCAGCGTGCCGAGCAGCCGGCCAACCCGGCTCACGTCGATGGATCGCACCTGCTCGGCCTGCGCCTTGGAGTCGCGGGGCAAGCCCGTGCGTTCGGCGGGAAGGAGCGTCTGGAAGCGGTAGACGCGCTCGGTGCTCGAGGTCAGCGGCACCACGGTGACGGTGCCACGCCCGATCTCCTCGGCCATGCGGTTGGCGCCGTCGTTCGACACCAGCACGGCTGGCCGCCGCTTGCGCGCTCCAGCACCCGTGCCCGGGTCGAGCGCGACCATGCGAATCTCGCCCCGGCGCACTCAGGCCTCCTCGATGCCGTCGCCCGCCGTGGTGTCCCACAGGTCACCATCGCCGGCCGCCCACTCCTCCCACGCACTTGCGTAGTCGGTGCCCAGCTGGCGATCGCGAAGCAGGGCCACCGCCTGCTGCAGCACCGCCGACCGGGATGACCCCCGCTCGGTGGCGAGTTGGTCGAGCAGGCGCACGTCGTCGTCGGAGAGGCTCACGCTGAGTTTCATACCACCAACGGTACTACCCAGGTACTACCAAGCGCCTTCTCCGTCGCGCGTGGCTCACGCGTCTCTCGCGCGCCGCGCACGAAACCGCGCATCAGGCACTATGCACCCATCGAGCGATCAACCTTCAGCGACCTCGGGCTGCGTGACGAGCTCCTCGCCGCCTTGGCCGAACTCGGCTACGAGGAGCCCACGCCAATCCAGCTGGAGGCCATCCCGCATCTGATCGCGGGGCGCGACCTGCTGGGCAATGCGGCCACCGGCACCGGCAAGACGGCGGCCTTCGCGCTGCCCCTGCTGCACGGCATGGCGCATCCGGGCAGCGGCAAGGCCCCGCGCGTGCTGGTGCTGGTGCCCACGCGCGAGCTGGCCATGCAGGTGTCGGAGGCCATGCACCGCTACGGCCGCGGGCTGGGCGTGCGCGTGCTGCCGGTGTACGGCGGCCAGCCCATCTACCGGCAGGTGAAGGCGCTCGAGCGCGGGGTGGACGTGGTGGTGGCCACGCCGGGCCGCGCCCGCGACCACCTGGCCCGCCGCACCCTCGACCTCTCCGAGGTGGCGACCGTGGTGCTCGACGAGGCCGACGAGATGCTCGACATGGGGTTCGCCGAGGACATCGGCACGATCCTCGAGGCCATCCCCGGCCCGCGCCAGACCGTGCTGTTCTCGGCCACCATGCCCCCGCGCATCCGTGCCATCGCGCAGAGCCACCTCACCGACCCGGTACGCGTGCAGATCGACGCCGAGCCTGTGGCCGAGGGCGAGGCACCGAAGGTGCGCCAGGACGCCTACGTGGTGCAGCGCGCCTACAAGCCCGCCGCGCTCGTGCGCCTGCTCGACGCCGAGGAGCCAGGGGCGGCGATCGTGTTCTGCCGCACGCGCGTGGAGGTGGAGCAACTGGTGGAGACCCTCAACGGTCGCGGGCACCAGGCCGAGGGCCTGCACGGCGGCATGACGCAGGAGCAGCGCGATCGGG
>JAGWYY010000002.1 GCA_018969105.1 Acidobacteriota bacterium | reverse complement strand
TCGCACGATCGGGCGCTCATCGACACGGTGGCAACGCACACGCTCTCGCTGGAGGGGGGCACGGCCCTCATGCGGGCAGGCGGCTACGGCGACCTGCTCGCAGCGCGTCAGGATGCCGGCGTCGGCGCGGGGGATGCGGGGAAGCCCCCCGCCGGATCGCCTGCCCGTGCCGGCACGCCGCCGGGGAAGCGTGCGAAGGCGCGCTCCGGGGAAGCGGGCGGCGGCGAAGCGCCGCGCCGGTCGAATGGACGCCTGGCGCGCGAGGTGAGCAAGATCGAGTCGCGCATCGCGGGGATCGAGGCCGAGATGGCGCAGGTGGAGGCCGAGGTGGCCGAGGCCGGCGCGGCAGGGGACATCGACGCCGTCACCCGCCTCGGCGAGCGGCACCGCGCGCTGCAGGAGGACCTCTCCTATGCCATGGCCGAGTGGGAGGACCGGGCCGCGATGCTGGTGGAGGGCACGTGAACGAGCCGGGCTTCACCGACGACATCTACGCGCGGCTCACGGCGATCTGCACGCCCATCCAGGTGCTGGCCAACGATGAACTGCCCGAGGCCGAGATCCACGGACCGATCGGGTTCGTGTCGGCGGGTCGCCTTGCCGTGGTGGTGGATGCCGAGGCGGGGCGCACGCGCACCATCGCGCTGCTGCAGGAGGGCGATGCCATGGCCCTCACCGCGGGCGGGTGGCCGGGCGCGCCGGGTGCGCGCGTGCGCGCGGCCACCGATGCCGAGCTCCTGGTGCTCACCGACGCGCTCGATGACGTCCTCTGCCGCGACGCCGCGCTTGCCGCGTGGATCATCCGCGCGCTGGCCTTCTCGGTGGCCGACCGCGAGCTGTCGGCGGCCATCGCGCTGGAGCCCCGTCTCGAGCGGCGGCTCATCCTGAAGCTGCGCCAGCTCGCGGAGCGCTGGGGCAAGGTGACGCCCGAGGGCGTGAGGCTCGACCTGAGGGTCACCCATCAGGAACTCGGGGACATGATCGGCGCCGCGCGCGAGTCGATCACGGTGGCGCTCGGGCGCTTGCAGGAGCAGGGGGAGATCACGGTGCGCAGGCGCACGGTGATCCTGCGCCACATGGAGGATCAGGCCGGGGTGGCCACCGAGAGCGCGTAGCGCCCGAGCGGGTCCTCATTCCAGGCCGCGAGGGCCAGGCCGGCGTCCTCGTACATCGCGCGCACGGACTCGCGCGTGAACTTGCACGAGATCTCCGTGCGGATGGTGGAGCCGGCCTCGATGGGCACCACGATGCCGAGCCCCGCGATGTTCCAGTCGATGTCGCGGCGGGCGCGCAGGTGCATCTCGATGCGCGAGGCCCGGGCGTTCCAGCGGGCCACGTGCGCGAAGTGCCCGGGGTCGGCGTCGCCGGCGTAGGCGTGGTTGATGTGTCGGATGATGTTGCGGTTGAACTCGGCCGTGATGCCCTCTGCGTCGTCGTAGGCGCGTACCAGCACCTCCGGGTCGTGCGCCAGGTCGGTGCCCATCAGCAGGCAGTCGCCCGGTCGCAGCAGCCGTGCGAGCCGGCGGAGCATCGTGCGCCGCTTCGGGGGGTCGAGGTTGCCGATGGTGCCGCCGAGGAACGCCACCATGCGCCGGCCATCCGCGGGCCTGCGGGGTATGCGCGAGAGGTGGCGCGAGAAGTCCCCGGCCACGCCGTGCACGCGCACGCCGGGATAGGCCGCGGCGATGTCGGCGGCGCTCGCGGTGATGGCCCCGGGGCTGATGTCGAAGGGGATGAATCGCCGGAGGGTGCCGGCGCCCTCCATGCCATCGAGGATCGTCCGGGTCTTGCGGGCCGCCCCCGAGCCGATCTCCACGAGCTCCGTGATGCCATGCCCGCGCACCAGGGCGTCCATGTGCTCGTCGAGGAGCGCCTGCTCGGTGCGTGTCTGGTAGTACTCGTCGAGGGCGGTGATCTGCACGAAGAGGTCGCATCCGGCGTCGTCGTAGAACCAGCGCGCCGGGATCCACGGGCGCGGCGCGCCCAGGGCCCGACGCAGTTCATCGGCCGCGGCGGAGTCGTCGCCGGCGGCCACGTGGCAGTCGAGGCGCCACGGAAGGGCCCGTGCGGTGCCCAGGCGGGTGGCGTCGGGGGGCGTGGCGCGGGTGGTCACGCGGCGTCCCATGCCACGCGCACGCCCGAGAAGATCTGCCGGCGCTGCGGGAGGTCCCAGTTGCGGAATGTCGTGCGGGCGGCCACCGACTGCGTGGCCCACGAGCCGCCGCGCAGCACGCGGTAGCCATCGCCGAAGAAGGGCTCGGCGTACTCGCGATACGGGAAGGCCCGGAAGCCCGGGTAGGCGTGGAACTCCGTGGACGTCCACTCCCAGATGTCGCCCATCATGTGGGCGCAGCCACTCGGGGCAATGCCATCGGGGTATGCACCGGCCCGCGATGGACGGAACGAGACCTGGCCCAGGTTGGCGCGGCCGTCATGCCCGTCGACGCCCCACGGCGCCCAGGCGTCATCGGCCGATGCCGGGTCGTGTCGTGCCGCGAACTCCCACTCCTGCTCGGTGGGCAGCCGACCCCCCGCCCAGCGGGCGTGGGCCTCGGCCTCGTGGAACGAGATGTGGCAGAGGATCTCCGCGGGGTCCACCTGCTCGGTGCACCCGAACCACGTGCGGGTCCATCCACCCGTGCCATCGGGCTGCCAGTGCAGCGGGGCCTCGACGCCCTCGCTCCGGCACCACGCCCAGCCCTCGGCGCTCCAGAGGCGCTCGTCGTGGTAGCCGCCGTCGCGGATGAACTCCAGGTGGCGGCCGATGGTGACGGGATGGCGGTCCAGGCGAAAGGGCGCCACCGTGCACGCGTGAGCGGGCAGCTCGCAGTCGAGCGCGCCGCGGCCTGCCGGAGATCCCATCACCATGGTGCCGCCCTCGATGCGCACCGGGTCCGGCGCGCCGACGCCATCGTCCCCTGGTGGCAGCGCCCCGATGCAGGGCGAGTAGGCGCCCGGGGGCATGAGCTGGAGTGTCTGCAGGAGCGTCTCGTCATGCTGCGCCTCGTGCTGGGCCACCATGTCCCACACGAATCCCCCCGCGGTGAGCGCGGGGCCATCGGGCGACATGTCCGACGCCCGCAGCACCTCGAGCGCCCGCTCGCGGACGGCGTCCATGTACTCGCGCGATTCGCGCCCGTCGAGGATGCGGATCTCGCCCCGCACGGATCGCGGCGTCTCGAAGGCGTCGTACGTGGCCTGGAGGTCGGGATGCATCGGCTGCTGCTTCGAAAGGCGGGTGACCAGCCAGAGCTCCTCATACGCGGCGATGTGCGCGAGGTCCCACGCCGGGGGACTCATGATGGCGTCGGGCGTCCGGCTGACCCATTCCTCGTCGAGGGGGGCGACGAGGTCGAGGGTCCGGTCCCGCACCATCTCGAGGCGCGCGGTCAGGAGGTCCGCGGTGGTCATGCCCTCACCTTGCCCGAAGGGCCCGGCGGGGCCTGCATGGTGTGGCCGTGCGCCACCTCACTTTGTGAGGAGGGTTACCCCCGGGCCGGAGCGCCCATGCGCCGGGCGAGGTGGTTCACCTTCGCCCGCACGTCGGCCGGAACAGCCGTCGAGATGCGACCGAGCCCGACGCCGCCCTCGCGCAGGCCGTAGCGCACGTCGCCGGCGGTGAAGCGGCCGCTCACGCGGTCGGCGATGGTGTCCCGCACGGCGGTGTCCACGCGCTTGATGGCGCTTGTGAGCACGTAGGCACCCATGGACGACTGGTCGACATCCACGCCGATGGCCGTGCGCCCCGCGGCGCCGCTGGCCCGCATGGCGTCGTCGCCGCACGCTCCCGCGACCGAGAAGACGGCGTAGGCGCCCTGCTGCACCATCCGCCTCGCGATGCGTCCGCAGCCGACGCCCTGCAGGAACGACCCGGAGTAGTGGACGACCACCCTGGCCTTCGCATCCGCGGCGCGCGCGCCCGCGCGGAAGCCGGCGATATAGCGCTGCACGGGCGGAATGCGCATGCCGCCCACGGCCCCCAGCACCGGTTCCCTGCCGTCGGCCCGGGCCGTGAGGGCCGCGAGGTAGCCGGCCAGGTGGCCCGCCTGGTCCTCGCGGAAGAGCATGCCGCGGACGTTCGGCAGGGCGGGCGTCGCCGCGGTGGTGGCGGAGCCGTCCACGATGGCGAAGTCGGTTCCGGGGTGGCGCTTGGCGGCCGCCGCCACGAGATCGGCCCACTGGAAGCCCACGGCGATCACCAGCTGGTGGCCCGAATCGGCCAGTTTGTCGAGCAGGGCGGGGTCGGGGCCCTCCGCGGCGGGGCGCGCGATGTCGTAGGTGGCCATGCGGGCGGTCCTGGCGGCCTCCGCACCCTTCGTCGCAAGGCGCTCGAACCCGGCGTCGGTGGGCCCGTCGAAGGCCAGGCCTACCCGGATGGGATCTACGAGCATCGCCGATGCCGTCGACGGGACCAGCGCGCCGACGGCGAGCGCCGGCACGATGACCATCATCGCGCCCGGGCCCAGCGGGATCCTGGGGCGTGCGGGGCGTGCGTTCATCGGAAGTCCTCCGCGATGACCCTCGCCATGTTCCGCTCGGCGAGGGCGGTGATGGTCAGGAATGGATTGACGCCCACGTTGCCGTTGATCAGCGCGCCGTCCATCACGTAGAGGCCGGGATGGCCCTGCACGCGTCCGGCGTCGTCGGTGGCCTGCCCGAGGAGGCAGCCGCCCAGCGGGTGGTACGTGAAGTCGTGGCCGGTGCCGCTCGGGAACAGCAGGCGGTTGAAGGTGCCGCCGTTGGCGTCGTTCAGCCGGTTCACCATGTACTCGGCGGTGCGGACCGGGAAGTCGTCGTAGGAGGCCTTCCACTGGATCGCGATGTCGTCCTTGGCGGCGTTCCACGCGATGCGGGCCCGTGCGGGGTTGTTCACGATCGCCAGGTAGAGGCCGGTCATGAGGTCCACGCCCGCCGGCAGCGGTGCGATTTCGGCGAAGAAGGGGTGGTCGCGATCGGCCCAGTTGTCGATGCCGGCCACGGGGATCGTCGACTGCTTCGGGCCCGTGCGGCCCACCCACGCGCGCGCCGTCATGATGTTGCCGTTGTTGCCCCAGGTCTCGCCGATCGCAGCGGGCAGGTCGGGGAGGGTCCCGGTCTCGCGGGCCCGGAGGAGCAGGCGGGTGGTGCCGAGGCTGCCGGCATTGATGAAGAGGCGCTTCGTGCGGAACCGGGCCTGCCCGATGACGTCCCCGATGCTGTTCAGGCGGTTCACCCGAAGCACGTACGAGCCATCGGGTGCCTGGCTGATCTGCTGCACCTGGTGGCGGGTACGGATGGTGAGCCTGCCGGTGGCGACTGCCTTGGCGAGATAGGTCTTGTCGATGCTCTTCTTGCCGTGGTTGTTGCCGAGGATCACCTCGCCGGCGAGCGCCGACCCGCGCGCGGAGCCCGCGGCCTCCCTCTTCATGTAGTCGAAGTCGTAGACGTTCGGCACCATGGCGGTGCCGAAGCCCGCCTTCCGCGCCTGGTCGATGCCGAGGCGCGCGAACTGGTACCAGGGTGTGGTGGAGAAGAAGGCCGGGTCGATCTCGTGCACCCCGAGCTCGGCCTTGGCGAGGGGAAACCACCGGGCGTAGAGATCGTCGAGGTCCACTGCGCCGGGGAGGATCTCCTGCAGGTGGTCGCGGCGCGGCACCACGGCCATTCCGCCATTCACCAGCGATCCCCCGCCCACGCCATGCCCCACGTACACCTTCATGCCGGGGAAGTCCTCCCGCCCGAGCACTCCCGCGGAGAACGGCACCGGAAGGTTCACGCCGATGGGCATGATGTTCCAGTTGCGCCGCCACACCGAGCTCGGCCCCGGGTTGGTCATGGGCCGGAAGGGCTCGGTGGCGGGGTTCCAGTAGCGGCCCATCTCGAGCATGAGGGTGCGGACCCCCCGCTGCGCGAGACGCAGTCCGGAAACGCCGCCGCCGTAGCCGGAGCCGATGATGATGGCCGGCCACTGCTCCTCCGCGCCGCCCATGAGCTCGCCGCCGAGCGCGGATGACGCCGCGTAGCCGGCGGCGACCGTCGCAGCCGCGCCCTGCAGGAACCTGCGGCGTGTGATGCGCGGGGGCTGCGGGAGGTCCGGGGGCATGCCCGGAAACCTACCCGCAGCGGCCGCGGTTACTCCGTGGAGAGGTTGGGGTCGGCCTGCTGGGTGACCGGGTGGATCGCGATGAAGTGATCCCCCGGGCACTCGACCAGCGCGGCCAGGCGGGCGGCCTCGCCGTCCTGCCCCGATGCCGCGAGGGCCGCGCAGTACGCGCCGAGGAGCTCGGTGATGTTCTGGGCATCCTCGGACTCGGGCTCCACGGGCACCATGCTCACCTTGGCGGCCTTCGAGAGGCGGCGGCGGATCGCGGCCTCGTCGAGGTTCCAGTCGGCCTCCTGGCGCACGTACACCACGCCGCCGGTCATGCCGGAGCAGAGCCACGGGCCGGGGTCGCCCAGCACCACCGCGCGGCCGCCGGTCATGTACTCGAACGCGAAGCCCTTGCAGTTGGCCCGAGCGCCGAGCGCGCCGATGCGGTCGTCGATCGGTCCGCTGGGCTCGCCGCCCAGCACCATGTCGGCGCCGGACAGGCGGATGCCCGCGCGGGCATCGGCGTCGCCCTGGATGAGGAAGAGGCCGCGCTGCGCGCCGTAGGCGAACGACTTGCCCACGTGGCCGCCCACCCACTCGCCGGAGTCGGTGAGCGCCTTGAGCACCTGCACCTCGCCACCGAGCGAGCACTTGCCCACGCCATCCTGCGCGCCACCGGACACCCGGATGCGCACGCCCTCCACGTTGAAGGCCGCGAGGCCCGAGCCGGTGGCGGCGCCATCGGTGAACTGGAGGTCCACCAGCGTTCCCGCGTGGCCCTCGGGGGCGGTCTTCGCCACCTGCGCCGAGAGCTCGAGCGGGGTGTGCAGGCCCGTGCGCGCGCGGGCGATGACGCCGGCGAGGTCGGTGCCGAGGTTGCGGTCGCGGGCGGTGAGCTCGCTCTCCTCCACGGCCAGCACGGTGGCGGCCTCGAGGGCCTCCTCCGCGGCGTCGCGCGCGCGGTGGGGCGGCGGCGGGGTGAACGGGCGGAAGTAGCGCTCGCCATCCTCGGGCGCGCCGATGACGCGCTCGCGGGTGGGGGTGAGCAGGCCATCGAGGTCCATCTCGGAGTGGTGGGTGATCTGCGCGAGGCGGTCGGCCTGGCCGACGAGGTCCTGCACGCTGTCCACGCCCATCTCGCCGACGATGCGGCGCATGGCCTCGCCCATCTCGGTGAAGTAGCGCATGAGGCCCTCCACCGCGGGCTCGTACTCGCGCGGCACGAAGCGCTTGAGGCCGCGGTGCTCGGCCTCCTCCTCGTCGAGCTGGGTCGCGATGCCCACGTGGCAGGTGTCCAGCTGGCAGCCGCGGCAGATGGTGCAGCCGATGGCCACCATGGCCGCGGTGCCGTAGCCCAGGCGGTTCGCGCCCAGGCAGATGAGCTTGATGGCGTCGGCCGCGGTGCGCAGGCCGCCATCGGCCCAGATCTCCACGCGGTCGCGGATGCCGGCCTCCACCAGGGCGTGGTGGGCGAGCACGGTGCCGATCTCGCAGGGCAGGCCCGCGCGGCGCAGCGCGTGCAGGCGGGCGGCACCGGTGCCGCCATCGAAGCCCGACAGCGTGAGCACGTCGGCGCCGGCCTTGGCGATGCCCACGGCGATGGTGCCGACGCCCGGCACCACAGGCACCTTCACGATGACCTTGGCGTACGGGTTGGCCGTCTTGAGCTCGTCGATGAGCTGCGCGAGGTCCTCGATGGAGTAGAGGTCGTGGTTGTTCGAGGGGCTGATGAGGTCGGACCCCACGGTGGCGTTGCGCGCCGCCGCGATGGCCTCGGTCACCTTGGATCCCGGCAGGTGGCCGCCCTCGCCGGGCTTCGCGCCCTGGCCGATCTTGATCTCGATCCACTCGCAGGCGTTCATGAGCAGCGACGACACCCCGAAGCGGCCCGACGCGATCTGCACGCCGCGGTTCCTCGGGTACTTGCCGTACATGTCGCGGATCTCACCGCCCTCGCCGTTCATGCAGAGCATGTTGGCCCGGTAGGCCGCCTCGGCGTACGCGCGGAAGGGGGTCTCGCCCTGGCTTCCGAACGACATCGACGAGATCACGAAGGGCAGGTCCTGGTCGCCCACCGCGCTCGACACGCGATCTGCGGGCAGGCGGTCGCCCTCGGGGGCCAGCTGGATGCCGATGGCGTGGCGCAGGGCCACGGGCTGCTCGTCCTCGAGCGCCTGGCAGGTCTCGGCGAACTCGTCGTAGCCGCGCTCCGAGTTGGCGACGCGGGCGAGGGCCTTCCACACCTTCGGGTACATCCGCGGCAGCTTCACCTTGCCCGCGCCCTCCTCGCCGGCGCGGATCTGCCGGCCCTGCTCCGCGAGCACGTCGAGCCGCGCGAAGTCGAGCCCGCGTCCCTCGGATGCGCAGAAGCCCGGGATGCCCAGGCGGTCGAGCACCTCGGGCGCGATGCCGATGGCGGACACCAGGCGGCCGTAGCCGCGGATCTCGTGGATGCCGAGGGTGGAGAGCACCTTCTCCATACCCTTCTGCAGGCCATCGAGCAGGCGTCCGGCCGCGGCCTCGGGCTCGGGTGAGCCGTCGACGGCCTGCTCCACCATGGCGTAGGGGCAGAGGGCGTCGGCCCCGAAGCCCACGGCCACCATGATGTCATGCACGTTCCTGATGCCGACGGCCTTGAGCACCACGCTCACGCGACGACGCAGGGCCACGCCCTCGTCGTCGTGGGCCTCGCGCAGGGCCTTGTCAACGGCGGCCACCGCGAGGTGCGGATCGATCACGCGCTCCTGCGCCGTGGCGAGGCGGTCCTCGAGCACCACGATCTCCGCGCCGGCCGACACCGCGTCGACGGCCATCTCGCACAGGCGGGCGACGTGCTCGCGGGTGCTGCCATCGGTCGGGTAGTAGAGGGGCAGGCGGGCGTAGCGGTCGCCCCACGCGGCGATGACGTCCTCCATCACGGCCACGCCCTGGCCCGCGGCCACCCTGCGCAGCTCGGGCAGGCTCACCTGCACGGACGGCCGCATGGCCCCGAGGATGATGGGCATGCGCAGCTCGCAGCGCTGGGGCGGTTCATGCTCGACGCCCTCGATGGGCGGGCGCCGGCCCAGCACCACGCGCGTGGAGAAGTGCTCCACCTCGCGCTCGCGGTCGATCGCCGGGTTGGTGACCACCGCGACGGTCTCCTGCAGGTAGTCCGACACCGGCAGCGCGACGGGCGAGAGCGGGCCAAGCGGGCCGTCCCATCCGAGCGAGCCGATGGGCTCGGCGCCGCGATCGGCGTGGAACTGCACCTGCTGCTTGTCGCCGTCGATCCATCCGGCCGAGGCCAGCAGGTCGGCGAGCGGCACCTCGCTCACGCCGGTCGCGGGCTCCAGCTCGGCGCCATCGCCCACGGGCTCGAGGCCGCCGGCCAGTCGGGCGCGGGCCTCGGCGTGCGGCAGGCCGCCGCGCGCGCTGGCGCGGGCGTGCACCTCGCGCTGCACCTCGGGGTACGAAAGCACCTGGGGCACGCCGTCGCCGCCGCTGATGAGGGCGATCTTCTCGCCGGGGGCGAGCGGGCGGGGGTCGGCGGTGAGCTCGTGCACCGGGATGATCCCGGGCTCGGATGACGCCACGTAGATGTCGGCCGTCTCCACCCACCAGAGCGGGCGCAGGCCGAGGGCGTCGACCGAGAACACCATCTCGTCGTAGGCACGCGCGGCGAGGGCCACCGGGCCCTGGGCGTACGGACCCCATGCCTCGCGGTAGTGCACGTAGAGGTCCTGCAGGTCGCTCGGCAGGCGGTGCACCTCTCCGAGGATCGGCGGGAATGCGAACTCCACGGCCTCGATGAGCGAGAGCCCCTTCTCGAAGATGAGCCCTTCGAGCAGGCGGTTGAGGTCCTGCGAGTCGGAGCCGTCGCGGGTGATGGGCAGGCCGAGCTGCCGGCACTGCTCGCGCAACTGCGCGATGGTGTTGATCTCGCCGTTGTGGCCCAGGATCGCGAAGGGCTGCACGCGGCTGAACGTGGGGTAGGTGTTGGTGGAGTAGCGGTTGTGCGCGATCACCCGCGACGATCCGAACGCCGGGTCGGCGAGCTCGGGGAAGAAGGCCGGCAGCACCATCGGCTGGCCCAGCACCTTGTAGACGCAGTCGTTGGCCGAGAAGGAGGCCACGTGGCAGGTGAGGTCCTGCTCGATGGCCACCATGGCGCGGTAGCAGTCGCGCGACGCCGTGGCGGCGTCGCCTGCGAGCAGCGCGAGCTGCCAGAACACCGGCGGGTTCTCGGCGGCGCGGGGCCCGAGTGCCGTGCGGTCGATCTCGCCCTCGCGGCTGACGAGCACCTCGAAGCCGTGAAGCCGCGCGATGTCGATGAGGCGGGGAAGCTCCTCGTCGGCCTCGGCGCCGCCCTCGAAGAACACGTGGGCCACCACGAAGCGCGGGTCGTCGGCCGTGGCAGGGTCAAGGCCCTCTGCCGCCAGGCGCGATGCCCACAGCGGCCGCGGGAGGTCCACCTGCAGGCCCGAGCCGTCGCCCTCGCCATCAACGCTGCCGGCGCGGTGCACCATCATGTCGAGCCCGAGGAGCGCGCGATCGATGATGTCGCGGCTCGGCTTGCCATCGCGGGTGGCGAAGGCGGCGAGCGCGCAGGCGTCATGCTCCTTGAGCTCCGGGAGACCCGGGGGAGGGGTGGTTGCGAACGGCGCAGGCGTCGTCGTCAAGTGCAGCCTCTCAGGTGGAAATGGAACGACCGCGCGGGACCGCGCGCAGACGGGCCGAACGGGTAGTGAAGCCTCCCGGAACCCCCCTGTCAACGGGCGACATGACCCGGCCTTGGGGTACCGACCGCCCCATCACCATGGGAAAAGCGGGATACCATGCACCCACGTGGCAGAGCAGACCGCCGATCCCGGTATCGCCGAGGCCCGATGCCGGTGGCATCCGGACCGCGAGACCCTCATCTCATGCTCGTCGTGCGGCACGCCGATATGCCCGGATTGCGCGCGATCATCCGCCGTCGGCATGAAGTGCCCGGACTGCGCGGGCGGCCCGCGCCCGGGCTCGGTGACCGACCGCGCGCGCAACCTCGACCTCGGAATCCGCACCGGTGGGGTGCCGCTCACCATCGGGATAATCGCCCTCTGCGTGGCCATCGCGATCGTCGAGCTCGCCCAGGGCATCAGCATCTCGGGCGCCAATGCCGGCATCGCTGTCGATCTCGGCCTGTTCGGTCCGTTCGTGGCCGAGGGCCAGTGGTACCGCATCATCACCTCGGCCTTCGTGCACGCCGGGCTCATCCACCTGATCTTCAACATGATCGTGCTGTGGTGGCTTGGCGGCGCGCTCGAGCGGTACGCGGGCTCGCTGCGCTTCGGCGCCATCTACCTGGCCAGCATCGTCTGGGGTGCGGCCGGGGCGCTGCTGTTCGCGCCCGATGCGCTCACGGTGGGCGCGTCAGGCGGTATCTACGGGCTCATGGCCGCGTTGCTCGTGCTCGAGCGGCAGCAGGGCATCGCGCTCCTGGGGTCGAGCGTGGGCATCTTCCTGCTGCTCAACCTGGCGATCACCTTCGTGATCCCCGGCATCTCGATCGGGGGGCACCTGGGCGGCCTCGTGGGAGGCTTCCTCGCTGCGCTGGCCCTTTCGGCGCTCGGTCGCGGGCACATGGCCTACGGGCGCATGGCCCCGCTGGTCATCGCCGGCACGGTTGCCGTGATCGGTGGCGGCTTCGCCGTCGCCGTGCTGGTGGCCTGAGCCCTAGCCCGGGGCGAGCAGGCGGTGCGCCTGCTCGATGAGCGCGGCGGTGAGGGCCACGGCGGCGTCGATGTCGTCGGGATGGCAGGCCTCGACGCTCGTGTGCACGTAGCGGGTGGGGATCGAGATGCAGCCGGCGATGGAGCCCTGCCCCGAGAGCTGGAGGCTGGCGGTGTCGGTGCCGCCCTTGTTGCTCACGTGCAGCTGGAAGGGAATGTCGCGCTCCTCGGCCAGCGCGATGAGCAGGTCCACGAGGCCCCGATGGCCGATGGCGCTGGCGTCCATCACCCGGATGGCCGCGCCCTCGCCGAGCCGCGTGGACGGGCCGCTCTTGGGCGTGCCCGGGCCGTCGTCCGCCGGGCAGGTATCGATGGCCACGGCGATGTCGGGTGCGATGCGATGGGCGGCCGTGCGCGCCCCGCGCAGTCCGACCTCCTCCTGCGCCGTTGCGGTGGCGTGCACCTCCATCGGCGACGGGCCGGCGGCGCGCAGCCCCTCGAGCATCACGTACACGCCCACGCGGTCGTCCAGCGCCTTGCCCGTGACGAGGTCACCCACCTGGGCGAGATCGCGCACGCGGGTGGCCACATCGCCCTTCCGCACGAGCTCCTGGGCCCGCTCGCCCTGCAGGCCGATGTCGATCGTGAGGTCCTCCATCTTGGGCGCCTTGCTGCGCGCGGCCTCGTCGAGGAGGTGCACGGGGGTGGTGCCGACGATGCCGATGAGGTCCTCGCGCCCGTGGATGAGCACCCGCTGCCCCACGAGCGTGCGGGCGTCCCAGCCGCCGAGCGGGATGAACTTGACGAACCCGCGGTCGTCCACGTGGGTGACCATGAGGCCGATCTCGTCCATGTGGGCGGCGAGCATGAGGCGCCCGGCGGGCTCGCCGGCGGGGGCCCGCACCCCGTCGAGGCATCCCATCGCGAGGTCGTCCACGCGGTCGGCCGTGGCAGCGAGGCGGCCCCGCACGATGTCGCGCACGCGGTCCTCCGCGCCCGGGGGGCCGGAGGCCTCGCACAGCTCGCGCAGGAGCGGCAGGTCCATCAGGCGGCCGCGCTCAGGTGCGGGCGCCGGCCGGCGCGTCCTTGAACGGGTCGGTGATGGCCCAGAGGGCGAGGTTCGCCGCCACGAGCGTGACCGTGCCGGGGATGAGCCAGATGCCGCCGCATGCGAGGAACCCGCCGCAGCCGCCGATGTACATGAGCGTGCTGCCGAGCGCGGGCGAGCGGCGCACCACGATGGCCCCGCCCACCGTGAGCATGGCCATGAGGAATGCCACGGCGCCTGCCCATCCGCCCGAGTGGTACTCGAGCGTGTAGAAGATGCCGCCCATCGAGAAGGCCTCGACGGCCACGAACGAGGCCAGCACGCTGAGCACGGCGCCGATGCCGCCGAGCACGGCGCACACCGGGCGCAGGCGCTCCTGCAGGCTGGGCTTCGGGGCGTCGGTCACGAGCACTCCAGGACGAGCTTGCCGAAGTGCAGCCCGGCCTCCTCGCGCTCGTGCGCGGCGGCGGCGTCGGCCAGGGGCCGCACGCTGTCGATCACCGGCACCCACGACTGGGCATCCACTGCGGCGAGCAGCTGGGCGAACTCGGCGGGGCTGCCCATGGTGGTGCCGAGCAGGCCCACCTGGCCGAGGGTCATCGGACGCACGGCCATCTCCACCTTGGCGCCGCCCGTGCCCCCGAACACCACCACGCGGCCTCCGGGGGCGCAGGAGTCCACGCTGCCGGCCCAGGTGGATCCCACCGAGTCGATCACCACGTCCACGCCGCCGCCGTTGGCCTCCTTCACCGCGGCTGCCCATTCGTCGCCCGCCGTGGCGTAGTTCACGCCCACGTCGGCGCCGAGGGCGGCGGCCTTCTCGAGCTTCTCGTCCGACGAGGAGGTGACCACCACCTTGCACCCCGCGGCCTTGGCCAGGTGCAGCGCGAAGGTGGCCACGCCGCCGCCGATGCCGATGACCAGCACGGTCTCGCCCGGCTGCACCCGGGCACGGCTGAACAGCGCGCGCCATGCCGTGAGGCCGGCGAGGGGAAGCGCGGCGGCCTCATGCCACGAGAGGCGCCCCGGCCTGGGGTAGACGTTCTCGGCGGCGATGACGATCTGCTCGGCGTAGGTGCCCTGGTCGGGCCCGCCGAGGATGCGGAAGCCGGGGCCGGGCGCGCGCTGGTCGTCGCCCCACGAGAGCGAGGGGAGGATGATGACCTCATCGCCCTCGGCCACCCCCGTGACGCCCGCGCCGACGGCGCTCACCACGCCCGCGCCGTCCGAACCCGGGGTGAGGGGGAGGGGCACCTTTGCCACGCCCTTGCGCACGAACACATCACGCCGGTTGAGCGCGGCGGCCTTCAGGGCGACCACCACCTCGCCGGGCCCCGGCTCGAGGTCGGGGACGTCCTCGAGCACCAGCACCTCGGGGCCGCCCGGCTCGTTCATGCGAATCGCCTTCACCACCGCTCCTTCATCCAGATTCCTGACGCGGGCAGGTTACCCGGATGCGGCCCGGGTCAGTCGGATGGCCGGGTGGCGGCGAGCATCGGCTGGATGCCCACGGCAACGCCATCGCGCTGCCAGGCGATGGTGGTGGATCCCGTGGCGCGCCCGAGCGGCTGCCCCGCGACCACCCGGACGCCCTGGGAGATGCCCGGCTCGTACGAGGCCAGCGGTCCGAGGCCCACGCGGTCGCGGCCGGGGGCATCCACCCAGAAGCCCACGCCGGCCGCCGCCGCGCGGCCCTTCGCGATGCGCAGCGTGCCCGACACCGGCGCCACCACCACGGCGCCCGGGGCGGAGGTGATGACCACCGGGCGGCCGCCGGACGGCTGGTACGAGACGGGCGAGCCCTTCGGCGCGGCGATGGGGAAGGCGAACCCCTCGAGCACGGCGGCCCGCCCGGTGCGCGGGTCGGAGCCGTCGGCCATGGTGGATCCGCTGGCCACCGGCGCCTGGCCGCCCCACACCACCACGACCCCCGGGCCGTCGGTGGGCGTGACCGCCGGGATCACCTGCGGCTGGGTCATCGCGTAGCCCGCCGCAGGGGCCGCCGTGGCGCCCGCCGGCGCGCAGGTGGGCGCCGGGTCCTGTGCCGAGGCCTGCACCGGGCGGTAGGGGTCGCCGCCGAGGGTGGTGAAGAAGGCGGCCACGCCGGCGGGCCAGCCGCTGTTCAGTCCCTGGGTGTCGTTGCTGGCGCCGGGCGGAGCCCAGCGGTCGCCGATCTGCGGGAGGGTCACGAGGCCGTCACCGGCGTAGCGGTGGAGGGTGCTCGCGGCCATGGCGATGGCCTCTGCGGGGGTGGGGAATGCGATGCCGGGGCCGAGGCCGAAGGGGTTGTTGATCTGCTGCGCCGGCCCGTAGGTCATGAGCATGGTCTCCTGGGCGGCGATGGCCACCAGGAGCCGGGGGTCGATGTCGTTGGCGAGGCCCTCGCGCACGAAGGTGGCGCCCTGCCCGGCCAGGGGGCTGCCCGCGGCCGCGAGCTGGGCGTCGATGGCCTGGGCATCTGCCTGCGCGGTGCAGCGCAGGGAATTGACCCACCCCTCGGCGGATCCGCCGGAGGCGAGCAGCAGGGCCACGCCTCCCGCGATGAGGGCGCCCGAGGCGATGCGTGCGAGGCGGGGTGACGACATGGCGCGCACGTTAGCCATGCCTCCTGACGGCCGGGCCTATACCGTGGCGGTGTGTCAGAGCCCGGGAAGCCCAGTCGCCAGCTGGCCATCGTCATGCTCGTGCTCACCGGGCTCGCGTTCATCGCGATCATCGTGGGCCTGGCCATGGGGCAGCTCGTGGTGGCCGCCGTGGCCGGCATCGTGCTGGTGATCCTGTGGTTCCTGCTCCGCTCGATCCAGCGGCGCGGTGGTGGCTAGCTCGCGGGCGCCTCGTCTGATCGCAGGTCGCCTGCCTTCGTAATGCGCCATATGGCCACCACGAGGGCCAGCACCATCACCACGAGGCTGCCGACGCACCACGGGCAGATCGCCTTGATGAGGAAGAGCTCGGCGTAGAGCAGCCAGAGCGAGAAGAGCACGCCACCGACGCTGGTGATGAGCCCGAGCAGTCGCCCGGGGAATCCCGGCAGGAACGCTGACAGCAGCATGAAGGCGTAGGTGATGAAGCCCAGGTACGACAGCGACACCCCGGCGATCTGCGCGTAGTCGGAGTTCTGCACCGTGGCGCAGCCCCCGCCGATGACGCACGCGGGAGAGCCTCCGCTGAGGCGCTCCCACGACAGGTATCCGGTTATGCCGAGCCCGAGCAGGGCGAGCACGCCCTGCGCGATGCGAAGGCGCAGCAGCGTCAGCTGACGGCCTCGATTGCGCTGATGACCTCGGAGGAGTCCACCGAACCGGTGATGACCTTCGTGCCGCCGGGGCCCTTCACCACGAAGGTCGGGGTGGCGGACACGCCGGCCGCCTTGCCGCGGTCGCCCGAGGCGAACACCGCGTTTGCGGCGGCGTCACCGGACTTGGCGGTCTTCCAGGCCTCCACGTTCAGGCCCGGCGTGGCCTTGGCGATGCCCGCGAGGACGTCCTCGGTGGCCCAGCCGGAGTTCTCCTGGCCCTGGTTGGCGTAGAGGATTTCCGTGTAGGCGAAGCCCTTGTCCTGCTGCGCAGCCGCCGCGATGGCCAGCGCGCCGCTGGAGGAGTCGGGGCCGATGAAGGTGAGCGGCTCGACGATGAGGCGGGCGGTGCCGTCCTTGATCGGGCCCTTGATCAGGCCCGGGATGGTCTTGGTGCTCGCGGCCTTGCACACCGGGCACTGCGGGTCGATGAACTCCCGCACGGTCACCGGGGCGCCCGGGTTGCCGATGGCGAACTCCGCCTGCGGGATGCCCTTGACGAGGGCGGCCACCCTGGCGCCCCCCTGGGTCTCGGACGGGGAGGCCGCGTCGCCCGAGGAGTCGCCCCCGGAGACGCTGACGACGATGAGCGCGACGACCACGGCGATCACCACGACCACCGCACCGCCGATCAACCAGCCCTTGCGTGACACCCGGATACTCCTCGAGGTTGGATCATCCGCCCGCGGGCGCGGACGGCGTAATCATCTCATGACTCAGCCGATGTCGAAGCCCATCTGTTCCGACGCGCTTCCGTCCATGGGGGGCGTCGTGGCCTCGGCCGTTGCCGCGGCGTCCTGCGCCAGGCGGTCGGCACGCTCGTTGAGCTCGTGCCCCGCGTGGCCGCGCACGAGGCGCGGCTGCACCGCCTGATGTCGTGCGAGCTGCGCCAGCAGGCGCTCCCAGAGATCGCGGTTGGCCACCGGCTTCTTGCCGGCGGTTCTCCACCCGCGCTTCTGCCATGAGCCCAGCCAGTCGTCCGTGATCGCCTTGGCGAGGTACGAGGAGTCGGTGACCAGGTCGACGGTCGAGCCATCGGGCGCTGCGGCAAGCCCCTCGATCGCGGCCATGAGCTCCATGCGGTTGTTGGTGCTCGGGGCCTCGGCCCCGGTGAGCACCACCTCCGAGCCATCGGGGGCGATGATGATGGCCGCCCAGCCGCCCCGGGCGTCGTCGGTGCCGTTTCCCGAGCAGGCGCCGTCGGTGACGACGGTGACGGGGTGCTGGTGGCGATGCGTCATCGGCGCGCAGCATAGAGGCGGCCTCGGCACGAACCGTCGCACCCCCGGCACGCATGCCGCCATAGGGTGGGCCCATGGAGGTGCTGGTGCTCGCGATCGCGCTCGTGCCCGCGGTGGGGTGCGACCTCCGCAGCCGCATCATCCCGGACGTCGTGGTGCTGCCGGCCCTGGTGGTCGTGCTGGTCATCGGCGGCCTGGGCGAGGGCCCCTGGTGGGGGCCGCTGGCGTCGGCGGGCGTGGTGGGCCTGCTGCTGCTCGTTCCCGCGCTGGTGAGGCCCGAGGGCATGGGAATGGGCGACGTCAAGCTCGCGGCCCTCATCGGCGCGGCCCTCGGAACGGTGCCGGGATTGCTGGCCGTGCTGGTGGGGCTCGTGCTCGCGGCGACCTGGGGCCTTGTCCTCGCGGCGCTGCGACGTGCGCGTCCGTCCGCGGTGGCGCTGCCGCTGGCGCCGTTCCTCGCGGCCGGGGTGCTCGCGGTGGTCGGTCCGGTGGCGCTCGTACACTCGGTCCATGGAACAGGCCATCGTCACGCGCCTGCGGCCGGCGCCGCCCTACGACCTGCGGCTCTCGGCGGGGGGCAGCGCGGGGGGCACGCGGCGCTGGCAGGGGCCGGTGCTGGTGCTCGCGCTCGGCACGCCGGCCGGCCCGGCGCGCGCGGCGGTGCGCCAGCGCGGCGACGGTGAGCTCGAGGCGGCCGTGCGCGGCGCCGACGTGGCGAGCGCCGTTGATGCGCTGAGGTTCGTGCTGGCCCTCGACGACGACCATGCGCCCTTCCTGCGCATGGCCCGGCGCGATGCGCGCATGGCCCCGGTGAGCGTGCGGCGGGCGGGATACCGACCGGCCCGGCGCGGCACGGTGGCGCAGTCGGTGATCACCGCCGCCTGCGGGCAGCTGGTGACCGGGCGGGAGGCCGCCCGCATGGAGCGCGACATCGTGGCCATGGCATCCGCGCGCGCGGCCGATGGGCTGGTGGAGCCGCCGACGTCGGCCGACCTTGCCTCGCTGCAGCCCGCGCGGGCGGTGTCCACCGGCCTGGCTGCGCGCCGCGCCGGGGCGATGACCCGCATCGCCCGCGCAATCGACCTCGAGCGCCTGCGCGACGTGCCCACCGATCGCATGACGGCCCGCGTCACCCGCGAGCCCTGGCTCGGGCCGTGGAGCGCCGGGGTCATCGGCACCTACGGCCTCGGGCGCTTCGACGCGCCGGTGGTGGGTGATCTGGGCCTCATGCGCATCGTGGCGGCCGAGACCGGCCGCTGGCCCGAGGCGGAGGAGACACGGGCCCTGGTGGAGGGCTACGGGGAGTGGAGCGGGCTCGCGAGCGCGTACCTGCTCATGCACCCCCACGCGCGGGTGAAGCAGGGGGAGCGGCGCCCGCAGGGCGCGCGGAGGCAGCGGGCGGCCTGATCCGCGCCCGGTGCGCGCTCGGTGCGCGCCCGGTGCGCGCCCGATGGGGCGGTATGCTGCGAGCCCGATGGCGCTCACCTACCGCACCGCGGGGGAGTCGCACGGCCCGGCCCTGACCACGATCATCGAGGGGCTCCCGGCCGGCCTGCCCCTTACGCCCGATGACATCGACGCCGATCTCGCGCGCCGCCAGCTGGGCTATGGGCGCGGCGGGCGCCAGAAGATCGAGACCGACCGCGTGCAGGTGACGGCCGGGATCCGCCATGGGCGCACCCTGGGCAGCCCCGTGGCCCTCATGGTGATGAACCGCGACTTCGCCAACTGGTCGGAGGACCGCATGGCCATCTGGGAGCCCGCCTCCGAGGTGGACCCCATCACGCTTCCGCGGCCCGGGCACGCCGACCTGGCGGGCATGCAGAAGTACGAGACCGACGACCTGCGCAACATCCTCGAGCGCGCCAGCGCCCGCGAGACCGCCGCGCGCGTGGCCGCGGGCGGCGTGGCCAAGGCGCTGCTGCGCCGGTACGGCATGGAGGTGCGCAGCCACGTGGTGCAGATCGGCCCGGAGGCCGCGCCCACCCGCGACGACCTGGCGCTGGCCGACTTCGACGGCGTGGACGACAGCCCGGTGCGCGCGCTCGACCCCGGGGCATCCGACCGCATGCGGGCGGCCATCAAGGCGGCCGGCCAGGACAGCGACACGCTCGGCGGCATCTTCGAGGTGTGGGTGTTCGATCCGCTTCCCGGACTCGGAAGCCACGTGAGCGGCGACACGCGCCTCGACGGCCGCATCGGCCAGGCGATGCTGGGCGTGCAGGCCATCAAGGGCGTGGAGATCGGCGCGGGCTTCGAGCTCGGGCGCATCCGCGGCAGCGCCGCCCACGACGAGATCTTCTGGTCGGAGGAGCGCGGGTACCACCGCAACACCAACCGCTCGGGCGGCCTCGAGGGCGGCATGACGCACGGTGCCCCGCTGGTGGTGCGCGCCGCGATGAAGCCCATCGCCACGCTCAGCCGTCCGCTGGCGTCGGTGGACGTGCAGAGCAAGGAGGCCACCTCGGCCTTCAAGGAGCGCTCCGACATCTGCGCCGTGCCCGCCGCGGCGGTGATCGGCGAGGCCGTCATCGCCTTCGTGCTCGCGCAGGCCCTGGTCGACAAGTTCGGCGGTGACTCCATCGCATCCCTCGACGCCGCGGTGGACCGCTACCGCGCGGTCCTGGCGCAGTAGCGTGGCCACGGAGCGCTGGATCGCGCTCGCGGGGTACATGGGCGCGGGCAAGAGCACCGTGGGCCGGAAGGCCGCGGAGATCCTCGGCGTGCAGTTCCTTGACGTGGACGACCTCATCGTGGCCCACGCCGGCCAGTCGATCCCGGAGATCTTCGCGCAGCGCGGCGAGCTGTGGTTCCGGCGCACCGAGGAGGACCTCATCCGCGAGAACCTCGCGGCCGAGCCCGGCGTGCTGGCGCTCGGTGGCGGGGCGCTGGGCAGCAAGCGCACGCGCGACCTGCTGGGACGCACGGCCTGGGTTGCATGGCTGCGCATCAGCCCCGAGGTCGCCTGGGACCGCGTGGGCGGTCTTCCGGGTCGCCCGCTCGCGCAGGACCGCGACCGGTTCATCCGCCGCGCCGGCGAGCGCGAGCATGTGTACCGGGAGGCGGCCGACGTGATCCTCGACGCCGCGCTGCCCGCCGACGACGTGGCCCGGGTGCTGGCCGAGTGGGCGGACGGCGGCGGCTCCGACGAGGACCAGGCCGGGTGAGCACGACCGCCCGCGACCCTGCGATCACCGCCATCATCGGCGCGCGCGAGGTGCCGGTGCACCTCGGCGCCGGCGCGCTGGACATGGTCGGACCGCTGCTGGCCGCCCGGGACGAGGGCGATGGCGCCATGGTGGTGGTGGACGACGGCATCGCCTCCGCCGGCGAGCGGGTGGCCGCCTCGTGCCGCGACGCGGGGCTGCGCGTGCACGTGGAGCCCGTGCCCTCGGGCGAGGCCTCGAAGAACCTGGGCGAGATCGAGCGCCTGAGCCGGGCCTGCGCCCGCGCGGGAATCCGCCGCCGCGATGCCGTGGTGGCCGTGGGCGGCGGAGTGGTGGGCGACCTCGCGGGGTTCCTCGCGGCGTCCTACCAGCGCGGCGTGCGCCTGGTGCAGGCGCCGACGACCCTGCTGGCGATGGTGGACTCCTCGCTCGGGGGAAAGACGGGCGTGGACCTCCCCGAGGGCAAGAACTACGTGGGCGCCGTGTACCAGCCCGAGGCCGTGGTGATGGACACCTCCGTGCTCGCCACGCTCCCGCCCCGTGAGCTCTCGTGCGGCTTCGCCGAGGTGGTGAAGTACGGCCTGCTCGTGGGCGGCGAGCTGATGGACATGGTGGCCGCCTGGCCCGATCTCCCCGGTCCCGACGACGAACTGGCCGACCTCATCCGCCGCTGCGCCGAGTGCAAGCTCGCGGTGGTGGCAGAGGACGAGTTCGACCTGGGTCGCCGGGCGATCCTCAACCTCGGCCACACGGCCGGCCACGGCATCGAGGCCGCCGCCGGATACGACCTCTACCACCACGGCGAGGCGATCTCGCTGGGGCTGCTCGTGGCGCTGCGCGTGAGCGAGCAGGCGCTGGGGCTCGACCCCGCATGGCGCGACCGCACGGCCGACACGCTGGGTCGCCACGGCCTGCCCGTGCAGCTCGATGCGTCGGTGGACGTGGACGCGGTGATCGAGATCATGTCGCGCGACAAGAAGTCGGACGGCCGGGCGCTGAACATGGTGCTGCTGCGCGCGCCCGGTGACGTCCTCACCCACCAGGACCCCGACCCGGCCGTGGTGCGCGCGGCCGTGGAGGAGCTGCTCCCATGATGAACATCGCACTGCTGCACGGCCCCAACCTGAACATGCTGGGTCGTCGCCCCTCCCAGCACTACGGCACCCTCACCCTTCCCGAGCTCGAGGCACAGGTGCGCGCATGGGGCGAGGAGCGCGGCATGCGCGTCGGCACCTTCCAGACCAACTTCGAGGGCGCGTTCCTCGAGCACGTGCACGGCCTCGCCGGCGCCGTCGACGGCGCCATCGTGAATCCCGGCGCCTGGACGCACTACCAGTACTCGATCCGCGACGCGCTCGAGGTGATGGGCGCGCCCTTCGTGGAGGTGCACCTCTCCGACGTGGACGCCCGCGAGGACTTCCGCAAGGCGTCCGTGGTGCGCGACATCGCCCTGGCCACCGTGAAGGGGCAGGGGCCCGACGGCTACCGCGAGGCGCTGGACATCCTGAAGGCGGAGCTCGCGGCTTGAGCATCCCCGCGCGCCAGGCGCGCATCGGCGAGGTGCTGCGCGAGGAGGGCCTCGATGCCCTCGTGGTGACCGACCTCGTGAACATCCGGTACCTGTCGGGGTTCGTGGGGTCGAACGGCGTGCTGGTGGTCACGCCCGGGCAGAGGGTGCTGCTCACCGACTCGCGCTACACGGCCGCCGCGCGCGAGATGGTGGAGGACACTGAGGTGGTCATCGCGGGTCGCGACCTGATGGACCGCCTGGCGGAGGTGGTGCCGCAGGGGCGCGTGGGCATCGAGGCCGAGAACGTCACGGTGGCGCGCCGCGATCGCTTCGCCGGCCGCCTCGCGGGTGCCGACCTCGTTCCCACGTCGGGCCTGGTGGAGGGCCTTCGCGTGGTGAAGGAGGAAGAGGAGCTCGACGCCATCCGGGAGGCCACGCGCATCGCCGACGCCGCGCTCTCGCGCCTCATCGAGGAGGGCTTCGGCGGTCGCACCGAGGCCGCGACCGGCTGGGCGCTCGAGGGCTGGATGCGCGAGATGGGGGCCGAGGGCGCGAGCTTCGACATCATCGTGGCGGGGGGCGCCCACGGCGCGCTGCCCCACGCCGTGCCCCGCGCCGAGGCGATTGCCGCGGACACCCTCGTGGTGGTGGACATGGGCGCGCGCCACGCGGGCTACGCATCGGACTGCACGCGCACCGTCGCCACCGGTACGCTCCCGGCCGCGCTCGAGGAGGCCTATGCGGTGTGCCTCGAGGCCCAGCGCGCGGCCCTCGCCGCCTGCCGGGCGGGAGTCCTCACCAAGGACCTCGACTCGGTTGCACGGGGGGTCATCGCAGATGCGGGCCTCGGGGAGCACTTCGGCCACGGCCTCGGGCACGGTGTGGGGCTCGACATCCACGAGCGCCCGTGGCTCCGTCAGGAGGGCGGGGAAGTACTGCAAACCGGCATGGTGGTGACCATCGAGCCGGGCATCTACCTGGAGGGGGTCGGCGGAGTGCGCATCGAGGATCTCGCCATCGTCACGGACGACGGCTGCGAGGTGCTCACCCGTGTTCCGACCGACCTCACCACGACGAGCATCTAGGAGCGGTCAGTGGGGGCCATCAGCAGCAACGAACTCAAGAACGGATGGGTCCTCGACGTGGACGGGGAGCTCGTGAGCGTGGTGTCGTTCCAGCACGTGAAGCCCGGCAAGGGCGGGGCGTTCGTGCGCACCAAGCTCAAGAGCCTCGCCAAGGGCACGGTGGTGGACAAGACCTTCCGCGCCGGCGAGAAGCTCGAGCGCGTGACCACCGAGACCAAGAACATGCAGATGCTCTACGAGGACGGCGACGGCCTGGTGTTCATGGACGGCGAGACCTACGAGCAGGTGACCGTCCCCAAGGCGTCGATCGAGGCCGTGGACCTCATCGCCCCCAACTCCGAGGTGCAGGTGCTGTTCGTGCGCGACGCCCCCTTCCGCGCCGAGCCCGCGACGTCGGTGGAGCTGCAGGTGACCCAGACCGACCCCGGCGTGAAGGGCGACACCGTGAGCAACGTGACCAAGCCCGCCACCCTCGAGACCGGCGCCACGGTGAACGTGCCGCTCTTCGTGAACGAGGGGGACCGCATCAAGGTGGATACCCGAACCCGGGAGTACGTGAGCCGCGCATGAGCACCGAGCCCGCCGCCATCGACATCGGCCTCGTGGACGTCACCCTGCGTGACCTCTGCACGCCGCCCTGGGGCGCGCGCATCGCGCCCGACGACCTCGGTGCCGCCGCCGCTGCGCTTGCGCCCATCGGCGCACGGGTCATCGAGGTACTCGACCCGCCGTCCGCCCGCGCGGGCATGGACGGCCGCACCGAGAGCCCGCTCGACCGCCTTCGCGTGGTGGCCCGCCAGGCCAGTGGCGCCACGATCGGAATCGTCGTCACCGGTCGCACCCTGCTGGGCGAAGTGCGGCTGGGGTCCGGCGTGGCCGCCCGGCTCATCACGTCGGCCGCCGCCAGCGGCGCATCGCGCGTGCGCGCCTACGACACCCTCAACGACGCCGACGCCCTGCTCATCGTGGCCGAGGCCGCTCGCGAGGCCGGCGTGGGATTCGTGCCCACCCTCGTGCTGGGCCCGGTTCCCGACGCCGCCGACCCGCGCTGGGCGGAAGAGGCCCTGGCCCTGGCGCAGCTGCCCGGCGCCACCTCGCTCTGCATCTCCGACCTCGGCGGCAACCTCACGCCCGTGGCCATGGGCCTGCTCGTGGGCAATGTGGTTGACCGCTGCCCGATTCCGGTGGAGGTGTCACTCCGCGCCACCGGTGGCCTGGCCTCGATGTCGGCGCTCAGCGCCGCGCTCGCCGGCGCCCATGCCCTGCATGCCTCGGTGGGTGCGGCCGCGCTCGTGGCCGGGCGCCCGTCGGCTGAGGCACTGCACGTGGCCCTGCACGGCGGCGACATGGAGTTCGATGTCGACGTGCCCGCGCTCGAGGACGCCGGGCGCATCATCTGGCCACTCGTGGCTCCTGAGCGCGTGCGCCGCGCGGCGGAGCTCGCCGGTGGACCGCAGCTGCAGCTGCCGCCCGACCTGGCCGCGGGCCTGCTGTCGCGCCTGAGCCGCCAGGGGCTGGTATCCCGCGCCCACGAGGCGGCCGAGGAGTGCGCGGCCGTGTGCAGCGACCTCGGCGGCGTCACGTTCGCCCCGCCGCTGGGCGAGGCCATCGTGGCCCAGGCCGCCCAGCACGTGATGGACGGCGTGCGCTGGCGCGAGACATCACCGGAGCTCGCCGACATCGCCTTGGGGCCGCGCGGGCGCCTGCGCGGCCCCGTGTCGGAGGACGCCCTCGCGGTGGCCCGCGGCGCGGGCACCACGGGCGAGCCGCCCGACCTTGCCGCGGTTCTGGCCGCCGCGCCGTCGGACGTGTCGGAGGAGGACGCGGTGATCCTCGCGCAGTTCCCGGAGTCGGGGCAGCGCCTGGTGGACCGCCGCCGCTCCCTGCTGGCCGAGGAGTCCGGCGAGACCGGCATGGCCGTGGACCGGGGCCTGATCGAGACCCTCGTCGAGGTGGTGGAGGGCGCAGGGCAGTCGGAGGTGAGCGTGGAGATCGGCGGCGCGCGGGTGACGGTGCGCCCCGCCGTTGCCGCCGTGGCCGCCTCGGGCGCACCGGTGCCCATGGCCGACGACGGCGTGAAGGTGGTGAGCCCGATGGTGGGCACCTACTACGCGGCGCCGAACCCCGACGCCGATCCGTTCGTGAAGGTGGGCGACCGGGTGGTGCAGGGCCAGGTGCTCTGCATCATCGAGGCCATGAAGATCTTCAACGAGATCACGGCGGAGCGGGCCGGCACGATCAAGGAGATCAAGGTGGGCAACGCCGAGCCCGTGGAGTTCGGGCAGACCCTCTTCGTGCTCGCCCCGTGAAGCTGCTCGTCGCCAACCGCGGCGAGATCGCCGTGCGCGTCATCCGTACCGCCCGGGAGATGGGCATCCCGACCGTGGCCGTGTACTCCACGGCCGACGCCCAGACCCCCGCCGTGGAGATGGCCGACGAGGCCGTGTGCATCGGGCCGCCGCCCGCACGGGAGTCGTACCTCGACATGCGCAACGTGATCGGCGCCGCCGAGGTGACCGGCTGCGATGCGGTGCACCCCGGCTACGGGTTCCTGTCGGAGAACCCGGAGTTCGCCACGGAGTGCGCGCGCAATGGCATCCGCTTCGTGGGCCCCGACCCCGGGGTGATGCGCCGCATGGGCGACAAGATCCAGGCCAAGGAGGCCGCCGTCGAGGCCGGCCTTCCCGTGCTGGGCGGGTCGGAGGGCGGGGTCACCGACGTGGCTGCCGCCATGGCATCGGCCGAGGACGCCGGGTACCCGATCCTGCTCAAGGCGTCGGCCGGCGGCGGCGGGCGCGGCATGCGGCGCGTCGACGGCCCCGACGAGCTCGAGCGCGCGTTCGAGAGCGCATCGCAGGAGGCCCTGGCGGCCTTCGGCGACGGCTCGATGTACGTGGAGAAGCTCCTCGAGGGCGCGCGCCACGTGGAGGTGCAGGTGCTCGCCGATGGCCTCGGCGGCGTGCTCATCGTGGGCGACCGCGAGTGCTCGATCCAGCGCCGCCACCAGAAGGTGGTGGAGGAGGGGCCGGCCCCGAACCTGCTCGACCGCACGCGCGAGGGCCTGCACGCCGCGGCCGAGCGCGCCTGCAGGGCCTGGGATTACAAGTCGGCCGGCACGCTGGAGTTCCTGGTCGACGCCAAGGGCGACTTCTACTTCCTCGAGCTCAACGCCCGCCTGCAGGTGGAGCACCCGGTCACCGAGCTGGTGAGCGGCATGGACATCGTGGCCGAGCAGCTGCGCATCGCCGACGGCCAGGTGCTCTCGCGCACCGGCCGCATCGAGCCGAACGGGCATGCCATCGAGTGCCGGGTGAACGCCGAGGACCCGGCCTTCGACTTCCGCCCGGCGGCGGGCCGGCTGGGCCTGTTCCAGCTGGCCTCGGGCCCGGGCGTGCGCGTGGACACCTTCTGCCGCACCGGCGGCTACGTGCCGCCCTACTACGACTCGCTCATCGCCAAGCTGTGCGTGTGGGCGCCCGACCGCCCGCGGGCGGTGGCCCGCATGCAGCGGGCGCTGTCGGAGAGCATCGTGGAGGGCGTGCCCACCACGCTGCCCCTGCTCGAGGAGATCTCGCGGGAGGAGGTGTTCGGCTCGGGTCGCTACACCACGGCGTACCTCACGGAGCGCGCCGAGTTCCTGCCGTCGATGGGCGGCGGCTCGCACTGATGGGCGAGGTATCCCGCAGGCAGGCACGCCGCCAGGCGGTGATCCTGCTCTACCAGCGCGATGTCACGGGCCTGCCCGTGCCCGAGCTGGTGGAGAACGCCCTTCACGCCGGCGAGCACGCCGACGACCCGTTCACGCAGGCCCTGGTGGACGGCGTGGAGGCCGATCGCAGCGTGATCGATCGCCGCATCACCGAGTGCGCCGACGGCTGGACCGCCGACCGCATCGCGCCCCTCGAGCGCAACATCCTGCGCGTGGCCGTGTACGAGCTGGGCACCGGCGACGTGCCGGTGCCGGTGGCCATCGACGAGGCCGTGGAGATGGCGAAGAAGTGGTGCGCCGCGGAGGCCCCGAAGTTCGTGAACGGCGTGCTCGGGCGGGTGGCGCGCGAGAACGCGGAGGCGGCCGCATGAGCGCCCGTGCCGAGCTCGAGCAGGCCACGCGCCGCCTCGAGGAGCTCTCCCATCGCATCGCGCAGGCCGTTGACCGCCCGGCTGCGGAGATCGAGGAGCTCGCGCGGCAGGCATCCGACCTGTCGGCCGCCGTCGTCGAGATCATCCCCCGCGCCATCGCCGAGGCCGAGGCCGAGGCACGCGGCGACGTGCCTCGCATCGGTGACCCGGCCCCCGGGGCATTCGTGCCGGACGGCCTCTCGGAGGACGAGCCGGCCTAGTCGGGCGTGGTCTCGGCTTTCTCGATGCCCGCGCGCATCGCGGCGTCGGCACCGGTCATCTCCACGCCCGGGGGAAGCTCCACGTGCACCTCGTCGGTGGCGTCCATCCACGCGCGCCCCGATGCGATGTCGGCCTCGAGCACGTGCCCGCCGGTGGAGAGGTCGCGCGCCATCGCATGCAGGTGCCAGCCCGGCACCTCGAGGCCCGCGGCCTCGCTCGGGAACCGGAAGCCCACCACCACGGCGTCGAGGTCATGCGCCTCCCACTCGGCCTGCTCGGTCACCACCACGTCGAGCGGGGGGTAGGGCTTCTGCTGCCGCGGCACGCTGCGCAGGTGCAGGCGCCGGAAGCGCCCCTCGATGCGCACGGCTGACACCGTCGCAGGCGCCAGCGAATCGAGCCGTGCCAGGAGCGCGCGGTGATCCATCTCGCCGAGTTCGACGGGGTCACCCGGCGCGAATGGCGTGACCACGGCGAAGGGCGTGGTGGTGCCCGGATCGACCGGGGAGAGCGAGCCGTCGGTGCGCCCCACGTGCGCCTGGCCGTCCACGATGATGAGCTCGCCATCGAGGCCGGCCAGCGTGCCGAGCCCGAGGTCGCCGTGCGCCATCACCTCGCCCACGGTGAGGTCGCCGTCGTAGCGGGAGTCCATGAGCGCGGCGATCGTGGAGGTCTGGAACACGTGATGCGCGGCTGCGGCATCGACAGCGGCGCCGCGGCGGTCCTCGGACACCAGGTGCAGTGCCCGCACGAGCTCGGGGTCGATCGCCATGCCGGAAGTGTGCCCGCTCGGCGCCGCCATCGCAGGAACCGGCCGTACACTGGCAGCGTGATCAACGACTCCTCGTATCCGTTGCTGGCGTCGCTCGACGGCCCCGGGCAGCTCCACGACATGGATGATGCGCAGCTCGAGGCCCTGGCGGCCGAGATGCGCCGCGCCATCATCGACACCGTCTCGCAGACCGGCGGCCACCTGGGCTCGAGCCTCGGCACGGTGGAGCTCAGCCTGGCGCTGCACGCCGAGCTCGACTCCCCGCGCGACCGCATCCTCTGGGACGTCGGGCATCAGGCCTACGGGCACAAGCTGCTCACGGGGCGCCTCGGCGACTTCGGGACGCTGCGCCAGTACGAGGGCATCTCGGGCTTCCTGCGCCGGGAGGAGAGCGAGCACGACGTCATGGGCGCGGGCCACGCGAGCACGAGCATCTCGTACGCCGTCGGGCTTGCCGAGGCCATGCGCGTGACGGGCCGTCGCGACCGGCGCATCGTCGCGGTGATCGGCGACGGCGCGATGACGGGCGGCATGGCCTACGAGGCCATGAACCACGCCGGACATCTGGGGTCGCCCATCACGGTCGTGCTGAACGACAACGGCATGAGCATCTCGCAGAACGTCGGCGCCTTCGCGGGCGCGCTGCAGAAGGCCCGGCTCGACCCCATGCTCACCAAGGTGCGCCATGAGATCGAGAAGGGCCTCGGGCTCATCCCGGGCATGAACGACCTCGGGCATTCGCTCTCGAGCGCCACGAAGGCCCTGTTCGTGCCCGGCCAGCTGTTCGAGGCCCTCGGCTTCGCCTACATGGGCCCCATCGACGGGCACGACATCAAGGCCATGCGCCGGGCGCTGCAGAAGACCGCCGACAGCGACCGCCCGGTGCTGCTGCACGTGCACACCGACAAGGGCCGCGGGTACGGCCCGGCCGAGGAGGACGGCGAGGCCATGCATGGCTCCGGCCCATTCGCCGTGGAGAGCGGCAGGGCTGCCAAGCCCGCCGCACCGGGCCCGCCCGCCTACACCGAGGTGTTCGGAAAGGCCCTCGTGAAGGAGGCCGAGGCCGACCCGCGCGTGGTGGGCATCACCGCCGCCATGCTCAAGGGCACGGGCATCAACCACATGCTCGCGCGCTTCCCCGAGCGCACCTACGACGTCGGCATCGCCGAGCAGCACGGCGTGGTGTTCGCCGGCGGGCTGGCCATCGCCGGCTACCGGCCCGTGTGCGCGATCTACTCCACCTTCCTGCAGCGCGCGTACGACCCGATCGTCCACGACATCGCCCTGCAGGGGCTGCCCGTCATCTTCGCCATCGACCGCGGCGGCCTCGTGGGCGACGACGGCCCCACGCACCACGGCGTGTTCGATATCGCCTACATGCGGTCGATCCCCGGCATGGTGGTGATGGCGCCGATGGACGAGGCCGAGCTCGTGCACATGCTGCACACGGCGCTGCGCCTGGACGGCCCGTCGGCCTTCCGCTACCCGCGCGGTGCAGGCACCGGCGTGGTGCTCCCCGAGCGCCCGGAGGTGCTCGAGGTGGGCCGGGCCGAGGTGCTGGAGGATGGCTCGGGCGTGGCCCTGGTGGGCTACGGCTACGGGGTGCAGGTGGCGCTGGACGCCGCCGGCATCGTGTCGGAGGAACTCGGCGTGCGGCCCACGG
This sequence comes from Acidobacteriota bacterium, assembly GCA_018969105.1. Classification (GTDB taxonomy): domain Bacteria; phylum Actinomycetota; class Thermoleophilia; order Miltoncostaeales; family Miltoncostaeaceae; genus SYFI01. Next base: position 5,006 of record JAGWYY010000002.1, on the reverse strand, counting down.
TGGTGAATGCGCGCTTCGCGAAGCCGATCGATGCAGAGCTGCTCGCGGAGCTCGCGCGCACCCACGACGTGGTGGTGACGATCGAGGACCACGTGCTCGAGGGCGGCTTCGGCAGCGCGGTGCTCGAGGTGATCGGCGACGGCCCGGCACGCATCGAGCGCATCGGGATCCCGGATGAGTTCATCCAGCACGGCCGGCGCGAGCTGCTGCTCTCCGATGCGGGCGTGACGCCCGCCGCCGCAGCCCACGCGGCGCTTGTGGCGCTGGGGGAGCGCGCGGCGCGCTGACGCGCGGCTTCCGGCGCGAACGTGCGCCGGGCGTCGCCATCTGCGCGGCTACGATCCGCCCGTGGCCCGGCAGCGACTCGACGCCGCCCTGGTGGAGCGGGGGCTCTTCCCGTCACGGGCGCGCGCCCAGGCGGCCGTCATGGCTGGGCGCGTGCGCGTGGACGGCCGGGCAGACGTCAAGCCGGGCCACCAGGTGGGCGAGGACGCCGCGATCGAGGTGGACGCGGGGCCGGAGTTCGCGTCGCGCGGCGGCCTCAAGCTCGACCATGCGCTGGATCGTCTGGGCATCGACGTGGCCGGCGCGCAGGCGCTGGATGTCGGGGCGTCCACCGGCGGGTTCACCGACGTGCTGCTCCGCCGGGGCGCGGCCGGCGTGATCGCCGTGGACGTGGGCTACGGCCAGCTGGCCTGGTCGCTGCGTGAGGACCCGCGCGTGGACGTGCTCGATCGCACCAACGCCCGGGCCCTCGTGCCGACGATGCTGCCCCGCGTGCCCGACCTCGCGGTGATGGATGTCTCGTTCATCTCGTCGGCCCTCGTGTGGCCCGCGGTGGCGCGATGCCTGTCACCGGCGTACCGTGCCCTCGTCATGGTGAAGCCGCAGTTCGAGGTGGGGCGGGAAAACGTGGGCTCCGGCGGAGTGGTGCGTGACCCTGCCCTGCGCCACGACGCCGTGATGCGCGTGGCCGATGCCATGGCGCAGTCGGGCGGCCGGGTGGCGGGCGCCGCCGACAGCGGCACTCCCGGCCCCAAGGGAAACCGCGAGGTGTTCCTGCTCGCCCTCGGCCCGGACGCACCGGGCGACCCCGTGGACCTGCAGGCGGTGGTTGCGGCGGCCGTGGCGGAGGGCGCGTGACGGTGCCCCCGTACCGCCCCATCAGCGAGGTCGCCGGGGCACGCGCGGAGCGCGTGCTCGTGCTCACCCACGGCGCCGCCGAGGTGACGGCCGGGGTGATGCCCACGCTCATCTCCATCCTCGACGCCCGCGGGGTGGAGGTGGCCGCCACGGCCGAGGAGGCCGCGAAGCACCCGCCGCTCGCCGAGCGAACGATCATGGAGCCCACGGATCTGCGCGGGGATGGGTCCGACCTCGTGCTGGTGCTGGGCGGGGACGGCAGCATCCTGCGCGCGCTCTCGCGCGAGGCCACGACCGGCGCGCCGGTGCTGGGCGTGAACTTCGGCCGGGTGGGATTCCTCGCCAGCGTGGAGCAGTCGGACCTCGAGCGCGGCGTCACCCGGGCGCTCGACGGCGACTACATCACCCTGGGCCTGCCGTCGCTCAAAGCGGAGTGGAGTGAGGGCACCCTGCAGGCCGTGAACGACCTGGCCTTCCTCCGCGGCGGCGAGTCACGCCTGGCCGACCTCTCGTACTCGGTGTCCGGTGAGCCGGTGGCCACCGTGCGCTGCGACGGGCTCATCTGCTCCACGCCGGTGGGGTCCACCGCGTACAACCTCGCGGCGGGTGGCCCCACGGTGTCGTGGCGCGTCAAGTGCTTCGTGCTGTCGTTCATCGCCGCGCACCACCTCGACACCCGGCCGCTCATCCTCGCGGCCGACGAGAAGCTCACGGTCACCAACTCGGCCATCGTCGGCGACTGCGACGTGCTGGCCGACGGCGTGCGCATCGCCGCGCTGCCGCCCGGGCGCTCCATCACCGTGGGGCTCGGCGGCGAGGAGGTGCACCTGGCGATCTTCCCCGAGTCCTCCTTCTTCCGCCGCTACCGGGAGAAGTTCGGCCGCCCATGAGGCACCCGGCGGAGGCGGCGTGATCCGGGAGATCGAGATCCGCGACCTCGTCGTGATCGAGCGGGCGCACATCGAGCCCGTGGAGGGGCTCACGGCCATCACAGGCGAGACCGGGGCGGGCAAGACCGTGGTGGCGCAGGCGCTGGGCCTGCTGGCCGGCGGGCAGGCCGATGCCAAGGCGGTGCGCCCGGGCGCCAAGCATGCGCTCGTGCAGGCCACCGTGGCCGTGCCCGAGGGCTTCTGGGACTCCCTCGATCCCGACGACCCCGCCCAGCAGGTGCGCGAGCTCGCCGAGGACGACGCCGAGGTGGTGGTGGCCCGCCGCGTGCCCGCGGAGGGGCGCGCCCGTGCCCTCGTGGACGGCCAGGTGGCCTCGCGTGAGGGCGTGGCGGCGTTCGTGGGAGCGCTCGTGCGGTTCTCGGGCCAGCACGAGCAGCGCCGGCTCGTGGGTCCCGCCGCGCAGATGGCGATCCTCGATGCCTTCGCCGGGCCGGATGCGGTGGCCCTCGAGGCCCGCCTGCGCGGCCTGCGCCGGGGCCTCGCCCAGCTCGACCGGCAGGTGGAGGAGGCCCGCGAGCGCCGTGAGCGCGCCGAGCGCGAGCGCGAGGCCCTGGAGGCCCTGGTGGCCGACGTTGACGAGGTGGGTCCCGACGTGGCCGAGGAGGAGGCCCTGCTCGCCGAGCGCGCGCGGTTGGCCCATGCCGAGCGCCTGGCGGGTGCCGCGGCCACGGCCATCGCGCTGCTCGACGGCGAGGGCGGCGGTGCCGAGGGGGGCGCCCTCACCGCCGCGGGGAAGGCCATGCGCGCGATCGAGCAGGCGGCCGAGCTCGACCCGTCACTCAAGGATGTGCTCGCCGACCTCGCCTCGGGCGAGGCCGCGCTGCAGGAGGCCCTCATCGGCGTGCGCCGCTATGCCGACGACCTCGGAGCCGAGCCCGGGCGCCTCGACTGGGTGGAGGAGCGCCTGTCCCGCTATGACGCCCTCTCGCGGCGCTACGGCCCGGGCACCGACGCCGTGATCGCCCGTGCCGAGGAGGCCCGGACGGCGCTCGATGCCCTGGCCACGGGCGTGTCGGGTGACGACGCCATCGCCGCGGAACGGGATGCCCTGCTGGGTCATGCCATCGCTGCCGCGGGCGAGCTGCGGGGCATGCGGGAGGACGCCGCCCCGCGACTGGCATCTGCTGTGGAGGCGGCCCTGCAGGACCTGGCCATGGCGGGGGCCACGCTGCGCGTGGAGGTCTCCTCCGACGACGCCGAGGTGCCGCGCGATCGGGTGTCGCTCGTGATGCGGGCGAATCCCGGGCTGCCCGAGGCCCCGCTGGCCGAGGCGGCATCCGGCGGCGAGCTGTCGCGGGTACTGCTCGCGCTGCACGCCGTGGCGGCGGCGGCCGACCCCGGGGTGGCGTGGGTGTTCGACGAGGTCGATGCCGGCATCGGGGGCGTGACGGCCGCGGTGGTGGGCGAGAGGCTCGCCGAGATGGCCCTGGGCCGGCAGGTGCTGGTGATCACCCACCTGCCCCAGGTGGCTGCGGTGGCCGACCGCCACTACCGCCTGGTGAAGGGGGCGGCCGACGACGGCCGGGCCATCACCACCATCGAGTCGGTGGAGGGCGAGGCCCTCGTCGATGAGATCTGCCGCATGCTCGGGTCGGCCCCCGGCGACTCCGCAGCCCGTGGGCACGCCCAGGAGCTCCTCGCGCGCCGAGCCTGACGCCCGGGCGCATACCCCGCGCGCCGGTGCGCGGGGTATGCTCAGGCCCCGTACGGTGGTCAGGTCGGGGAGGCCGGTCGGGTGAGTGATCTTGGTGAGCGGTTCGTGTTCGTCACGGGCGGCGTGGTGTCCGGCCTCGGCAAGGGCATCACCGCGGCGTCACTCGGCACGCTGCTCAAGGCCCGGGGCTACAAGGTGTCGCTTCAGAAGTGCGACCCGTACCTGAACGTCGACCCCGGCACGATGAGCCCCTTCCAGCACGGCGAGGTGTTCGTCACCGAAGATGGCGCCGAGACCGACCTCGACCTCGGCCACTACGAGCGGTTCACCGACGAGGCGCTCACGCGCACGTCGAACATCACCACGGGCTCGGTGTACGACGCCGTCATCCGCCGTGAGCGCCGCGGCGACTTCCTGGGCGCCACAGTGCAGGTGATTCCGCACATCACCAACGAGATCAAGGACCGCATCCGCCAGGCCGCCACGTCGTCCAATGCCGACGTGGTGATCGTCGAGATCGGCGGCACCGTGGGTGACATCGAGTCGCTGCCCTTCCTCGAAGCAATTCGCCAGATGCGCAACGACGTCGGCCGGGACAAGGTGGCCTTCGTGCACGTCACGCTCGTGCCGTTCCTCGAGGTGGCCGGAGAGCTCAAGACCAAGACCACCCAGCACTCGGTGAACGAGCTCAGGCGAATCGGTATCGAGCCCGACGTGCTCGTGCTGCGCTCCGACCGCCCGCTCGACTCCGGCGTGCGCGACAAGATCGCGCTCTTCGGCGGCATTCCGTCCGAGGCCGTCATCTCCGCCGAGGACTCCGACGACATCTACAAGGTGCCCATCGCCATGGAGCAGGAGGGCCTCGACCGCGTGGTGTGCCAGCGCCTCGGCCTTCCGCTGCACGACATCGACCTCAGTGACTGGCGCGAGGTGGTGCAGCACCTGGGGGCTACCCGGGGCACCGCGCGCATCGCGCTGGTGGGCAAGTACGTGCAGCTGCACGACGCCTACCTGTCGGTGGCCGAGGCCCTCAAGCATGCGGGGCTCGCCCACGGCGTGGAGGTCGACATCGACTGGGTGGACGCCGACGCCGACGACCTGGTCGACCACGTACGCGCAGCCGATGGCGTGCTCGTGCCCGGCGGCTTCGGCGGACGCGGGGTGGAGGGGAAGATCGAGGCCGCGCGCATCGCCCGCGAGGAGGGCATCCCGTACCTGGGGATCTGCCTCGGCATGCAGATCGCGGTGATCGAGTTCGC
>JAGWYY010000096.1 GCA_018969105.1 Acidobacteriota bacterium | reverse complement strand
GCGGGGATGGCCGGGCAGAGGTGTTCGCCAGTGATCTCGGCCATGGATATGTGTCGGTGAACGCCGACTACCGCACCTGACGGCGTAGTATCTGGGGGTGTCCGTCCCCCGCAGTCCCATCTGCCCCCTGGGCATCGTCGCCGCTGCTGTCGTGGCATGCGCCCCGGTGCTTGCCGGTTGTGGCGACGGTGATGCGAGCGGGTCGGTGCAGGTGTCGGGGTCATCCACCCTGCTCCCGCTGACGTCGTCGGTGGCCGGCAGCTTCGCCGCCGCGAACCCCCTGGCGCGCGTGCACATCGGGATGGCGGGAACGGGCGAGGGCATCGCGGCGCTCTGCGATGGCACGGCCGCCATCGCCGGCGCGAGCCGGGAGATGTCCGAGCGCGAGAGGAAGTCGTGCGCGGCGTCGGGCATCACCCCGGTGCGGCTGCAGGTGGCCCGCGATGCGCTCGTGTTCTTCACCCGCAAGGGCAGCTCTGCCCCCGAGTGCCTCTCGGCAGGCGACGTCTACGCCCTCGCCGGTCCGGAGGCCACCGGAAGTCGCAGGTGGTCGGACGTCCGCGGGGTGGCATCGAAGGTGGGCGGCACGGCGAAGCTGCCGTCGGCGGCGCTCACGGTGATCGCGCCCGGTCAGGGGTCCGGCACGCGCAAGCTCGTGGAGGAGTCGGTGATCGGGCCGATCGCCGAGCGCCGATCCACCGAGCCGGCGTTGCGACCCGACGCCACGAGCGTGCCCAGTGACCAGGTGATGCTCGGCGAGGTGCTCAAGGTGCCGGCGGCGCTGGCGTTCGCCGGGTTCGCCACCGTGACCCCATGGGAGTCGTCGGTGCGCACCATCGCCATCAAGGGTGATGCCGGGTGCGTGGCACCGACGGCGGAGTCCATCCGCGACGGCTCGTATCCGCTGTCGCGCCCGCTCTACTTCTACGTCGACCCCGACGCAGCACGGGTGAGCCCGACGACGGCGGCATTCACGCAGGCGCTCATCGAGGGTGCCGCCGTGGCGGGCACGGGGAGCAGCGTGATCGCGCTGGATCCCGCGGCAGCCCAGGCAACCACCGATGCCTGGGATGCCGCGGTGTCCGATGGGGACCTGACCGGCACGTGATGGCCCTCCTGACATCGCTGGATTCCTGGGCGCTGGTGGTGCTGATCCTGGCGCTCACCCTGATCGTGAGCGGGGCGATCGCCTTCGCGCTCTCGCGCTTCCTCGGCGGCCCGGAGCGCGAGAAGGCCGGGAATACCGCAGCGGCCTACATGACGGCGCTCGGCAGCCTGTTCGCGATCCTCACCGGGTTCCTCATCAACTCCGAATACAGCACCTTGCGCGACACCCAGCGCATCGTGGGGCAGGAGGTCTCGAGCGCCAGCCGCCTCGCCTATGCGAGCACGAGCCTGCCGTCGGCCGACGGCGAGGTGGTGCAGGATGCCCTCGCCGCCTACCTCGGGGATGTGCGGGTGGGGGAATGGCAGGCGCTGGCCCAGGACGCAGCCACGAAATCGCCCGCCACCGACAGCCTCAGGCAACTCGAGCGCGCGGTGGCAACGGTCGCCACCCGCGACTACCTGAAGGACGCCGAGGTTTCGGGGGTCACGGGGGCGATCGAGGGCGTTACCGCCGCGCGCCGGCAGCGGGTGGTGATCGCCGCGCAGGAGCTGCCCATCGCCCTGTTCGCGCTCTCGGTGATCGCCGGCGTGGCGCTGGTGGCCAACGCGCTGCTGGTGGCGGCGCGCGCCGGACCCAAGTACGGCCTGGTGGCGCTCGGCATCATCCTGGTGGTGGCCCTCGACCTGGCGGCGATCCTCGCGATCAGCGCGCCGTTCCGCGGGCCGTTCCAGGTGGATGTCGCGCCCATCAGCCAGCTGGTGGATGAGCTGACCTCCGGCCAATACCTCGACTGGGTGACGATCCGGTGAGGGCGCGCATCGCCCTGGCGGTCGGTGCCATCGTGGCCGCGGTGGGCCTCGTGGCGTGCGGCACGCCGAACCCCGAGCGGGCGGCGCGGCAGGAGTGCGCGCAGTCGAAGGACGCCTGCGTGCTCGTGGGCGTGGGGCGTCCCATCTACCTCGGCACCCTGCTGCTGGAGACCGATCCGGCGGGCATTGATGCCAAGCGCAGCGCGCAGATGGCCGTCGACTACCTCGACGGCGTGTTCGACGGCGTGGACGGCGAGCTCATGGGGCATTCGATCGCCGTGCTGGCGGAGGACGAGGACTGCACGCCGAAGGGCGGCATCGCCGGCGCCAAGCGGCTGCTGCTCGAGCCCGATCTCGTCGCCGTGATCGGCACCACGTGCTCAGCCGCCGCGCAGGACGCCGCCGCGACCGAGCTCAGCCGCCGGTCGGTGCTCATGATCTCCCCGAGCAACACGTCACCGAAGCTGACCGATCCCGCCACGCATGAGCGCTTCTACTTCCGCACGGTGTTCAACGACCTGATCCAGGGTGCCGTCGTGGCGGACTTCGCCCGGGAGAAGCTCGGCGCGCGAACCGCCGGCGTGATCTCCGTGCCCGACGCCTACTCGAAGGTGCTGGGCGACGCCTTCGCGAAGGCGTTCTGGGGGGCAGGTGGCCGGGTGATCGCGCGTGGGTCGATGCGCTTCCGCGGGTCGCCCGATCGCGCCGTGGCGGCCCTGGCCGCGAATCCGCCGCAGGTGGCGTTCCTCCCGCTGTTCGAGCCGGACTGCTCGCGAACGGTGAAGGCCATCAAGGCCACGCCGGCGCTGTCGGGCACGAAGATCATCGTGTCGGAGGCATGCCAGTCGCCGTTGCTGGTGCGTGCGCTGGGCGAGCAGGCCGCGGGCGTGTACGCGTCGGGGCCCGATGCATCCGACCTGCGGCAGGGCGCCTTCTACCGCCAGGCCTATCTTCCCGCCTATCGCAAGGCCTTCGGCGAGAACCCGCCGAGCGTGTTCCACGCGCCCGCATTCGACGCCGTGAACCTGCTCTTCGGCGCCATCCGGCGCTCGTCGGTGCGCCTGCCCGGTGGCGCGCTCATCATCAACCGCGCACGGGTGCGGCGGTCGCTTCTTGACGTGCAGGGCTACCGGGGCATCTCGGGCATCCTCACGTGCACGTCAACTGGCGACTGCGCGCAGTCGGCCCGCATCGCGGTGTACCGCGCCCCGGCATGGCCCACGCTCCAGCCCCGGGCGAAGCCCGTGTTCAGCAAGTCGCTCACCCTTGCCGAGGTGATCGGGCAGGGGTAGCCGCGGTGCGCTACTCGCCGCCCTCGCCTGGCGGCCGGATGCCGCAGTACTCGGCGCCGAAGTCTATGGAGACTGCCTTCGGCAGGCGATTCAGGGTGGTGTACATGCAGGGCGCCCCCTTCATGGGCCTCCACTTCGCGCCGGTCTTCTTCCAGATGCCGCCGTCCTGGGCGAACCAGTCGTCCTTCGCCGGGCCGCTTGCGACCGCCATCTTCACCCAGGCGTAGTTGGGGTCGTCGGTCGCGATGCGGCTGCGCTGGATGGCGAACGTGCTGTCCGCGCACTTCTGGGCGTCGTTTATGGCCTTCGTGCAGAGCGCCTTGGCAACGGTGGGAGTGAGGGCCGTGCGGATGGCCTTGGCCTCCGCCGAGGTCGGCGCGCGCACGGCGAGGGCCGCGGGCGCGGCGGCGGCGAGGGTGGCGAGGCCGGCGATGGCGACGGCGGTGTGCAGGCGGGGCATGGGGGCTCCTTTCGCGACGAGGGGAAGCGTCACTATCGGACTGGAGGTTAGTCCCCGTTGGATGCGGCATTGCAAAAGGCCGCTGCGAGCAGGGGAGGCCGCGGGGTGGCTGATACCGTGCCGCCCCCATGGGCGAGACGAGTCGCAGGAACCTTCCCGACCGGGCCGACGTGCAGGCACGCGCTGCCGTGCTGCTCGAGGCGCTGCCGTATATCCGGCAGTTCGCCGGCGCCACCGTGGTGGTGAAGTACGGCGGGGCGGCGATGACCAACCCCGAGCTCAAGGCGTCGTTCGCGCGCGACATCGCGCTGCTCAAGTTCGTCGGGATGAATCCCGTGGTGGTGCACGGCGGCGGACCGGACATCTCGGCCTACTCCGACCGGCTGGGGCTGGATGTCAACTTCGTGGACGGCCTGCGGGTGACCGATGAGCCCACCATGGAGCTGGTGAAGATGGTGCTCATCGGCAAGATCAACAAGGAGATCGTGGCGCAGCTGCAGGTGGCGGGCGCCAAGGCCGCGGGGCTCTCGGGCGACGACGGCGCGCTCATCCGCGCGCGGAAGGCCACATCCGACAGCGGCGACCTGGGGTTCGTGGGCGAGGTGGAGCGCATCGACCCGGAGATCCTCGAGGCGCTGGGCGACTTCGTGCCGGTGGTGGCCTCGGTGGGCGTCGACTCCGAGGGCCAGAGCTACAACATCAACGCCGACACCGTGGCGGGCGCGCTGGCCGCGGCGCTGCGGGCGCGGCGGGTGATCTTCCTCACCGACGTCGAGGGCGTGTACCACGACTTCGACGACAAGGATTCCCTCATCGCCAAGTGCGCGCTGCCGGACATCGAGGCCCTCATGGCTACCGGCACCGTCGACAAGGGGATGATCCCGAAGCTCGAGGCCGTGCGCACGGCGATCCGCGGTGGGGTGGAGGCCGCGCAGGTGGTGGACGGCCGCGTGCCGCACTCGGTGATCATGGAGCTGTTCACCGAGCAGGGCCTCGGCACCATGGTCACCGCGGAGTAGCCCGGTGATCCGCGAGGAGACCATCGCCCGCGAGCAGGCGGCGCTCATGCGCAACTACGGCCGCTACCCGGTCGAGTTCGTGCGGGGCGAGGGCGCGTGGCTGTTCGACCCCGAAGGGCGCGGCTACCTCGACTGCATGTCGGGTATCTCGATGATCAACGCCGGCCACTGCCACCCCGACGTGGTGGCGGCCATTCGCGAGCAGGCCGGCGTGCTCATCAACACCTCGAACCTCTATTACACCGACCCGATGATCGAGCTCGCGGAGTGGATCCGCGACACCTCGATGGGCGGGCGGGTGTTCTTCTGCAACTCGGGTGCCGAGGCGTCGGAGGCGGCCATCAAGCTGGCGCGCAAGCATGGCGGGCCCGACCGCACGGAGTTCGTGTCGCTGGAGGACGGCTTCCACGGACGCACCATGGGTGCGCTGGCGCTCACCGGGCAGCCGGGCAAGCAGGAGGCCTTCCGGCCGCTCATGCCGGGCGCGCGGTACGTGCCGCGCAACGACCAGGACGCCCTGCGGGCCGCGGTGAGCGAGCGCACGTGCGCGATCGCCATCGAGATCGTGCAGGGCGAGTGCGGGGTGTATCCGCTGGATGACGACTTCGTGCGCCTCGCGCGCGAGCTGGCCGACCAGAGCGGCGCGCTGCTGATCGTGGACGAGATCCAGACCGGGATGTCGCGCACTGGGCCGCTGTATGCCTACCAGGACGTCGGCATCACGCCCGACGTCATGTGCCTGGCCAAGAGCCTGGGCGGCGGCTTCCCCATCGGGGCGGTCACCGCGCGACCGGGCGTGGACGACACCTTCCAGCCGGGCGATCACGGCAGCACCTTCGCCGGCAGCCCCTTGGCGTGCGCGTCGGCGCTGGCGGCCGCGCGAGTGCTGGACGACCCCGCCCTGCAGGATCACGTGCGCAAGGAGGGCGCGTGCTTCCTCGCCGGCCTGCAGGGGCTGGTGGACGACGGCCTGGCGGCCGAGGCCCGCGGCCGCGGGCTCATGTGCGCCATCGACCTTCCGGACGACCGCGGTGCGCAGGTGGTGAGCGACATGCTCGAGCGCGGGTTCCTGGTGAACAACACCAGCGCCCGCACCGTGCGGTTCCTGCCCCCGCTGGTGGTGACCGGCGACGAGCTCGCGACCGTGCTGGCGGCGCTGAGGGACGTGCTCTCCGCCTGACCCCGGTGTCAGGCACTTAACCGTTCGTCCGGGGCCGAACGCCCGTGCGTCTGGCCGACCTGCGCGGCTTGGTTGGTCGGCCGGGCATGTGGCACGCTTGCGGCCCTCGCCGGCACCCGGCTGGCGCACCTCCCCAGGAGTGAGTCCGTGACCCGCAGGTCGAGGAATTCCGCTGTCGTCGCCGTTGCCGCAGCCACCGTGGCCGTGGCGCTGGTGCCCACCCTCGCCACCGCAAATGCCGTGACGGGATTCGATCAGCCCTATGCCGGCACCCCCAAGTACGAGAGGTTCGCCCCGACCCAGGCGACCGCGCCGGCACAGGTGAACGCACCCCTGGGCCAGGCGGCAGCCGACCGCCTGGCGCGGCAGATCGGCCTCGACAAGGCGAAGGTGTTCACCTCGCGCCAGTACGCGCTCTTCATCTCCGGCAAGGGCAAGGGCGGCCAGGCCGCGCCCGCCAAGCTGGTGGACCAGAGCGTGCGCATCCTCACCAACACCACCGGCCGGCCGCTCTACTCGAACGTCGACGGCGTGCTCACGCCGACCGTGCTGGCCAGCTACGGCCTGATGGTCAACGAGACCGGGCTGCTCGAGAGCCCCGCCAACTCCACGGCCCCGACCCGCCAGGTCAACTCCGTGCTGGTGCCGGGCGGATACATGGGCACGTGGGCGCGGGCGAACGGGGCCAAGGAGTCGATCGCGGCCCTGTACCGCTCGGCCTACACG
>JAGWYY010000095.1 GCA_018969105.1 Acidobacteriota bacterium | reverse complement strand
CTCGGACAGCGGGTATGGAGACGGTACCGGTTTGCCGCCTGGCCTCGGGGATGCGTGCCGCTCACCGCCTCGCGCTCATCCGTGAGCAGGGGCAGGCCCTCCTGCCCCTCCCGCGCCGTCCGACCTGAGTGGAGCCGCCGGACGGGCGCGCGGGGGTACTGTTGAGGGCGAACCCACCCTTCTCGCAGGCGGAGGTAACCCCATGAACCGCAAGACCCTCATCGCGCTCGCTGCGGGATCGGCAGCCCTCGCGGTGCCGGCCGTCGGCAGCGCGGCCATGGCGTACGTCACCACGCCGCGCAACATCAACACCCAGCGCTACCTGATGGTGGCGAGCGACGACGGCAGCGGTGGGCGCGCGATCGCGCCCGCCATGGACGCCGCGATCTCGCCCGACGGCACCAAGGTGGCCTACATGTCATACAGCCAGTCGTCGCCCACGGGCTTCGACGGGTCGATCGCCGACCTCGCATCCGGCGCCACGGTGTCGATCGGCACTGCGTGTGCCGGCACGCCCATCTGGGCGCCGAACTCGCTGCTGCTCGCATGCCAGACGCAGTCCGTGGCGGCGAACGACACCGTCACCGGCAACGGCCTCGGCCTCGTGGCGGTGCCGGCCACCCTTACCAACGGCGCCACGCTGCCGGTGTCCGACTGGATCGCCCCGCGTGGCAACTACGTGGACTACAGCGTGGCGTTCTCGCCCGATTCGGCCAGCATCGCGTTCGCCTGGCGCACCTACTCGTCGCGGGCCATCACCACGCTCTACACGGCACCGGTGGCCAACTCCGCCGCGCGCACGAAGGTGCTCGCCCGGGCGGCGGGCCCCGTGTGGGGCGCGCCCGGCATCGTGGCGGCGCAGCAGACGAACGTGCGCGAGAAGGGGGGGCCGTCGGTCATGCGCACCGTGCACAGCGAGCTCTGGCTCGTGCAGCCCAACGGCACCGGCGCCCGTCGCATCACCAACTACAAGGCGAAGGGCCTCACCACGGGTCCGTTCGCCGTGGCGTGGGCCCCCGCGGGCAACATGCTGGTGGGCGGCGTGGGTGGCCAGGACCAGGAGGACCTCGGCACCATCACCCTCGCCACCGGCAAGGTGCGCATCCTGCGCAAGGGCGTGCTCGCTGACCCCGTGGCCATCTCGGCCGACGGCCAGCGCATCCTGTTCTCCAGCGGCATGGAGGGCGGCCCGCGCACCATCCAGGTGATCGGCGTGAACGGCCGCGGCCTGCGCACGCTCGTGCGTCAGGCGGGCAACCCCACGGTGACCGCCGGCTGGAACGGCTAGGGGCTAGGCCCCTGCGGTGGACGGGGTCGCCCGCGCGGCCTCGTCCACCGCGGTGTCGGCCGTGTCGTACTCGGCGATGAGCGTCTTCTCGCCCGCGGCGCCCGGGTACACCACGGCCACGAGGATCGCCCCGACGATCACCGCGATGCCACCGGCCGCATAGGCCCAGTTCGCGCCGTCCACGAAGCTCGTGCGCGCGGCGTTGATGATCTGGTCGGAGTACTCGGGGTAGCGCTCCGCCAGCGTGGCGGCGCTGGAGTACGACTGCGTGAGGGTGTTCTGCGTGGCCTGCGACACCTGGTCGGCGGCCGGCGAGGCGTCGATCTGGCTGGTGAACGCCGTGGCGTAGCCGATGGTGAGCAGCGCACCGAGCAATGCCTGCATGATCGAGCCGCCGAGGTCGCGCTGCAGGTCGGCGGTACCCGACGCCATTCCCACGCGGGTCACTGGCACGGATCCCGTGAGCGACCGGGCGGCGGGGGTCAGCGCCAGGCCCGCGCCGATGCCCACCAGCAGGTACCCCACGCCCACCCAGGCGTATGAGGTGCCCTCATCCCAGGTGACGAGCATCACGATGAAGGCGGGGAGGATGAACGCGTAGCCCAGCAGCATGGTGTCGCGCGATCCGATGCGCACCACCAGGCGCGCCGACAGCGGAGCCACCAGCACCATGCCCACGGCGGCCGGCAGGATCGCCGTGCCGGCGTCGAGGGTGGAGTAGCCCAGCACGTTCTGCAGGAATTGCTGGCCCACGAACATCGATCCCACGAGTGACCCGAAGATGATCATCCCGGCCACCGCCGGCACCCAGAACAGCCGCCTGCGGGCGTAGTGCAGGTCGTAGATGGGATTCCTCGCGCGCAGCTCATGCCACGCGAACACGGCGATGAGCACGGCGGCGGATGCCAGCAGGATCAGCGCGGCGGTGAGCTTGTCGGGCGCGGAGATGATGCCGATGCCCAGCACGAGGCAGGCCACCATCACCACCGAGAGGATGCCGCCGAAGTGGTCCACCGGCTTGGTCGATTCGTTCACGTGGGCCGGTACCGCCACGAGCACGAGCACGAACCCGATCACCGCGAGGGGCACGGCGATGAGGAACACCGATCCCCACCAGAAGCTCTCGAGCAGCAGGCCCGCGAGCACGGGCCCCACCACGGCGCCACCGGCGCTCACGGCCGACCACAGTGCGATCGCCCGCACGCGCTTGGGGCCCTCGCCCCAGAGCGCCGTGATGAGGGCCAGCGTGGTGGGGTAGGCCATCCCGGCGGCGATGCCCGTAAAGATGCGCCCGGCGATGAGCACCTCGGTGGTGGGCGCCCAGGCGCTGATCGCGCTGGCCGGGATGGTGAGGAAGAGCCCCAGCAGCAGCAGTCGCTTGCGGCCGTGGCGGTCGCCGATGGCCCCCAGGTAGAGCACCGACATCGCGAGCCCCAGGGTGCATCCCACCGCGATGAGGGTGAGCGCGGTCTGCGTGGAGTCGAGCGCCCGGCCGATGTCGGGAAGCGCCACGTTCGCGACGGCGAGGTTGATGTTGCACACCAGCGCGCTGATGATCAGCGCCACCAGCACCAGCCCGGCGCGGCGGGGCACTGCGCTGTCGGCGCATCCGCCCGCGGCGCCAGCGGAGGCGGTGCTCACGTGCGGGGTGTCCCGGGGAGAGGCATCGGTGCGGAGCCTAGGCAGCCCTGCCACGGCAGGCCGCGCCACGAGGCCCCGGTTCGCCGCCCCCGGGGGCCGCGGGCATGCGCCCGCCGCCCCCGGGGCAGACGCCTACGCGGCCGTAGCCGCCATGCCCGCCGGCTCCGCCGTGCCCGAGGCGCAGAAGCCGAAGGAGCTCACCGCCGCCCCCGGCGCGATGCGCGCCGCCCACGAGGCCGGGGTGACTGTCACCTGCTGGCCACTGCGAGCAACGGTGCCGTTCCACGAGTCACGGATGACGGAGCTCGTCGGAAGCGTGAACGCCAGGCGCCATCCGCTCACCTCGGTGGTGCCGGTGTTGCGCACCGTCACGCTGCGGCACAGGCCGGTGTCCCAGGTGGAGTCGCGGTTCACCGTCACCACCAGCGCGCTTCCGGTGCCCGGTGCGGGCGTCGGGGCCGGCGTCGGGGTCGGCGCAGGCGTCGGGGCGGGCGTGCCCGTGCCGGGGCTCGTGCCCGGCACGCCGGTGCCCGGGTCGGTGGTGCCTGCCGGGGTGGTCACGGTGATCGCCGTCGGCACGCCGGCGCCCTGCAGGCAGAGTCCGGTGTCGGAGTAGCTGCCGCCGGCGGGCACCCGTGCCCACGACGGCAGGGCGATCGACCGGCTGGTGCCGGTGCCCGAGATCGACCCGTTCCACGTGCTGGTCACCGAGGTGCCCGTGGGGATGGTGAAGCCGATCGCCGTCGGCGCCACGGCCGCGGTGCCCGGGTTGGTGATGACGAACTTGCCGCACGAGCCCCCGCTCCACTGCGAGTCCACCGCGAAGCGCACGGTGGGCGTGCCGCCGGGCGCGGGGCTCGGCGTGGGCGTTGGGCTTGGTGTCGGCGTGGGGCTGGGCGTGGGAGCCGGAGTGGGCGTCGGCGTTGGGCTCGGCGCCGGGGAGGTCCCCGGCGCGAAGTTGATGGGCTCGCGGTTGATCAGCGAGGTGAGCAGCGACATCTTCGCGGTGTTCACCGTCTGCCAGTCGTCCTGCAGCACCCCGCCGGTGTCACCCGAGTTGGGGTTCCAGGCCCAGAAGGTCCAGCTCATGCCCTTGCGCGCCATGTAGTCGGCGAACTGGCGGATCCACCGGCCCTCCACGGTGTCGGTGCCCACGTTCTTCGCGCCGAACTCGCCCACGAGGATCGGCGCGGTGCCGGCCTCGTGGATGTATCCGAAGCCCTTCTGCCAGCGGTCGGCGAGGATCGTCGACATGTCGGGGCTGCTGAACCACGGCTGGGCATACACGCCGGGGCCGTACTCATGCGGCGAGTACACCAGCCGGTTCGGCACCGACAGCCGCACCGGGTAGTTGCGCACGCCCTCGAGGTTGCCGCCCCACCAGTGGCGGTCGAGCTGCTGCCCGCCGGCCACGGGACCCTCGATGCCCTCCACCAGCACGAGCCAGCTCGGTGCCTTGGCCAGCACGGCATTGCCCGCGCGCTCGGCGGCGCGGCGCCAGTCGTTGGCCTGCCCGGTGCCCCAGGTGGCCTCCCCGTGCGGCTCGTTCTTCAGATCGGCGCCCAGCACCGTGCGGTTGCCGGCGTAGCGGGTGGCCAGCATCTCCCAGGTGGACACCCAGTCGTCCTCGGTGAACCCGCCGGTGCCGTACCAGAGCGGCGACATGAAGCTGTCGTCGGCGCCGGAGTGGTTGTCGAGGATGATCCCGAGCCCCTGCCTACCGGCCTCGGCGATGATCTCGTCCATCACCTGCAAGGGGGTCTTGCCCTGCAGCGCGGCGTTGCGGCCCCCGCCGTAGTCGATGCCCGACGTGGTGCTGGACCGCAGCGCCTGCAGCGAGAACGGCAGGCGGATCACGTTGAACCCCTGCGCCTTGATCTGCGCGAGCATGTCGCGGTAGTCGCGGGTCCAGAGGCCGTGCGGTGCGTGGTTGGCGGTCTCGAAGCCGAACCAGTTCACGCCCTGCAGCACCACCTCGCTGCCCGACGCGTTCACGATTCGCGATCCGCTGGTCGCGAGCGGGCCGGTGAGGGCGCTCGCGCCCGAGGCTGCGGCAAGGGCGCCCGCGCATGCGAGGCCCACGGCCAGGCGACGTGCGGTGCGCGAGTTGATGGGGGACATCCTGATCTCCGATCTGACGACGTGCGGTGCGGCACACACGATGAGATGCGCGGATGTGGGAACTGTGAGGGCGGGCGTAAAGCGACCCAAACATGTGACCGCGCCACGGTGGTGGTTGCGACGGAACGTGCGCGCTTGCGCGCGGCGGCCGTGCCCGTCGCGCGCGCGAGCGGTCGCGGAGCCGGGCCGTACACTCGGGCGGCACCACCCGCCGCACCCGCACTGCCCGCACCGGGCCCGCCCATCCACCCCGCGCCCACGTCGGAGGCCGTCATCAGCAGTTCCGCATCACTGCCGCAGCGGCAACCGCGACGGCGCTTCATGCTCTCGCGGGTGGATGGCGTGCCCCTCGCCGAGACCTTCCTGGTGTCCGCGGTGGTCACCGTCATCATCATCCGCGCCTACCTCTCGGCCACGGGGTACCCGCAGATCGGCGGCGGCGGGCTGCACATCGCCCACGTCCTCTGGGGCGGACTGCTCATGCTGGTGGGCGTTCTCACCATGGTGCTGCGCCTGGGGCGTCCGGCGCTGCGCCTCGGGGCCTTCCTCGCGGGCGTCGGGTTCGGGTTCTTCATCGACGAGATCGGCAAGTTCGTCACGTCGGACGTGAACTACTTCTTCGAGCCGGCCGTGGCGATGATCTACGTCATCTTCGTGACCATCGCGCTGGTGCTCGCCGTGGTGCGCCGGCGCATCACCATCGACGCGCGCACGGCACTGGCCAATGCCATGTGGCTGTACGACCAGGCCGTCACCGACCCGGCCGCGGGCGACGCCCGGCGCGAGTGCCTGGCGCTGCTGCGGGTGGCCGACCCGCGCGACCCGCTCGTGCCGGTGCTCACCGCGGCCGTGCAGCAGGCCGACGCCACCCTGACGGCCCCGCCCACCCGCTGGCAGCGCCTGCGCCTGCGCGCCGATCGCTCATACGTGCGCCTTGCGGCCCGTCGGTGGTTCGCCCCGGGGCTCATCGTGGTGTTCGCATTCAGCGCGATGGCCTCGCTGGCGTTTGCGGGTATCGCCCTCGCGGAGCCCGGCACCATCACCGTGCCCGAGTGGATCCAGACCGGGGCCGCCGTGGTGGCAGCGGTGCTGGTGATCATCGGGCTGGTGGCATTGAGGCGCACGCGCCAGGCGGCGTATCGGTGGTTCGAGCGCGCAGTGCTGGTGGACATCCTCATCGGCGAGGTGTTCGCCTTCTACACGCAGCCGTCCACGGCCCTCGCCGGCCTGCTCGTGGACATCGTGCTGTTGCTCGCGCTGCGCCTGGCCATCCGGGCGGAGAGCGGCAAGGCAGGCGCGGGCGCGGGCATGCTCTCCACGGGTCTCTGACGCCCGGCTACGAGGCGGGGCGCGCCCCTGTGCCCAGGGCGAGCACGTGTGCGGGGGACACCGGCAGGCTCTCGGGCAGCGTCACGCGCAGCATGCCCGCGTCGACGGTCCACTCCACCGGCGCGTCGAGGCCGAGCATGCGCACGCCGCTCACGCCCGTGGCGTCCACGCCGCGGATGCCGAAGCTGCGCTCGGGCATGTCGAGCACGTGGGCATACACCTCGCCGTCGCGCTGCGTGAACCGCAC
>JAGWYY010000094.1 GCA_018969105.1 Acidobacteriota bacterium | reverse complement strand
GAGGCCGACGTGGAGGGCGACCCGCTGGTGCGCACGCCCGCCGACAACCAGACGGTGCGCAACGTGTTCGTGATCGGCCCCGACAAGAAGCTCAAGCTGCTGCTGGTCTACCCCATGACCACCGGCCGCAACTTCGACGAGGTCATCCGGGTCATCGACTCCCTGCAGCTCACGGCGCAGCACCGCGTGGCCACCCCCGCCCAGTGGCAGCAGGGCGACAAGGTGATCATCGCCGGCACGGTGAGCAACGACGAGGCCAAGGAGATCTGGCCCGACGGCTGGGAGGAGCCCAAGCCGTACATCAGGATCGTGCCGCAGCCCAGCTGATCGGCGGGGCGCGCAGGCGCCACGGGCCGCGCGGACCGTGGCGCCTGCGAAGTGCACTGAGTACAGTCCTGAGGGAATCGACCCTCCCTCTCGATGCGCCGGTACCGCCCCACAGCTTGGATCACCCCCTCGATGGTGGTCGCACTCATCGCCCTCGCCGTGGCCCTGGGCGGGGTCGGCTACGCCGTGGTGGCCCTGCCCGCGAACTCGGTGGGCACCGCCCAGTTGAAGAACGCCGCGGTCACCTCCAAGAAGGTGAGGAACGGCACCCTGCTGGCGGTGGACTTCAAGAAGGGCCAGCTGCCGCGCGGTCCCCGCGGCTACGAGGGCGAGGTGGGCGCCACCGGCGCCACGGGACCGACGGGGGCGGCAGGGCCGCAGGGGCCCGCGGGTCCGGCGGGCGCCACGGGGGCCGCGGGTGCCCAGGGGGCGACCGGGGCGACCGGGCCGGCGGGGCCCACCTCGGGGCGGACGTGGACCGCGTCCAGCGCCGGTATTTCCAATTGCACTCCAGCTGACATCTTGAGCCAGAACCTGACCCTCCCCACGACGAGCCGCCTGCAGATCGGGGCGACGGCCCAGGTGGTGGCCGCGGGGTCCGTGCCCATCCAGATCTCGGCGGAGGTCTGGAGTGGCGGGGTCAGCGCGGCATCCGTGACGTCAGGTCCGATGATGGATGCGCCCACGACGAAGGCCCTCATGAGCATCTTCGGGGTGGCCGCCGACGTGAATGGTCCCGTCGACCTCGTTCCCGGCACCTACCAGGTGCGCCTGCGCCTCACCGAGGACAGCCCGTGCAACGTGGCGGTGAATGCCACGGGCATCTCGATGACGGTCACCACGCTCGGCACCGGCTAGCCCTGCGGGGGGCGACCGATGATCCACCCCTCCACCGCGAGCTGATCGTCGGGAAGCGACGGGTCGGGGCCGGGTGGCACGCGCCCCTCGAGCACGGCGATGAGCTGCAGGGCGCCCATGGCGGCATCGAAGGGATCCTCGCCCGATGCCGCGGGGCCGAAGCCATCGGCGAACGCCGCGGCCATGCCGGGGTCGAGGCGCACCGGCAGCCCCGACGCCTGCAGCCACTCCATGGCCTCACGGGAGCGTGCCTGGCGGTCGGACTGCCTCCGCTTGCTCCAGCCGGTGCGCGGGAAGCCCAGGGGCCATTCGTACGCCGCGCGCGGATAGCACTCGCAGAGCACCGCGCGGCCCGGGGCCAGCAGGTCGCCGAGGCGCCCGTCGAACGGCCAGAGGCCCACGTGGGGGTGCGCCACGGCTGGCACCACCACATCGCGCCACGCGCTGATGGCGGCCTTCCCCACCTGCTGGGCGCCGACGAGCCAGAACACCGGGGCGGCGGCGCCGATGACCCCGGGCACCGGGCGGTCGCACGTGCGAAGCAGCTGGTCGGCCGAGTGGAGCCCGAGCCCGCGCACAAGGTGCTCGCGGCGGGTGCCGCCGGGCGCGCGCGGGTAGAACGGCCGATGCGGCGCGATCTGCTCCGCCGACTCCGCCGGCTGCAGGAACTCCGGCCACGCGGCATCGGCGATGATGCCGAGCAGCTCGCGGAACGACCCCACGCCTGCGCGGCGCGCCCACTCCACGGGCACCCCCAGCGGCACGTCGAAGCCCGCGACCAGCGCGCCGTCACCGGGTTCGAGGATGAGCGCGAAGTGCCGCGACGGATCCCACGGTTCCGGCGCGGCAAGGGCCCAGCCATCTCCCCGATCGTCTGCCCGCGCAACCCAACGGGCGGCTGGTCGCATGCTCCAGTCGGCATGCAGGACCGTGCGGGTCAGTCGAGCGGCGGGAACTCGATGACCTCGCTGAAGTGCACCACCGTCACCTCGTCATCCTCGGTGATCTCACGCGAGTAGATGTGCGTGAGGAACTGCATGGTGTCCTCGACGAGGCGGAACTCGGGGTTGTCGCGCTCAATCTCGCGCTGCGTGAGGTCGCCCACGCGCTTGTAGGTGACCTCGTCGATGATCGCCGTGAAGAGCCGCTGGCGCGGACCATGCCGGTGGCCGACGGTCACCCACACCAGCTGGCCGCGCTCGTACTTGCGGCGCTTGTCGCCCAGGCGGATCGTGGCCGTCTTGCGCCCCTTGCGCAGCTGGTCGATGAACAACGGGGAGTAGAAGTTGAGTGCGAACACCGGCTACACGGCCGCCGCGATGAGGCGGTCGCGCGCCAGGGGATCGGGCACGGCGAGGAAGCCGCCGGCGCTGAGATCGCGCACGCGGCGGCGGGCGGCGCGGATGATGGCCTTCTCGCCGTCGTGGGTGAGCTCGGCCTCGGCATCGGCCAGCGGCACCAGGTGGACGTCCTCCACCTCGTCGGGCCGGTACCGCGCCCGCGAGCCGGCGTGGTAGAGCATGAGGAAGAAGTCGACGCTCTTGTTGACGCGGCTCTTCTCGGCGTGGGCCCAGAAGCGGTACGAGATGGTGCCGAGCGGCTCGAGGGCCATTCCGGTGAGCCCGGTCTCCTCGTGCATCTCGCGCACGGCGGCCTCCACGGCGGTCTCCCCGCGCTCGATGCGCCCCTTGGGGAGGCCCACCACCTCGCTGCCGGGCACGGTGATCAGGGGCACGAGGATGTGATCCCCGACAGGGACCAGCAGCACCCCGCCAGCCGATCGTTCATGCCTCACCCGTGCCATGACCCGACCATACCCGGGCGGCCCAGCCGCTCCAAGTGATGGCGGTCACGACATCGTGCCTACGCCAGGCCGATTTCCTCGCAGAGGTAGACGTCCTGGATGGCGTTGAGCAGGCCCACGCCCTCCTTCATCGGACGCTGGAAGGCCTTGCGGCCGCTGATGAGCCCCGCACCGCCCGCGCGCTTGTTCACCACCGCGGTGTACACGGCGTCGTGCAGGTCGTTCGAGCCGGAGGCCCCGCCGGAGTTGATGAGCGGGATGCGCCCCATGTAGCAGTGCGCCACCTGGTAGCGCGTCATGTCGATGGGGTTGTCGGTCATCAGCTTGGAGTACATGCGCGGGTCGGTCTTGCCGAACTTCAGGGTGTCGAAGCCGGGGGCCGCGGTGTCGGGGGCCTTCTGCTTGATGATGTCGGCCTGGATGGTGACGCCCAGGTGGTTGGCCTGGCCCGTGAGGTCGGCGGCCGTGTGGAAGTCCTCGTCGGCGGTCTTGAAGGCCGGGTTGCGCAGGTAGCACCAGAGCACCGTGGCCATGCCGAGCTCGTGCGCGATCTCGAAGGCCTGCGCGACCTCCTGGATCTGCCGCTTGCTCTCGTCCGACCCGAAGTAGATGGTGGCGCCCACGGCCACGCAGCCCATGTCCCGGGCCTGCTCCACCGACGCGAACATGATCTGGTCGAAGGCGTTCGGGTAGGTGAGGAACTCGTTGTGATTGATCTTGAGCATGAAGGGGATCTTGTGCGCGTACTTGCGCGCCACCGACCCCAGCACGCCCGACGTGGTGGCCACCGCGTTGCAGCCGCCCTCGATGGCGAGCTCCACGATGTTGGCCGGGTCGAAGTAGGCGGGGTTCTTGGCGAACGACGCTCCGGCGGAGTGCTCGATGCCCTGGTCGACGGGGAGGATGGACAGGTAGCCCGTGCCGCCGAGGCGGCCGTGATCGAACATCTGCTGCAGCGAGCGGAGCACCGGGATGGAGCGGTCGCTGTTGGTGACGACGCGATCGATGAAGTCCGGGCCCGGTGCGCTGATGCGCGAGGCCGGGATGGTCTTGCACCGGTGCTCGAGCAGGCCCTTGGCGTCCTTGCCGAGGATCTTCTCGATGCTGCTGATGGACGCGTCGCCGGACGCCATGCGGAATCCCCCTGGTGGCTTACCCGGAGGATCCTACCCGCATGGCGTCGGCGTTACTTACCGCCGAAGAGGCGCTTGAGCCAGCCCATGAAGCCGCCGCCCGAGCTCGTGCCGCCGGGGGCGCTGGAACCGGCGACGCCGGCCTCGGTGGGGGCGCCATCGGGACCCACCCACTTGTCGAGGGCCTCCCAGCCGGTCTTCTTCTCGCCCGTGGCGGGAACGCCCTCGGGCGGGGCTCCGCCGCCGACCCACTTGTCGAGGGCCTCCCAGCCGGTGGTCTTCCCACCCGCGGGGGCGTCGGAGGCGCTTCCGCCACCGTCACCGACCCACTTGTCGAGGTCCTCCCAGCCGGTCTTCTTGGTGCTCATGTCATACCTCTGCGCGGCGTCGCGTTAGGGGATTCACGTGCCCGGACGGGCGACAGTTCGCATCATACGTAACTAATCGCGGCCTCGCGCGAATTTCTCCGCCGATTCCGCCGCCTCCACCAGCGCGCGGTACGACGCCAGGCGCTCGGGATCGACCTCCTCCACGGCCGCGCACCCGGCATCGCCCATGTGACGGCAGTCGGGGAACCGGCACCGCGTGGCCGCATCGACGATGTCGGGGAAGCCCGCGGCGATCTGCGCCGGGCCCATGGGCGGCAGCCAGAACGACCGCACGCCGGCGGTGTCCACCACCGCGCCGCCCCCGGGCATGGGGATGAGCCGGGGGTCGGTGGTGGTGTGGCGACCGCTGCGGAGGCGGTCGGACACCTCCCCCACCGCGCGCTCCACGCCCGTGAGCGCGCTGGTGAGCGTGGACTTCCCCACGCCCGAGTGGCCCGCGAGGGCCGCGATGCGCCCGTCGATGAGATCGCGCACCTGGCCGGCCAGCGCGGGATCGAGCGCCGACCCCATGAGCACCTCGTGGCCCGCGGCGCGCTGGCGTGCCACCACCGCCGCCACCTCGTCGGCGTCGTGGGGCAGATCATGCTTGGTGAGCACCACGGCGAGGTCGAGGCCGCCGGCCACGGCAGCCACCGCGTAGCGATCGATGAGGCGCGGCACGAGCGGCGGATCGGCCACGGCCGCCACCACCACGAGCAGGTCGGCGTTGGCCACCACCGCGCGCACGCGGCCACCGCTGCCGATGCGCTCGAGCACGGTGCGGCGCGGGAGGATCTCGCGGATGATCCCCTGCGTGCCGGCGTCATCCACCACCACGCGATCGCCGGCCACCGGCGGGCCGCCGGGCAGGCGCGGCGCCAGGCGCACCTCCCGCGTGCCGGACGCGTCGGCCACCTCGGCGAGGGGGCCGGCCACGCGCAGCACGAGGGGGGCATCAGGGGTCAGAGGGCGAGCAGCTCCTGCGCGGTGAACAGGGCGTGGAGCGGGGCGCCACCGAGCTCGGCCTCCACCTTCTCGCGGCCGCCATCCTCCTGGCGGTCCACCACCACGAGGGCCGACACCACCTCGGCGCCGGCGGCGCGGGCGCGCTCGAGCGCGGTGAGCATCGACCCGCCGCTCGTGAGCACGTCATCCACGATCGCCACAGGCGTGCCCTCCTCCACGAAGGGGCCCTCGATCCAGTGCTGCAGGCCGTGCTTCTTGGCCTCCTTGCGCACGAAGAAGCCCGTCCAATGCGTGCCGTCGGCAAAAGCCGCGGCGCTCACCGCGCACACGAGCGGGTCGGCGCCCAGCGTGAGGCCGCCCACGGCACGGGCGCCGGAGGCGGCGAGCACCGGATACGACAGCCGGCCGGCGAGGTATGCGCCCTCGGGATCGAGCAGCACCTGCCGCACGTCGAGGTAGTAGTCGGAGCGCCGGCCCGAGGCCAGCACCACCGACTCACGGAAGAGCGCCCGCTCGGCGAGGAGCGCGGCGAGGCGCTGGCGTTCGGCGTCGTTGCTCATGCCGAGGACCGTACCAACCACTCGGGGGGCCGACCCGCCTAGTCTTGGGGCGTCAAGCGACCCCGGAAGGTGCATGCGGTGCAGGTCTCTCCCGAGCCCACTCCCAACCCGAACGCCGTGAAGTTCACGCTCGACCGCCCCTCCACGGGCGGTGGCGCCGAGACCTTCAAGGACGGCAGCGACCCGGCGGCATCCCCCCTGGGCGCCGCCATCTTCGCGCTGGGCGACGTGACCAACGTGTTCGCCACGGCAAACTTCGTGAGCGTCACGAAGACCGACGCCGCGGACTGGTCCGAGCTCGCCCCGCGCATCGTCGATGCCATCGAGGTGCACTTCGGGGAGGGCGCCTCGTGAACACCGCAAGCGGCGTCTTCTTCACGTGGCTGCTCGGCCTGATCTTCGTGGTCGGCGGCATCGTGTTCCTGCTGTTCCTCGGGGACAACAACCTGCTGTTCGGCCTGCCCTATCTCGTGATCGGGCTGTTCCTCTGCTACGGCGCGTGGCGGCTGGGCAAGTCGGCGGCCCGCAAGGCAGCCGAGGAGGCCGCCGCGCTGGAAGAGGGCGGCGACTCCACCCCGAGCGTGGAGTAGCCACCCCGGTGTCAGGCACTTAACC
>JAGWYY010000093.1 GCA_018969105.1 Acidobacteriota bacterium | reverse complement strand
GCGGCGCGTGACCCACTCCGGGGCCGCCCCGCCGCTCAGAAGAGCTCCAGCACGCGCACCACCACGGCGTTGATGACGTAGAGCACGATGAGGGCCACGATCGGCGAGAGGTCGAACATGCCGAGCGGCGGGATGACCCTCCGGAAGGGCCGGAGGTACCAGTCGGTGCTCTCGTGGAAGAAGCGCCACAGCGCGCCCGTGACCCGCCCCGTGGGCGCCGCCGGTACCCACGACAGCAGGATGCGGATGATCATCACCACGAGGAACACCGTGAACACGGCGTTCACGTAGTCGATGACCAGGGTCATGGGTGCCCTAGAGCTCGGCCGCGCGGGCGGCCGCGGCGCGCACGGCCGCCGCCACGGCCTGATCGGCTGCGCGCTCGTCCATGGCCGCCACGCCGGCGGCGGTGGTGCCCTCGGGCGATGTGACGCGGGCCTGCAGCTCGGCCGGGTCGAGGCCGTCGGCGAGCAGCGCCGCCGTGCCGGCGAGAACGCCCTGCACCATGGCCCGGGCCTCGGCAGCGGGCAGCCCCTCGGCGATCGCCGCGCGCTCGAGCGCTGCCGCGAGGTAGGCCACGAAGCCGGGCCCGCTGCCGCCGATCGCGGTGGCAGCCGGGAAGAGGTCCTCGTCGAGCACCACCACTGCGCCGAGGGGGTCGAGCAGGGCACGCACCTCGGCCTGCCCCGCGGCATCGAGCCCACGCGAGGCCATGACGACGACGCCCGCGCCATGGGCCACCGCGAGGTTCGGCATGAGCCGAACCACCGGGTGACCCGGGGCCGCGTCCGCGAGGCGCTCGGTGGGCCAGCCGGCAGCCACCGAGGCGAGCACCGCCCCATCGCGCATGCGCGGCGCGACGTCGGCCAGCACCTCGGCGAGGTCCTGGGGCTTCACGGCCATCACGACGATGTCGCAGGCGGCGGCGTCGCCGCTCTCCACGCCGTGCTCGGCCGCCACCTCATCGGCGCGGCCCGGCATGAGGTCCTCGACGACCACGCGCGCGTGAGGCGCCAGGCCGGCCGCCATGGCGCCGCCCATGGCGCCCACGCCCACGACGCCGATGGCGGGGGCAGAGCGGCTCACGGGATCAGTACTGGTTGAAGAAGCCCTTCTCGAGCAGGCGCGCCCGCTCCTCCGCCGAGACCTCGACGTTCCTCGGGGTGAGGAGGAACACCTTGTCGGCGATGCGGGACATGCCCCCGTCGAGGGCGTAGGTGAGGCCGCTGCCGAAGTCGATGAGGCGCTTCGACAGGTCCGTGTCGGTGGTCTGCAGGTTGAGGATCACCGGGATCGACCGCTTGAACTTGTCGGCGATGTCCTGCGCGTCGTTGAAGCTGCGCGGGATGATGAGCGACACCTCGACGCCGCGCGAGGATCGTCCCCCGCCCGTACCACCGGAACCGCCCACCGGGCGAAGGTTGCGCGAGGGCGACGGCACGCCGGGGTCGGAGTAGATGTCGTCGAAGTCGTCGCCGCGTGATGAGTACGAGCGCCGCGAGCCGCGGTCGCGCCCGCCGCGATCGTCGCGCGAGTCGTCCTCGCGCACCCGTGCGTTGGTCTCGCGATCGTGGTGCTCGTCGTAGTCGTCGTAATCGTCGTAGTCGTCATAGCCGTCGCCGGCCATGCCGAAGTACGCGAGCGTCTTCTGCCAGTAATCGTTCAGCGACATCTACGGCTGCTCCATCCGGGTCGAATCGACGATTCCACGTCCGACGCGCACCATCGTAGCGCCAGCCTCCACGGCAACGACGAAATCCTGCGATGTGCCCATCGAGAGATCCCGCAGGTCGTGCTCGGGCGCCCACCGCCGGGCCAGGCCGTCGCGCAGGTCACGCAGCCGCTCGAACCACGGACGGGAGGCCTCCGGGTCGGTCGCGAACGGCGGCAGGGCCATGAGACCGCCCACCACCACGCCGGCCTCGGAGGCCCGCTCCATCGCCCGATCCATGGCATCCGGCGCGAAGCCACCCTTGCTCTCCTCGCCTGCGAGGTTCACCTGCAGCAGCACGCGGGGCGTCGATGCGGCCCTGCGCCCGATCTCGTCGATCAGCGAGTCGCGGTCCACCGAGTGGATGAGGCGCACGCGCGGGAGGACGTCCTTCACCTTGCGCCCCTGCAGGTGCCCGATGAAGTCGAACGTGACGGCGTCACCGAGCACGTCCTGCTTCGCCTGCAGGTCCTGCAGGCGGTTCTCGCCGACCACCGTGACGCCCGCCTCCACCAGCGCCGGGGCCTCCTCGGCGGTCACGTACTTGCCCGCGAGCACCAGCTCGGCGCTCCCGGCGGGCCGGCCGGATGCCCGGCAGGCGGCGTCCATCGCCTCGCGGGCCAGGTCAAGCGCGGCGCGCAGCCTGGCGGCGTCGATCACGCGGCACCGCCGATCCTCACGCGGCTCCGCCGATCCAGATCACCGCGGCCTGCCGTCCGGTGGCAGCCCCATCGCGACGGTACGAGAAGAAGCGCTCGGCATCGCACGAGGTGCAGGCATCCACCGTCGCAATGCGCGCGGCGGGAACCCCCGCGGCCTCCAGCGCCCGCCGGCACGCGATGCCGAGGTCCACGGCGTCCCCACGCACCACGTCGGCACCGTGTGCCCGGGCCATGGCATCGCGAAGGGAGTCGTCCACGGGGTAGCAGCACGGCCCCACGTGCGGGCCCACCGCCGCCTGAAGGGCGCCCGGGTCGCACCCCATTGCCTCGATGGCGGACGGGATCACGCCCGCCATGATGCCCCGCCACCCGGCGTGCACGGCGGCCACCACGTCACCGGGCCCGTTCCAGAGGACGATCACCGGGCAGTCGGCGCCCATCGCGAGCAGCGCCACGCCGGGCTCGCGGGTGATGGCGGCGTCGAACTCCCCCACCCCCTCCAGCGAGCCGCAGTAGGTCCCCTCCCCTCCTCCGGCGCCCAGCGCCACCACATCCGCTCCATGCACCTGCGTGAGGCAGGCCGCCCGGGCGGCGTCGAAGCCCAGCGCGCCCGCCAGCGCCTCGCGATTGGCGCGCACGGCATCGGGGTGGTCTCCGGTCGTGGCCCCCACGTTCAGCGAGGCGAACGCGCCGGTGCTCGTGCCCCCGAGGCGCGTGCTGAAGGCGGCCTCGACCGGCCCCGGACCGGTATCCACCGCGATCACGCCCGGGGCGCTCAGCGGTAGCTCCCCGCCTCGGCCAGGGCCAGGGCCATCTGCTCCCCCCGGCCGTCCACCCGTCCATCGAGCATGGCCGCCCGCACGGCGCGCAGTGCGCGGCCGATCGCCGGGCCCGGGGGCACTCCCGCCGCCACGAGGTCGCTGCCGGTCACCTCGGGCGCCATGTCGCGCCACTGCGCCCACCACTCCGCCACCACGCCTGCTCCCCCCACGAGTGCCCCCACCTGCGCGGCACCCGGCATCTGGCCCAGCATGGCGTCAACCGACGACGGCACAGGGTCCCCCTGCAGCTCGGGCGCGCGCTCGAGCCCGGCGCGCACCTCGGCCGCCAGGGCGCGGGCCCACGCGGGCAGGGACGCCATGCGCGCGGCATCCGGCACGACCCCCAGGCCGAGGCGCAGTGCCCAGGGCGCGGGTGCCGGGGCCCCGGGCTGCGCGAGCGCGCCCACGAGGGCCGCCAGCCGGTCGTCGCGCCGGGGATCGGGGTCGATCCACGTCACGCCCAAGGCGGCGGCCATGGCGAGGGCCACGGCGGCGGAGTCCTCGGCCAGCAGCCGCGACGCCTCGTCGGCCACGCGGCTGCTCCCGAGGTCGACCGCGAGAGCGGCAGCGCGGGCCTCGGCCTCAGTGGACTCCTCCATCCGGAACCCGAGGCGCGCGGCGTAGCGCAGCGCCCGCACCACCCGACTGGGGTCCTCGTGGAAGGCGCCGGGGCGCAGGGTGCGGATGCGCTCGGCCGCGATGTCGGCGCGGCCGTCATGGGGATCGATGATGCCGCCGGCGCCCTCGCCATGCAGCACGTACGCGATGGCGTTCACCGTGAAGTCGCGTCGCGCGAGGTCGTCCGACAGGTCGCCGGGCTCCACATCCGGCAGCGCGCCCGGCTTGGCGTAGGTCTCCCGCCGCGCCGTCACCAGGTCGAGGTGCCGGCCATGCGCGAGCTGGATGCGGGCGGTGCCGAAGCGCGCGTGGGCGATCACCTGGCCGCCGAGCTGGTGCCCCACCGCCGTCGCGAGCGCGATGGCGTCCCCCTCCACCACGAGGTCGACGTCCGGCCCGTGCACCACGCCGAGCAGGGCGTCGCGCACCGCGCCGCCCACGAGGCACACGCGGGGGGAGTCGTCCGGCCAGGCGATGCGCGACAGCACCGGATCGGCCGCGGCCCGGGCACCCACCGCGATAGCATCGGCGTCGTGGGAGATCACGTCGCCCGTAACCTCGATGCCTCCGCGCCCATCGCGCTCGACGGGCTGGCGGACGCCATCGCGCGGTGGGAGCCCTGCACGCTCGACGAGCTGCAGGCCGCGTCCGACCGGATCCAGGGCGAGGTGCGCGCGTGGGCGGCGGACCCCGCGAATTCCGAGCGCCCCATCAGCGAGTCCCCCGTCTACCTCGACCGCATGGCCGTCGAGGTGCTGATCGAGCGCCGCTTCTTCACCGAGTAGCCCCGATCACGGCCACGGCCTCGATCTCCACCGACGCGCCGGCGGGAAGCGCGGCCACGCCGATCGTCGCCCGTGCGGGAGGCACGTCCCCGAACGCCTCGGCGTAGACCGCGTTCATCGCGCCGAACTGCCCCAGGTCGGTCATGAAGACCGTCGTCTTCACCACGTCGTCCATCGTGCCTCCGGCGGCGCGGAGGATCGCCGCCACGTTCGCGAGGCACTGCCGCGTCTGGCCGGCGACATCGTCGGCGGCGAGCTCGCCCGCGGGGGTGAGGGGCACCTGGCCGGACACCCACACGGTCTCCCCTCCCGAGGCAGCGATCGCCTGGCTGTAGGGCGCTCCCGCCACCGGGGCCGGGGCCTCCTCCGTGCGCACGGCACGTCGCGACATCGCTACCTCCTCACGGGCACGCCGTCGCGTGCCATCGCGGCCTTGACGTCGCCAACCGTATACACCCCATCGTGGAACACCGAGGCCGCGAGCACGGCATCGGCGTGCCCCACGGTCACGGCCTCGGCGAAGTGCTCGAGCGTGCCCGCTCCGCCCGAGGCGATCACCGGCACCGGGGCCGCGTCGGAGATGGCGGCGAGCAGGTCGGTGTCGAAGCCCACCTGCGTGCCATCGCGGTCCATGCTCGTGACCAGCAGCTCCCCCGCCCCGCGACGCGCGGCCTCGGCGGCCCATGCCACGGCCTCGATGCCGGTCTCCGTGCGCCCACCCGCGAGATAGACCTCCCAGCCCGAGCCGTCGACCCGCCGCTTGGCGTCGATGGCCACCACGATGCACTGGTCGCCGAACCTGAGCGCCGCGCGCTCCACGAGGTCGGGGTCCCGCACGGCAGCCGAGTTGAGGGACACCTTGTCGGCTCCCGCCGCGAGCACCGCGCGGATGTCCTCCTCGGTGCGCAGGCCCCCGCCGATGGTGAAGGGGATGAACACCTCCTCGGCGGTGCGCTCCACCAGGTGGATGATCGTGTCGCGCTCCTCGTGGGTGGCGGTGATGTCGAGGAACACGAGCTCATCGGCGCCCTCGGCGTCGTAGCGCGCCGCGAGCTCCACGGGGTCGCCGGCATCGCGGATGTCCACGAAGTTGACCCCCTTCACGACGCGACCGCGGTCGACGTCCAGGCAGGGGATCACCCGGATCATGCGCGCGCGGCCGCCAGCGTGGCGATGGCATCGGCCACCGTGAACCTGCCCTCGTAGAGGGCACGCCCCACGATGACCCCCCGGATGTTGGGCAGGTTCAGCTCGGCCAGGGCCACGAGGTCGTCGAGCGACGAGATCCCGCCCGAGGCCAGGATGGTGAGCGGCGGGGCCGCGTGCGAGAGCTTCCGCAGGGCCTCGAGGTTCGGGCCGCCCAGCGTGCCGTCCCGCCCGATGTCCGTGTAAAGCAGGTGACGCACGCCCGTGCGCACGAGGTCGGCGGCCACGTCCACCGCGGTGCGATCCGACACCTGCGTCCAGCCGTGGGTGGCAACGCGCCCATCGCGGGCATCCAGGGCCACCACCAGGCGGTCGCCGAGCCGTCCCGTGGCCCAGCGCAGGAACTCCTCGTCCTCGATCACCGCCGTGCCCACCACCACCCGATCCACGCCGGTGGCCATGGCGGTCTCCACGGCAGGCTTGTCGCGCAGCCCGCCGCCCAGCTGCACCGTGCCGGGGAACGTGGCCGCCAGCTGCGCGATGATCGGCGCGTGCATGGGGTTCCCCTGCAACGCCCCGTCGAGGTCGACGACGTGCAGGTTGGTGGCCCCCTCGCGCGCGAACTCCTGTGCCTGGGCCACGGGATCCTCGTTGAACACCGTGGAGCGCTCGAAGTCGCCCTGCACGAGGCGCACGGCCATGCCGTCGCGCAGGTCGATCGCCGGGTAGAGCTCGATCACGCAGCTGCCCCCTCGCGCACCGGCACGCCCTCGAGCCACCTGCCGAGCAGGGCGAGACCTGCAGCGCTCGACTTCTCGGGGTGGAACTGCACCCCGGCCACCGACCCCCGGCCTGCGGCGGCCACGAAGCCCACCCCGTGCTCGGCGGTGCCCAGCACGTCGTCGGCGTCCGCGGGCTCGCACGCGTAGGAGTGCACGAAGTAGTAGGTGCGGTCGGCCGGGCCGCCATCGCGCGGCGCGAACACGGCGCCCTCGCGCCAGTCCACCTCGCTCCAGCCGATGTGCGGCACCTTGCGGTCGGTGCGCAGTCGGCGCACGGCCCCGGGAACGAGACCGAGGCCCGGCACGCCGGGGCTCTCCTCGCTCTCGTCGAACAGGAGCTGCAGCCCGAGGCAGATG
>JAGWYY010000092.1 GCA_018969105.1 Acidobacteriota bacterium | reverse complement strand
GTAAAGTTGAGGCAATTTCTGCGGCAGCGTGCGGACATCGTCGATCACCACGAAGTTGGCGTCTGAGTACATCTGCGGCAGGTAGTCCGCGCCCTCCTGGTCGACGGTGACGCAGAAGAGGTGGATCTTCTCGCGACGGGCCTCGCGCAGGGCCATCTGGGTGTCGGCCTGGGCGTAGGCGTTGTCCTGATAGGTGTCGCTGTCGTACGGCCGGCCGTCGGTGAGCAGGATCATCAGCTTCACGTTGCTGTCGACGCTCATGAGGCGCTTGGTGGCGTGGCGGATGGCCGGGCCCATGCGGGTCTTGCTGCGGCCGTAGATGCCGCCGATGCGCCAGCGCACGCGGTCGTCGTAGCGCTCGCCGATCTCCTTCACGGTGTAGAACTGCGCGTCGTCGCGGCCATTGCCCGAGAAGCCGTAGATGGCGTACTCGTCGCGGATGGCCTCGAGGGCCTCGCACATCAGGATGAGGCCCTCCTTCTCGATGTCGATGATGCGCTTGCGGCCGTCGATCTTGCGGTCGGTGGATGACGACATGTCCACGAGGAACGCCGTTGTCACGTCGCGGTCCTTCTTGTCGCGCTTGATGTACACGCGATCGGTGGGCGTGAGGCGCGCCTTGCGGTCGACCACGTGCTCCACGAGGCCGTCGAGGTCGAGGTCGTCGCCCTCGGTCTGGTAGCGCATCTTGCGCATGCGCTCGGGGCGCATGAGCTGGAAGCTCCGGCGGATCTGCGTGACCACGCCGCCGTACTCGTGGAACACCGCCGCCACGAATGCGGGCACCTCGCGGGTGGCGCGCGTCTCGCGCAGGGTGCACCACGACGGCCGGTAGTCCTCGATGCGGTGGTCCCACTCGTCGTACATGAAGACCTGCTCGCCGAGGTCCTCCTCCTCGGGCTCGTCGCCCTGCGCGACGTCGGGCCCGGCGCCCTCGGGGGTCATGCCACCCGCGGAGTCGGGGGTCTCCTCGCCCTCGGCATCGCTGCTGCGGCCACTCTGCTCGAGGTCGTCCTCGGACTGGCCCTTCTGGGCGGCGGCGTCCTCGTCAATCTGGCCCTCGGACACCTGCTCGGTCTGCATGACGTTGTCGGCGGCCTCCATGGACTCCGCCTCGACCTCATCGCCCTTGTTGCCGTCCTTGTCCTTGTCGCCCTCGACGCCCTCGGCCTCGAGCTGGCTCGCGGCCTGGCTCTCGGGCTGCACGAGCTCCTCCATCACGGGCGGCACGTACGGCGGCATCTCCATGGGCTCGTACTCGTCGAGCGGGTTGAAGTCGACGTCGCCGGTCTCCTGCTCGCCCTCGGCATCCTCGGGCTTCTGGGCCTGCTGCTGCTTGGCCTCCTCCGAGAACGGGTCGGTGATGCCCCGGCGCCCGGCCTGCATCACCTCGTCGATCATCGCGTAGATACGGGCGGTCACGCGGGCGGTGTCGCCCACTGTGGCGCCCTCGGCCTCGACCTCCGGCAGCATGGCGATGGCGCCCTCGGTGGCCTCGCGCACGTGCGCCGACATCGACTCGTAGGGTGGCTCGCCGTCCATGGTGGCCACCATGAGGGCGTCGATCACCTGGCCCACCTCGGGCAGGTCGGCCGGCGAGGTGCCCATCTCCTCGCGACGGAGCAGGGTCTGCGCCTGGATGAGGTCCATGTCGCGGCGGATGCCGGGGTACCGCCGGCGGATCATCGCCTCGATGCGCTGCCCCTCGACGATGTTGAAGATGTCGCGCGCCAGCGCCGGCGACGGGAAGAGCGCGTAGAACTTGGTGAGGTCGCTCTGCCGGCGCCACTCGGCCTCCATCGGCGCCGCGGGAAACGGGCTCTCCTTGGTGCTCATGCCGCCCCCAGTCCGTACTTCGTGGTGAGTTCCTCGACGGTGTCGGGGATCTCCTCGAGGGTGAAGCGGTAGGTGCCGAACTCGATGCGCGCGGCGCCGTGCGCGGCCGCCACCTTGTAGGCCACGAAGTTGCGGTCGTCGTCCTCGAAGAAGCGCATGTCCGCCGGCAGGATGATGTGGTCGGGGCCGAAGCGGTCGACCGAGTCCATCTCGTCGATGCCGCGCACCGCGACGTCGCGGCCCGACAACGCCGTGGCGTAGAGCTTGAGCACGCGGGCCACCTGGCGCAGCGCCAGGCCCTCGCGGAGCTCCTCGAGCACCTCGAGGGAGTACTTCGAGCCCATGCGGAAGTACCCGCGGCCCACTTCCTTGTTCTTCTCGAGCACGTCGAGCCCGCGGCGCACCCACTCGGCGGCGCCGTCGTGCGACACCCGCTCGCCGTTCAGCAGGTCGAGCATGGTGTTGGCGGCCTCGAGCGCGGCCTCGGGGTCGGCGGCCGCCACCAGGCGCACCTCGCGCATGTAGCAGTCGCGGTGCTTCGGTCGCAGGCGGGCGAGGATGGGCGGCAGGGCGGCGGCGAGCTCCTGCGCGTGCTTGCGACGGCGCTCGTCGCGGCGGTCGCGTGCCGCCAGCAGCGACTTCAGCTCGGTGGCGCGCTGCTGCTTGGGCTCGACCTCGCGCAGCTGGCGCTCGAGCTCCTCGAGCTCGGCGGCGAAGGCCTGGGTCTCCTCGTCGTCGGGCGCCCCCACCGTGGCCTCGGTGACGATGTCCACGTAGGCATCGGCGATGGTGGGGTCGGGCGCGTGGTAGAGGTCGGGAAGCTGCCTGGCCACTTCCACGCCCGACTTCCACCCCACGTCGGCAATGGCGCGCACCTGGTCGAGGTAGCGCTCGATGGCCGCGTCGTCCTGCTCCTGGAAGAGCCGCGGCAGCTGCCGCGCCACCTCGACGCCCAGCTGGTACTTCAGGTCGGAGATCTCCTGCACCAGCTGCAGGTAGTCGTCACGGCGCTCCTCGGGCACGGCGGCGAGCATGTCGCGCCCGACGTACATGCCGACGTTGCCTGCGCCGCCTCCGCCCTGGGTGGACACGAGCCGGGACCTAGAACTGGGTGTTGACGAGCTCGAGGATCGAGCGCTGCATCTCGAGGTCGTCGGTGATCGGCCGGCAGATGGTGGCCTCGCAGGCCGCCAGCGGGTCGACACCGCCCTCGATGAGCTGACCGGCGTACACCAGCAGTCGGGTGGAGACACCCTCCTCGAGGCCATGGGTGCGGAGGTTGCGCACCTTCTCGGCCACCTTGACGAGGCGCTCGGCCACGTCGGCGTCCACCCCGGACTCCTGCTTGACGATCTCCTCCTCGAGGGACGCCTCGGGGTAGTCGAACTCCAGGGCCACGAAGCGCTGCTTGGTGGAGTGCTTGAGGTCCTTCAGCACCGACTGGTAGCCCGGGTTGTACGAGATGACCAGCATGAAGTCGAGCGGCGCCTGCACGACCTCGCCCTTCTTCTCGAGCGGGAGGATGCGGCGATCGTCGGTGAGCGGGTGGATCACCACGGTGGTGTCCTTGCGTGCCTCCACGATCTCGTCGAGGTAGGCGATGCCGCCGGCCTTAACGGCCGTGGTGAGCGGGCCGTCCTGCCACACGGTCTCGTCACCGCGCAGCGTGTACTTGCCCACCAGGTCGGACGCCGTGAGGTCCTCGTGGCAGCCCACGGTCACCAGCGTGCGGCCGAGCTTCCAGCTCATGTGCTCGACGAAGCGCGTCTTCCCACAGCCCGTCGGGCCCTTGAGCATCACCGGCAGGTGCGCCTCGTAGGCGGCCGTGAACAGCTCCACCTCGTTGCCGACCGGGAGGTAGTACGGCTCCTCCTCCAGGCGGTAGTCCTCCATCTTCTGGGTCTCGACCGCCATGCGCTCGGCACTCCTTGTGTCGTGGGGCATTCGTTGCGAAGTGGCCGGTGATCCTACAGCGCCGCGGGGGCCCGGCCCACCCCCGACGGTCGCGACCTCACTCGGCGGGAGGCGCCTCGCCGCCCATGGGCCAGGTGGGAGGCAGGTCGAGCTCCCAGTCGCCGCCGTCCGGGTAGTTCTTGGCGTACCAGGCCTTGAAGTTCGGGATGGTGAAGCCGACCACGGCCTGGCTCTGGGGCTCCACGCGCACCAGCACCTCCCGCTCCTCGTCGTAGATCGTCGCCGCGGGGACCGGGGCGCCGAACACCGCGGTGAAGGTGTCCGCGGCGGCGTCGTAGCTGTGCAGCGACTCCGACGCATTGCGCAGGGCGTTCTCCTCCGCGTAGTCCGGCCCGTCGTCCTTGCTGTCCTCGGCCATGCCGTGCGTCCTCCGTGCGCTCGTGAACCTGCCGGGAAACCCGGCCAAGTGGGCTAATGTACCGCCTCCCTGTGGGTTCTATGCCGCACTGCGGCGGGAGGTACCGGCGGAATGCGAGGAGTCGACGCGACCCTCGAGGTCCTGAAGCGCAACGGCGTGGACGCCATCTTCGGCATCCCCGGCGGCCCGCTCATCCCTCTGTTCGATGCGCTGTTCGACGACTCGGACATCCGCCTGTTCCTCACCCGGCACGAGCAGGGCGCCGGCCACATGGCCGAGGGCTACGCGAAGTCGTCCGGCCGCCTCGCCGTGTGCACCGGCACCTCGGGCCCCGGCGCCACCAACCTCGTCACCCCCATCGCCGACGCCTACATGGACTCCGTGCCCATGCTGGCGCTCACCGGCCAGGTGGGATCCGCCCGCGTGGGCACCGACGCCTTCCAGGAGGCCGACATCGTCGGCATCACCCTGCCGATCGTGAAGCACTCGTGGCTGGTGAAGGACGCCCACGAGCTCCCCACCGTGCTCGAGGAGGCCATCTACGTGGCCACCACCGGTCGCCCGGGCCCCGTGCTCGTGGACGTCTGCGTGGACCAGTGGGCCGTCGAGGTGGAGGACTACACCGGTCCGTTCCCGCCCGAGATGCCGGGCTACGCGCCCCCGTCGTCCAGCGGCCACCCGCGGCAGCTGCAGGCCGCTGCCCGGGCGATCGCCGAGTCGAAGAGGCCGGTGTTCTACGTCGGCGGGGGCATCATCGCGAGCGGCGCATCCGATGAGCTGCTGCGCATGGCCGAGGTGGCGCAGATCCCCGTGGCCACCACCCTCATGGGCCTCGGCGGCTTCCCGGCATCCCACCCCCTCTGCATCGGCATGCCCGGCATGCACGGCATCGCAGCCGGCACGTTCGCCTTCCAGGAGAGCGACCTCGTGGTGGCCGTGGGCGTGCGCTTCGACGAGCGCGTGCTGTCGACGGTGATGAACGAGTGGGCGCCGAACGCCAAGATCATCCACATCGACGTCGACCCCGCGGAGATCGGCAAGAACCGCGCGGCCCACATCGGCATCGCCGGCGAGGCCAAGGCGGTGCTCCACGCCCTCGCCGACACCTACGTGGCCCAGGAGGCCCGCCACGACGACGCCTCGCGCTCGCAGTGGATGAGCCGCATCGACGGGTGGCTCGCCGAGTTCCCCTACCAGGTGGATGACGACGAGCCCGGCGTCATCGCCCCGCAGAACGTCATCAAGAGCGTCTACGACATCACGGGCGGCGACGCCATCGTCACCACCGAGGTGGGCCAGCACCAGATGTGGGCCGCGCAGTTCTACCCGTTCGAGAAGCCGCGCCGGTGGATCACCTCGGGTGGCCTCGGCACCATGGGCTTCGGCCTCCCCGCCGCGCTCGGCGCGCAGGTGGCGTTCCCCGACGAGCTCGTGGTGGACATCGCCGGCGACGGATCGTTCGAGATGACCCTGCAGGAGCTCTCCACCGCGCAGACCTACGGCCTGCCCGTGAAGATCGTCATCCTCAACAACGGGTTCCTCGGCATGGTGCGCCAGTGGCAGGAGCTCTTCTGGGACAAGCGGTACTCCAACACCTCGTTCGGCGAGTTCCAGCCCGACTTCGCGGCGCTGGCCGGTGCCTATGGCATCCCCGGCACCCGCGTGGAGGACCCCGACGACCTCGAGGACGCCCTGCGCGAGACCCTGTCCACCGATGGCCCCGCGCTCATCGACATCCAGGTGAACCGCGACGCCAAGGTGTTCCCGATGGTGCCGCAGGGCAAGGGACCGGACGCCATGCTGGTGAAGGACCCCTCCAAGTAGCAGGGGGCCACCCGACCGTACTCACGCCACCGGGAGGCATTCCGGGGGCACAATAAGAAGTAGTCCTCGTCCGACTTCAGCCAACGGGAAGGCCGGACTTGAGCACTGCGTCGAACCAGCAGTCCGGAATCTCCATCGGGTCCCTTGCCCGCCGTACCGGCGTGCCCGTGGACACGCTGCGCGCGTGGGAGCGTCGCTACGGCGTTCTGCGCCCCGAGCGCACCGACGGCGGACAGCGCCGGTACGGCGATCGCGACGTGGAGCGGGTGCTGTGGCTGTCGGCCCGCGTGGCCGAGGGCCAGCGCATCTCCGATGCCGTGGCAGCCCTCAACGCGCTCGAGCGCGAGGATGACGAGGCCGATGCCGCAGGCGGCCCCACCGCCGCGCTGGCGTCACGGCTCATCGTGGCCGCACGGCAGGGCGACGGCGCCCGCGTGGAGCTCGAACTCGACCGCGCCTTTGCCGCCCTTCCCATGGTGCAGGCCATGGAACTCGGGGTGTTCCCCGCCCTCGCCGACCTCGGACGCCGTTGGGCCGAGGGAGAGCGCGTGGTGGTGGCCGAGCACCTGCTGAGCGCCGCCACCGAGCGGCGCCTCGCCGCCCGCCTTTCCGCTGCCCGCCGCCCACGCGGCCCGATCGGCATCGTGGCCTGCCCCTCCGGCGAGCGGCACGCCGTGGGCGCGCTGTGCCTGTCGGTGCTCATGGCGCAGGATGGCTGGCGCGTGAGCTTCCTCGGCGCCGACACACCGCTGGTGGAGGCCGACGCCGTGGCCCAGGCCCGCAGGGCCCGCGCATGCGTGGCCGTGTGCACCCTTCCGGGCTCGGCCAAGGCTGCCGCCGCGGAGATCTCCGAGCTGCCCAACGCCCGCATGTGGGTGCTGGCCGGGCCCGACGCCCCGGACCCCGAGGCGCACCAGATGCCCGTCTGGGGCCCCTCGCTCGAGGAGGCCCGCGCCTCGGCGTCGCTGCGCGCCGCGCAGGACTAGGCCCGCATATGCGAGGAGGGCGCCCGATGGGCGCCCTCCCGGTACTGCTCACGCGTGGTGCGACCCCATGCTGCGCGCGGGC
>JAGWYY010000091.1 GCA_018969105.1 Acidobacteriota bacterium | reverse complement strand
AGGGCTGGTCGCGCTCGTCACCGCAGCCGTCCAGCAGGTTGGCCGCCTCGGCGTCGGTGCGGCACACGATGATGCCGGGCACTTCCATGACGTCGAGCTGGAAGCGGGCAGACGAGGCGCGCTTGATCTGCTCGTCGCTCGGCACGAGCACCTTGCCGCCCTGGTGGCCGCACTTCTTGGCGCCGGGCTTCTGGTCCTCGATGTGGTAGCCGGGCACGCCGACCTCCACGAAGCGCCGCACGAGGTTGCGCACGTGGGCGTCGCCGCCGTGGCCGGTGTCGGCGTCGGCGATGATGAATGGGCGGAAGTCCACCTCGGGGGTGGCGTCGCGCTCGGCCGCGCTCATGTGGGCGCGCATGTACGTCTGGTTCTTGTCGGCGGTGAGCAGCGCGCGCACGATGGCCGCGGCCTCATCCGGCACCTGCGACAGCGGGTACGAGGCCAGGTCGGGGCCCGGGTCCTCATTGATCGACCCCTTGGCGCTGGTGGCCCAGCCGCCCAGGTAGATGCCCTCGATGCCGGCGCGCTTCTGGGCTACCGCCTGGCCGGGCGAATAGGGCCCGTAGGTGGTGATCGACTTTCCCTCGCTGAAGAGCTCGCGCAGGCGGGCGTAGAAGCCCTCCGCGGCCTCGCGGGCCACGGTGTAGTCCTGGGCGATGGTGCCCTTCTGCTCGGCGACCATGCGCGCGGAGTAGATGCGGTTGATCTCCGCGAAGCGCGGCGACTGCATGTACTCCTGGGTCTTCTGGACCTCGGCGTCGAATGCCGACATGAACCTTCCCTTGTCTCGGACTGCTGGGGACCGGGCATTCTAAGCAGGGTGTGCCCGCCACAGGCCTCCCGGCATGCCGCGCGCGCGGGGGAAGGGCGGGGAAAGGGTCTTATGTCCCGGAGGCCCCCTCGGGGCGGCCGTGGCGACCGTGCGTACGATCACCCGCATTCCCCCAGGTCCCCAATGGAGGTATTCCCATGCGCACGTCAGTAATCGCCCTCGCCGCCGCCGGCGCCCTCGCGGTGGTCCCCGCCGCGGCATTCGCCGGCGCGGCATCCATGCTCAATGTGCCCCCCAGCAAGCTGCTGCCGATGAAGATCGGCACGCCCACGGCCACCCTCACCACCGGCGGCAGCGTGGTGCAGGTGAAGATTCCGGTTATCGCCACGGGCAACCAGGGCTTCAGCCAGGCAGTGGAGGTGGAGGCATGCCTCGGGGCAGTGGGGTGCGAGGACGTCAAGGTCTCGGTGAAGGGCAACGGCGTGAAGTCGGGAACCGTGAAGTTCACGCTCAACGACACCGTGCAGGGTCCCGTGAAGGTCTCGCTGCAGATCACCGCGCAGACCCAGGCCTTCCGTTCGGTGCTGAAGGCCGTCACGGTCACCGCCAACTAGTGATCGACGTCGCGCTCGGCGCGCTGCGGCACGCCGCGGGGCTCGGGGTGGCCGGCAACTTCGCCGGCCACCTCGAGCAGGCCGGCGAGGCCGCCGACTTCGCCAACGTGGTGCCCACCGCGGCCGAGGCCCCCAAGGGGATGTTCCCCTGGTACGTGCCGGGGCGCGACGGGCAGCTCGGGGTGTTCCCGGTCACGCACGACGTGCTGGTGCTCCCCGACCAGGCGGGGGTCGACCTGCAGATCGAGCCCGAGGTGGGGCTCATCGCGCGGCTGGGCTACGACGCCCACGGCAGGATCACCTCTATCGCGCCCGAGGCCGTGGCCGCGTGGAACGACTGCAGCATCCGTCGCGAGGGCGCCCGGAAGATCAGCGACAAGAAGAACTGGGGTCCGGCGTCGAAGGGCGTCGCCGCGCGCGGGTTCGCGGTGAGCGACATCGACCCTGCGGGCGGCCTGGCCGGCCTTCGCATCGCGTCGTTCATGCGGCGTGGGGGGGAGGTGCACGAATACGGCATCGACAGCCCTGCCGCGGGCTATTCATACGCCGGGGCCACCCTCATCGACTGGATGATCGAGCGCCTGCGCGAGCAGGCCGGATCGGACGACACCCCGCTCGAGCCGGTGGGCGACTACCTGGCATCAGCCGGCTGCCCCGAGCTCGCGCTCATCGGCATCGGGGCCACGCGCTACACGGCCTTCGGCGAGAGCACCTACCTGGTGGCCGGCGACGAGAGCATCGTGGTGGTGTACGACGAGGGGGCCTCCCCGCCCGCCCGCGTGCACGACGCGGTGATGGCGGGCGAGGAGGAGTCCCTCGATCGTGCCTCGCTGCTGGTGCAGCGGGTGGAGGTCAGCCGGGGCTGACCCGGGTCAGCAGCTCTTGACCTTGAGGCCCTTCTCGAGCTCTGCGCGCACGGCCGCCGGCACCTTGCTGCAGCCGGTGGCGATGCCCTTCTTCGCGAACCTGTGGCCCACCACGCGCCACTTGCCGGCGTACTTGTGGATGTACCCCATGCCGATGGGCGGAATGGAGGTGCTCGGCACGACGGGCGGGTCCCACGTGATGATGCCGTTGGACTCCGCCTGCGGGATGAACTTCGACCATCCGAAGCCGCCGTACTTGGCGTCCAGGTGCGACAGCTTCACCCTGAGCCCCTTGGGCTCGCCCTTGTAGTGCTTCTTGAAGTGGGCCTTGATCACGGCCTCGATCTTGGCCTGCTCGGCCTTCGAGGGCGCGTGGTTGGCCATGGCCACGGCCGGCGTGATGAGCACGGCCGATGCCAGCCCTGCGGTGATGATCCTGCGCATTGGGGTCTCCGTTGGTTCTGGGGGACGGGGGTCGGAGTGTAGCGCGGGGCGACTGTGACCCCCGGGTCCTTAAGGACCGGTTAGCGAATCGACCGTACCCCGCACGGGTCGCCTGGCGGAGGGGACACTTCGGTCATGAAATGTCCTACTTGCCAGGAAACGCTGCACATGACGCAGCGCGAGGGAATCGAGATCGACTACTGCCCGGAGTGCCGGGGCGTCTGGCTCGATCGCGGAGAGCTCGACAAGATCATCGAGCGCTCCGCCAACTGGTCGGCATCAGGCGGACGGTCCGAGCGCGACGACCGTGCGCCCGAGCCCCGCGAGCGGGGCGATCGTGATGACCGCGCGCCCCAGGGCAAGAAGAAGGGCAAGGGGAGCTTCGTGGGCGACCTCTTCGAGAGCTTCGGCGACTTCGGGCCCTAGGCCGCTAGTCGCCGTCGCGCTCCCCGCGCTCGCCGCGCTCGCCTTGATCGCCCATGCCCGGCGTCTTCTCGAGGCCCGCTATCAGCGCCGCCTTCTCCGCATCGGTGAGGTTGGCCTGCGGGTTGGTGCCGAACCGCGTGAAGTAGGCCGGGGGCATGGAGCCATCGCGGATCACCTCGATGGTGTCGTCGGCGCGGCCCGGGTCGGTGGCGAATTGCGAGTAGTTCACGGCGCCGCGGGCCTCATCGATGTGGTGCTGCACGGCCCATGACGTGGGCGCGACGTTGGCATAGGCGGGGTAGTCGACCACGCTCGAGTGACACTGGTAGCAGGCCCGCACCATCAGGTCGCGCGTGGCCGCGCTGCTCCACGTGGGCTCGCCCGTCACGGGCGGCGCAGTGCGGTCGCGCCCGTACGGCACGGCCTGCATGAGCCCGAAGCCCACGAGCGCCACGGCCACCCCGGCGATCACCGCGGTGCGGGCTTCGCGACGTGGGTTCGTCGTGGTGCCGGTGCGCCGCGCCCGCCACGCGATGACCTCGAGCACCACCCACCACACGACGAGGGCGAAGAGGGCCAGCGCGACCATGCCGGGCAGGAAGCCGATGAGCGCGCCGAAGGCGATCCAGAGCACCACGAGCACCAGCGCGATGACGGCGATCACCCAGTGGCGGCGGATGGCGGAGAGGCGGGTGCGGATGGCGTCCATGCACCGACCCTACCGAACCGCGTGGAGCGCACCGGCGCCCCCCATCTCGCAGTGGCCGCGCGCCCGCGCGGGCCCTCCCCACGCCTATGGGGCGATCGTCGGGGGCCCCGGCGTACGCTTGCCCCAGAACCCAACCCGGAGGCTCACCGTGAAACGACTCCCCGCTCTCGCCGTGGCCGGTGCCGTTGCGCTCGGCATCGCGGCAACCCCGGCCCTTTCGGCCCCGAAGGCGAACAAGGCGACGGCGTCGCAGCTCGCCGCCATGGCGCTTGCCGTGCAGAACTCGCCGGTCGCAAACATGAACCAGGTGTCCACCGCGAATTACACGGTGAGGAACGGCCTCATCTACGCGGGATCGTCCTTCTGGGGCAAGGTCTCGCTCATCGGCAAGGGAAGCTCGTTCCAGAGCGCCACCGCCGTGCTGGTGCGCCCTGACGGTGGCTCGGCATGGACCGTCGTGGACGTCGGATCGGCCGACGTCGGTTGCTGGGTGGTTCCCGTCGGCGTGGCCTCGGCCTTCAAGCTCGGTGGCGCCACCTGCGGCATCGGCGATGGCTACACGCCCGCCCCGCAGACGCTGAAGAACCCGACCCTCACCGGCTACCAGCTGACGATGCGGTTCTTCAACTACCTGAACCCGGCGAACCAGGCCAAGCTCGATGCCTTCCTGGCGGACGGCTTCCTCATCCAGCGCGCCAACAACACGGCCGCGAACAAGACGGCCTACCTCGCCAACCACCCCACCTACAACGACGCCGTCCTGCGGGTGGACAACGCCAACTACGGCGACGGCCTGCTCACGGTGGGCGGGGTCAACTGGCAGACCACCGTGCCGAACACCTACGTGCCGGTGCTCTACACCTACGCGTGGGTGAACGGCGCGTGGCAGCTGCTGTCGTTCGCGCGCTTCGCGGCGTCGGCGACGCTCCCGCCGCCTCCCGCCTAGGACGCAGCTCGAAGAGGTCACCCCGGGGACGGCCACCGCACGGTGGCCGTCCCCGGCCGGTGACAGTCACCGCGCGCGGACAGTCACCTCCGTTCGGCCGCGTGCGGTGGCGTTGCGGGCCCCCGCGTGCTTGCATCCCGGGCCGCGCGGCTGCGCCACTTGCATAAGGCGAGTGCGTGCGCCGCATAAGCCATACTTAGGACGCATGCCCGACCGCAATCCGCTTCCGTTCACGCCCGCCGAGGCGGAGGACCTTACCGCCGACGAGATCGTCGCCGCGGCCATCACGGCGTTCCACCCCGGCATCGCCATCGCCTGCTCGTTCCAGCAGGAGGAAGCCGTGATCCTCGACATGGCGTTTGCCGTGCGGCCCGACGTCCGCGTGTTCGCACTCGACACAGGTTTCCTCTTTCCGGAGACCTACGACACCTGGCGCGCCTACGAGGAGCGCTACGGCATCACCATCGAGGCCTACCGCGGCCCGAGCCCCGAGGAGCAGGCCGCCGAGCACGGCGACCGCCTGTGGGAGCGCGACCCGAACCTGTGCTGCGCCATCCGCAAGGTGGAGCCCCTGGGCCGGGCGCTGGAGGGCCTGGACGCCTGGGTCACCGGCCTGCGCCGCGATCAGGCCCCCACCAGGGCGAACACGCCCAAGGTGGAGTTCGACGAGGCGCGCGGCAACTGGAAGATCAGCCCGCTGGCCGACTGGACCGTGGATGACGTATGGGCGCGCATCCGCGAGCGCGACCTCATCGTGAACCCGCTGCACGCGCAGGGCTACGCCAGCATCGGTTGCACCTACTGCACGAAGCCCGGCACCGGGCGCGAGGGCCGCTGGGCGAGCCTCGAGAAGACCGAGTGCGGACTGCACCCCGCCGGGGGTCCGGCCCAGTGACCACCCTCACCGAGCTCTCCACCCTCGACGTGCTCGAGGCCGAGGCCGTGCACATCATCCGCGAGTGCGCCGCGGAGTGCGAGCGTCCCGTGCTGCTGTTCAGCGGCGGCAAGGACAGCATCGTGCTGGCCCACCTGGCCACCAAGGCGTTCGCGCCCGCCGGCCTGCCGTTCCCGCTCATGCACGTGGATACGGGGCACAACTTCCCCGAGGTGGTCGCGTATCGCGACTGGTACGTGGGCGAGATCGACGAGCGCCTGATCGTGGCGAGCGTGGAGGAGTCGATCGCCCAGGGGCGCGTGCAGGACGAGACCGGCCCGCGCGCCAGCCGCAACCGCCTGCAGACCACCACGCTGCTCGACGCCATCGCCGAGCACCAGTTCGACGCCTGCTTCGGCGGCGCCCGCCGCGACGAGGAGCGCGCCCGCGCCAAGGAGCGCGTGTTCAGCCACCGCGACATGTTCGGCCAGTGGGATCCCCGCAACCAGCGCCCCGAGCCGTGGTCGATCT
This sequence comes from Acidobacteriota bacterium, assembly GCA_018969105.1. Lineage (GTDB taxonomy): Bacteria > Actinomycetota > Thermoleophilia > Miltoncostaeales > Miltoncostaeaceae > SYFI01. The sequence goes on along the minus strand of JAGWYY010000091.1, from coordinate 982 downwards.
ACAACACCAAGCTGCGCAAGGGCGAGCACTTCCGGGTGTTCCCGCTGAGCAACTGGACCGAGGTGGATGTGTGGCTGTACATCCAGCGCGAGGGGCTCCGCCTGCCCAGCATCTACTTCGCGCATGAGCGCGAGGTGTTCGTGCGCGACGGCATGCTCATGGCCGCCGCCGACTTCGTGGAGCGCCTGCCGAACGAGGAGGTGTTCACCGAGACCGTGCGCTTCCGCACCGTGGGCGACGCCACCTGCACGGCCGGCATGAAGAGCACCGCCGCCACGGTGGAGGAGGTGCTGGTGGAGACCCGCGCCAGCGACATCTCCGAGCGCGGGGCCAGCCGCGCCGACGACAAGACATCCGAGGCCGCCATGGAAGACCGCAAGCGCGGGGGCTACTTCTAGTGCCGGTCGAGAGCCCCATGCTGCATGCGGTGGCCGTCGGGTCGGTGGACGACGGCAAGAGCACGCTGATCGGCCGCCTGCTCTACGAGACCGGTCACCTGAATGCCGACGAGATCGCGCACGTGGAGGAGGCCAGCCGCAAGCGCGGGCGCAAGGGCCTCGACCTCGCGCTGCTCACCGACGGCCTGCGCGCTGAGCGCGAGCAGGGCATCACGATCGACGTGGCCTACCGGTCGTTCGACGCCCAGGGCCGGCGCATCCTCCTGGGCGACGCCCCCGGCCACGAGCAGTACACGCGCAACATGGTCACGGCCGCCGCCGGCGCCGACGTGGCGATCCTGCTGGTGGACGCCAAGAACGGCCTCACCGACCAGACCCGCCGTCACCTGGCCATCTGCGGCATGCTTGGCGTGGCCGACGTGATCGCCTGCGTCAACAAGATCGACCTCGTGGACTACGACCAGGCCCGCTTCGCCGAACTGGCCGACGAGCTCGTGGCGGCATCCATGGCCATCGACGGCCCGCGCATCACGCCGATCCCGCTCTCGGCGCTGGAGGGCGTGAACATCACCGAGCGCTCCGAG
>JAGWYY010000090.1 GCA_018969105.1 Acidobacteriota bacterium | reverse complement strand
CGCCTGCCGGTGGCCGTGGCGATCATCGGGCTGCCCAACTCGGGCAAGACCGCCCTCCTGAACGCCATCACGGGCGCGGGCGCCACGGTGGCGCCATACCCGCACACCACGGACGAGCCCGCACTCGGCCCGCTCGAGGACGCCTTCGGGGTCATCCACCTCGTGGCCGACCTCCCGGGGCTCGCGGCTGATGGCACCGAGCGCCGCGGCGCGGCGCTGGGGCAGCTGGAGCGCGCCTCGGTGGTGCTGCACTGCCTCGACGCCTCCGACCCGGAGGACCCGGCCGCACGGCTGGCCCGCGTGCGCGAGGGCGTGGCGCAGTACATGCCCGACGCGGCCCGCGAGGTGGTGGTGGCGACCAAGTGCGACCTGGCTCCCGCCCCGCCGCAGGCCGATTTCGCCACGTCGGCGGAGACCGGGGAGGGGATCGCGGCGCTGCGCGACGAACTCATCCGGTGGCTGTCATGAGCGACGTCATCGTCATCAAGATGGGCTCGTCCACCCTGGTGGACGAGCAGGGGAGCCTGCGCGAGGAGGTCCTCGCGCGCCGCGTGGCCGACATCGCGCGGTTGCGGGGCGACGGCCTGCACCCGGTGCTGGTGTCGAGCGGCGCGATCGCCTGCGGGCTGGGAACCCTGGGCTTCGCCGCGCGCCCCGACGCGCTCCCCGACCTGCAGGCCGCCTCGGCCGTGGGCCAGGGCGCGCTCTTCTCGCGCTACATCACCGAGTTCGGCCGCCACGACGTGGTGCCCGGCCAGGTGCTGCTCACCTCCGCCGACCTGGAGCACCGGGAGTCGTACCTCAACGCCCGCAACACGCTCGAGCGCCTGGTGGCGCTGGGCGCCGTCCCGGTGATCAACGAGAACGACACCACCGCCACCGACGAGCTGACCTTCGGCGACAACGACGTGCTGGCCGCGCAGGTGGCGATCCTCCTGCGAGCCCGCCTGCTCGTGCTGCTCACCGACCGCGACGGCCTCTACGCGCCGGGCGAGGGTGGCCCGGTGCGCATCGACGACGTGCCCGAGGGAACGCCCCTCGAGGACATCGCGCTGGCCGACCTGCCGGGGTCGGGGCGTGGGCGCGGTGGAATCGCCAGCAAGCTCGCGGCCGTGGCCATGGCCACCGGCAGCGGCACCGAGTGCGTGATCGCCAGCGGCGAGGACGACGGGGTCATCGCTGCGGCGGTGACGGGCGGGGGCATCGGCACGCGCTTCGCGCCGTCCGGCAGGTCGGAGGGCGCATTCAAGATGTGGCTGCGCCACGCCAAGCCGGCCCAGGGCCGCGTGGTGGTGGATGCCGGCGCCGTGCGCGCGCTCATCGACAAGGGAACCTCGCTGCTGCCGGTGGGCGTGGTGGCATGCGACGGGGCCTTCCCGGCCGGGGAGGCCGTGATGGTGGTGGGCCCGGACGGCCGCGAGGTGGGTAAGGGCATCGCCGACCTCTCGGCCGAGGAGATCCGCGCCGTGCGCGGTATGCGCTCCGAGGACGCCCTGGTGCTGCTCTCGGGCGGGTCCGCCGAGGTGATCCACCGCGACCGCTTCGCGCCGTCGGTGCGATAGCGTGGACCGGGCATGACCACCACGCACGCATCCCTCGACGAGCGCCTGGACGCGGCCCGCGCCGCGGGGCGGGTGCTCGCCCGGATGTCCCCGGGCGAGAAGGTGGACGTGCTGGAGGCCGTGGCGCAGGCGCTCGTCGCGCGCGCCGAGGCCATCATCGCGATGAACGCCGACGACCTGGCCGATGCCCGGCAGGCGAACGCACCCGCGGCCATGGTCGACCGCCTCATGCTCGACCAGGCACGCATCGAGGGCATGGCCGACGCCATTCGCGCCGTGGCTGCGCTGCCGGATCCCGTGGGCACCATCACGGGGGGCTGGCGCGTGGCCAATGGCCTCGAGATCGTGGAGACCCGCGTGCCGCTGGGCGTGATCGGCGTCATCTACGAGGGCCGGCCGAACGTGACCACCGACGCCGCCGCGCTGGCGCTTAAGAGCGGAAACGCCATCGTGCTGCGCGGCAGCCGCATCGCGGCCCGTTCGAACGAGGTGCTGGGTGACGTGGTGAGCGGTGCCGTGGCCGCGGCCGGCGTGCCCGCCGCGGCAGTGACCATGCTGGGCACCGATCGCGACGAGATGCTGCAGCTCATCCAGGCCGAGGGGAAGGTCGACCTGGTGATCCCGCGCGGCGGCGAGGACCTCAAGGCCTACCTGCAGCAAAACGCCCGCGTGCCGGTGATCTACGCGGCGTCGGGCAACTGCCACGTGTATGTCGACTCCTCCGCCGACCTCGACGACGCCCTGGCCATCGCCGTCAACGCCAAGGTGCAGCGGCCGGGCGTGTGCAACGCGTGCGAGACCCTCCTCGTGCACCGCGACGTGGCCGCGGAGTTCCTGCCCCGTGTGGCCGAGGCCCTGCTCGCCGAGGGCGTGGAGCTGCGGGTGTCCGACGAGGTGCGCGGCCACCTCGACGGATTCGCCGATGACGTCGCCGAGGCCACCGACGAGGACTTCGCCACGGAGTTCCTCGACCTCATCCTCTCGGTGGGCATCGTGGGCTCGGTGAACGAGGCGGTGGACCACGTGAACCGCTTCGGATCGGGCCACAGCGAGTCGATCGTCACGCGCTCGCTGGACGCCGCCCGTGCCTTCCAGCAGGGGGTGGACTCCGCGGTGGTGTACGTCAACGCCTCCACGCGCTTCACCGACGGCGGGGAGTTCGGCATGGGCGCCGAGATCGGCATCTCCACCCAGAAGCTGCACGCCCGCGGGCCGATCGGGCTCGCCGAGCTCACGACCGTGAAGTACCTCGTGACGGGCACCGGCCAGATCCGCTGAGCGATGCGCATCGGCGTGATGGGCGGCACCTTCGATCCGCCGCATGACGGCCACCTCGCGCTCGCGCGCGCGGCCGCCGCGCAGCTGCATCTCGACCGGGTGATGCTGGTGCCTGCCGCGCAGCCGCCCCACAAGCCCGGGGGCGCCACGATGCCGGCCGCGCAGCGCATCGCGCTCGTGCGGGCCGCGGTGGCCGACGACCCGCTGCTCGAGGCCTCGGGCGAGGAGATCGACCGGCCCGGGCCGTCGTATACCGCCGACACGCTCGAGCGCATCGCCGCCTCCAACCCCGGCGCCGACCTGTGGTTCATCCTCGGCGCCGACCAGCTCGAGGGGTTCCCGGGGTGGAGCCGCCCCGAGCGCATCGTGGAGCTGGCCCGCCTCGCCGTGGCGTCGCGTCCCGGCGCGGGCGACCCCGCGATGGACTTCCTGGCGGGCGCGGTGGCCGCCGGTCGGGTGGACGTGGTGGACATGCCCGAGGTGCCCATCTCGTCCACCGACGTGCGCGCGCGCATCGCGCGGGGCGAGGACGTCTCGCATCTGGTGCCGGCCCCCGTGGCGGCCATGCTCGCGGCCGACCCGGCGTCTTGATGGGCGCCGGGGGCGCGAGTAGCCTGAGCGTGTCGGATTGACCTACAGGGGAGACCCCTCGGACACCAGGGAACTCGCGCTCGCAGCCGCGGCCATCGCCTACGAGAAGAAGGCGGAGGACATCGTGCTGCTCGACATGCGCGGGCTGGTGGACTACACCGACTTCCTCGTCGTCTGCACGGGCCGCACGCCCCGCCAGACGAAGGCCATCTCCCAGGAGATCCGCCACCGGCTCAAGAAGGACGCCGGCGTGACGCCGCGCCGCGTGGAGGGCGAGAAGGAGGGCGACTGGATCCTCATCGATGCCCTCGACGTCGTCGTGCATGTGTTCACTCCCGAGGCGCGCGAGTTCTACCGCCTCGACCGCCTCTGGCGGGAGGCACCGCTCGAGCAGTTCGCGCCGTCGCCGGCGTGACGCGACGCCTGCCACACCGCTTCGCGGTCGGTCTATACTCCACGCCGCACCCGGGGGATTAGCTCAGCTGGGAGAGCGCTACGCTGGCAGCGTAGAGGTCACCGGTTCGATCCCGGTATCCTCCACTCACGAAGGCCCCGCACAGCGGGGCCTTTTCATTGCCCGGCCGCGAAGGCGGCCATGCGCGGGAATACCTCGCGCGCCTCGGGGAAGAGCGTGCGGGCCATCGCGAAGTCGTGGATCGCGCCCGGTACCTCGATGACCTCGCAGGGGGTGCCCGCAGCGGCGCAGGCGGCTGCCCAGTCGCGGATCTCCGCGCGCATGAGCTCGGCCCCGCCCGAGGTGATGAGCATGGGCGGCAGGCCGGTCGGATCGCCGAAGGCGGGGGAGACGAGGGGGTCGCGCAGGTCGGCGTCGCCCGCGTAGGCCCGCGCGTACTCGGCGAGGCGCTCGGTGCCGAGCATGATGTCGATGTCCCGGCTGGCGATGAGCCCGGGGTTCGACATCGTGAGGTCAAGCCACGGCGACGAGAGCACCAGCGCGCGTGGGAGGGGCCGCCCCCCGTCGCGCATGCGCATGGACGCGGCCACCGCCAGCCCGCCCCCCGAGCTGTCGCCCGCGAGCACGATGTCGCCCCCCAGCGACGCGCACGCCGCCAGCACCTGCTCGAGCGAGGTGGGGTAGTGGGCCTCGGGCGCGCGGTCGTACAGCAGCATGAGCCCGGCCATGCCCGTGGCGTCGCTCATGGCGCACAGCCACTCCCAGTGCCCGGGTCCGGGGCCGAACACGTGCGCCCCGCCGTGCAGGAACACGATGACCCCGCGATCCGCCCGCCCGGGATGGATGGAGACGCCGGCCACGCCCCCCGTGAGGACGGGCTCCGCAGGGTGCGCCTCGGCCAGCCGCGGGGGCATCTCCCGGGCGTCGAACACGCGCAGGTCGGGTACCGGCGCCGCAGCGCCGCGGTAGCGCCGCCGCATGGACGGCAGGAGCCATGGCGCCATCTGCATCTCGATGCTGGTCATATCGGGAACGTCGGAGAGGGGAAATGAGCAACTGCAAGGTTATTGTGAGGCCGCGAGGGATGACCGGCGCGTGACGCCACAATGGCAGGAGTCATGAACCCGAACCACGGCCAGCACGCATGAGCGGCGTCGACGGACGCCGGACCGCGCCGGTGGTGAGCGCCGAGGAGGAGCGCGATCGCCTCATCGCGGTGCTCCAGGCGCAGGGTGAGCTCCAGGATCTCTACATCCGCAACGGGGCCGACCGGGCATGGTGGGATGCCGCGCTGCGCAGGGTCATCGCCCTGTCGGGCAGCCAGTTCGGATTCCTCGGCCGTATCGAGCACGAGGAGGACGGCACGCCCTTCCTCCACTCGCTGGCGATCACCGACATCGCGTGGAACGAGTGGTCGCGGCAGGTGTTCGACGACTTCGCCTCCGACGGCCTCGAGTTCCGCAACCTCGATTCGCTGTTCGGGGTGACGGTGGCGACCGGTGACCTGGTGGTGAGCGATGATCCGGCCACCGACCCGCGTCGCTGCGGGCTCCCGCCCGGGCATCCGCCCCTCGACTCCTACGTCGGCATTCCGCTCCGTGACGGCGAGGCGGTGAACGGCATGGTGGGGCTGGCCAACAGGGCGGGGGGCTTCGAGGCCCGCATCGAGGACGACCTGCGACCCGTGCTGTCGGTGATCGCCGCGATGGTGGCGCGTGACCTGGCCGAGCGCCGTGCGGCCGAGGCGACAGCCGTGGTCGAGCAACTGGGCTCCGCCATCGAGCACCTCACCCGGGCCGAGCAGGAACGGGTGGTGGTGGATGCCGCGGTCCGGGCGATCCTTGCCGCCGGGTCGCTGCGCGAGGCGGAGGATGTCGCGGTCGCGAAGGTGCGGCGGCTCGTGCCGACCATGAACGCGTGCGTGATGGCGGAGGGGGCGGACGGCCCGGGTTCGCTCCTGTGCGTGAGCGGGAACGGCACGGAGCTCGCGCGCGCGGACTGCGTGGCCCTGCAGAGCGGTCGGCTGCACGTGAGCCTGCCCGGCCTGCGGCTGGATTCGTGCCCCCATGTGGATGCCCTGGACGCGGTGACGGTGTGCTGCCCGGTGGCGACCGATCGCGATGAATTCGGCCTGCTCGTGTGCAGCATGCGCGATGTGGACGGCGAGGATGCCGCCGTGCGCGGCGCCGATATCGCCGAGGGCCTGGGACGGATGGCCACCGCGCTCGCGCAGGTGGCGCTGCGCGAGGACATCGCATCGCGTGCGCTGCGTGATCCGCTCACCGGCCTGCCGAATCGCACCGCCCTCCTGCAGTCGATGGAGCGGCGACTGCGCCGCATCGACGCCGCCGCCCGCCCGTTCGGCGTGATGATCGTGGACCTCGACGACTTCAAGGACGTCAACGACCAGCTCGGGCACGCGATGGGAGACGAGGTGATCGCGTCGGCGGCGGCCGCGATCGCGGGCACCGTGCGCGCGGACGACGTGGTTGCCCGCCTCGGCGGCGACGAGTTCGTGGTGATCCTCGATGCGGGCGACCCGGAGGTGATGCGCTCGGCCGGGCAGCGCATGATCGACGCGATATCGGCCGTGGCGCCGGCTGGTGGCCCGGGCATCTCGGCGTCTGCCGGCGGCGTGCCGGTGGGCTGGGGCGACCCCGGCTGGGATGAGGCCTATCAGCGCGCCGACGTCCTTCTCTACGAGGCGAAGGCGGCCGGGAAGAGCCAGGTCGTGATCGGCTCGCTGATCGGGGCAGCCGAGCAGGAGTGACCGCCACCGGCCGGCATGCCGACGGCCATCCGCATCGGGAGGCGCCTGTATCCTGCGGCCATGATCAAGACCTCTCGTATTGCACTCGCGGTGCTGCTCTCCGGGGCAGCCATCGCCACGGGCGTCGGCTGCGGCTCGTCGTCCGATTCCGCTTCAACCTCCGCCGCATCGGGTGGAGCGGAGTACTCGGCCGAGGTGCGCGACGCGTTCATCTCGACCTGCACCGACAAGGCCGTCGCCGACGCCCAGCCCGCGCTCGAGGCCGAGGGCCTTCCGCAGGAGGGCGTGGCCGACCTCGAGAAGGGCGTGGGTGCTCTCTGCCTCGGGCAGATCGCCTGCATCGAGGCCAACGTGAGCGAGGCCGACTTCGGCGCGCAGACCGATGGCGCCAAGGAGGCCCAGGCCAAGTGCGCCGCGGACAGCATGGCGGCTGCCACTGCGTTGGCCGATGACCTCCGCACCAAGTACGGCCTGTCCGGTGACGGCACGGCGACGGACGGCACCATGGACGACGGCACCGACACCACGGACACCACCGACTCCGGGGACACCCCCGGCTGAT
>JAGWYY010000089.1 GCA_018969105.1 Acidobacteriota bacterium | reverse complement strand
ACATCCTGGGCGACGAGGACCACCTCGGCGACATGGACTTCAAGGTGGCGGGTACCTCGGAGGGCATCACCGCCCTGCAGATGGACAACAAGGTCGCCGGCGTGAGCCAGGAGACCCTGGGCCAGGCGCTGCAGCAGGCCAAGGACGCCCGCCTGAAGATCCTCGGCATCATGTCCGAGACGATCGACGGCCCGCGCGAGGAGCTCAGCGCATGGGCGCCGCGCATCACCGCCATCAAGATCGACCCCGAGAAGATCGGCATGGTCATCGGCAAGGGCGGCGAGACCATCCGCGGGCTCGAGGCCGACTTCGAGGTGGAGATCTCCATCGAGGACGACGGCACCGTGAGCGTGTACGGCGTGCAGGGCGAGAAGGCCGACCAGTGCGTCGAGCGCATCCGCTCGATGACGAAGGACGTCGAGGTCGGTGACGTCTACGAGGGCGCGACCGTGGTGAAGACCACCACGTTCGGCGCGTTCGTGGAGCTCACCAAGGGCGTCGACGGCCTCCTGCACATCTCCAACCTCGGCTCCGGCCGGGTGGAGAAGGTGGAGGACGTCATCAACCGCGGCGACACCGTGGACGTGCGCGTGGAAGAGGTTGACCGCGCCCGCGGCCGCATCGGCCTGCGCCTGCTCTCCGATGACTCGGCGCCTGCCGAGGGCGGGGACGGCGGCGAGGACGGCGAGGACGGCACGCACCGCCGGCCGCGTCGCCGCCGGAAGATGTCCACGAGCGACGTCTCCGAGTGACGCAGGACCGGGCGCTCGACACCACCGGCGAGGGGCTCCGGGTCATCTCGGAGCCCCTCCCGGGGGTGCGTTCGGTCGCGCTCGGGGTATGGATCGGCGTGGGGTCGCGGTTCGAGGCCGCCGCCGAGGGGGGGATCTCCCACTTCATCGAGCACCTGCTGTTCAAGGGCACCGAACGCCTGTCTGCGGCGGGCATCGCCGAGGCCTTCGACGCCATCGGGGGTGAGGTGAACGCGGCCACGGGGCGCGACCACACCGTGGTGTACACCCGGGTGCTCGACGACCACCTCGAGCGCGCCTTCGAGGTGGTGGGCGACATGGTTGCCCACCCGGCCTTCCTCGAGCTGGAGCAGGAGCGCCAGGTGATCCTCGAGGAGATCCTCATGTACGAGGACGACCCCGGCGACCAGGTGCACGACCTCATGAGCGAGGCGGTGTTCCCGGACCAGCCGATCGGACGCCCGGTGATCGGCACCTCGGAGGTCATCTCCACGGTGCCGGAGGACCACATCCGCGCCTACCACGCAAGCCACTACACGGCGGGCAATGTCGTGGTCGCGGCCAGTGGATCGATCGAGCAGGGGCGGCTGCTGGATCTCGCGGAGCGTCACCTCGGCGACCTCGTGGCGGGGGAGGCCCACTCCGTGGAGCCTGCCGCGCCGGGGCCGCCCCGCCTCGTATCGCGCGCCAAGCCCACCGAGCAGTACCACCTTGCGCTCGGGGGGCCAGGTCTCGACCGGTCCGACGACCGCCGGCACGCGATGGGCGTGCTCGACGTCATCCTCGGGGGCTCGATGAGCTCGCGGCTGTTCCAGGAGATCCGCGAGAAGCGCGGGCTCGCCTACTCGGTGGGCACGTACTCGGTGGGCTACTCCGACACCGGGCAGGTGGGCGTGTACCTGGGCACCCGCGAGGAGAACCTCGCGGAGGCCGCGGAGATCATCGGCCGCGAGCTTCGCCGGATGGCCGAGGAGCCCGTGCCCGCGGCCGAGCTCTCCCGGGCGCGGGAGCACCTCAAGGGCCGCCTCGTGCTGGGCCTCGAGAGCCCGGCCACGCGCATGCACCGGATCGGGCGCGCGGTGCTGAGCGGCACGGAGTTGCTCGAGGTGGACGAGATCGTGGAGCGCATCGAGGCCGTCACCGCGGACGACATCGCCGCGCTGGCCACGGAGTTCTGGGATCCTTCGGTCCTGTCGGTGGCTGCCATCGGGCCGAGCACCGACGCCGTGCGGGAGGCCGCGTCGCGCCTCGCGCCCAACCTGGTGGAGGCAGCATGACCCGCGTGATGGTGACCGGCGCGAACGGCCGCATGGGCCGTCAGGTGGTGCAGGCGGTGACGGACGCCGCCGACATGGATCTCGTGGCGCAGGCCGACCCCGCGCTGGCCCCGGATGGCGCCACGCTCTTCGCGTCGGTGGACGAGGCGATCGCGGCCACGCAGCCCGACGTCGCCGTGGACTTCACGATCCCGGCCGTGGCATACGACACCGTCGGGGCGTGCCTGAGGGCCGGAGTGCACTGCGTGGTGGGCACCACGGGTATGACCGACGCGCAGATGGCCGACCTCACCGGGCTGGCGGAGTCCGGTGCCGCCAACCTCATCGTGGCCGCGAACTTCGCGGTGGGCGCCGTGCTGATGATGCGCTTCGCCGAGGAGGCGTCCCGCTTCATGGAGAGCGCGGAGATCGTGGAGCTGCACCACAGCGGCAAGATCGATGCGCCGTCGGGCACCGCCGCCCACACAGCGGAGATGATGCACGGCGACGTTCCGATCCACTCGGTGCGGCTGCCGGGAATGGTGGCCCATCAGGAGGTGATCCTCGGCGGGCTCGCCGAGACCCTCTCGATCCGCCACGACAGCCTGTCGCGCGAGTGCTTCATGCCCGGCGTGCTCATGGCCGTGCGTGCCGTACCCGATCGCCCCGGGCTCACCCGGGGAATCGCCCCGCTGATGTTCGGCTAGTCTCGCCTCGTTATCCCGTTCCGGAGGTAGAAATGGCTGACGGCTTCACGCATGTGCGTGCCGACGATGTGGAGCGCCGCGAGCGCAAGGGGGGCGGGCCGTCGTCCCAGGACTTCGCGGGCGCGACCGCCTGCGAGGAGATGACCTGCCGCGTGTGGGTGTTCCACCCGGGTGACCAGATGGCCTATCACCGCCATCACAGCCAGGAGGAGCTCTACCACCTCATCGCGGGCGGTCCGCAGGAGATGCTCATCGAGGGCGAGGTCGTGGTGATCGAGGACGGCGACTGGATCCGCGTGGGCAAGGACACCACGCGCCGCATCCAGAACAACAGCGACCGCGACGGCCACTGGCTCATCGTGGGCGCGCCGCCCGGCACGGGCATCACCGACGGCATCCGCATCAACCCGGAGACCGGCGAGGAGATCCCGCGCACCTGATGGCCGAGCAGTACGACGCCATCATCTGCGGCGGGTCGTTCGGCGGCCTCGCCGCCGCGCAGCAGATCGGCGGCCGGGTGCTGGTGATCGACCGGCTGGAGATCGGCGAGGGGGAGACCTCGGCATCGGCCGTGCCGCTGGCGTGCCTCGAGAACATGGACATGACCCAGGTCATCGACCAGGTCCATGAGGACATCATCATCCACACACGCCGGCGCGCCCAGGTGCTGCGGTTCTTCCCGTTCTGCACCTTCGACTACCGCCGCTTCTGCGAGGACCTCTTCGCGCGTACCGGCGCCGACTTCGTGCGCACCCGAATCTCGTCGGCGCGTGCGGGGCGGGTGGAGACCACGGCGGGCACCTTCGAGGCCCCGCTGGTGATCGACGCCGCCGGCTGGCGCACGTCGGCACCGAAGCGCGAGCAGTCCGCCGCGCGGGCTCCGCGCAAGAGCTTCGGCATCGAGGCGCGGCAGCCGTACCGGGGTGAGGGCCTGCACTTCTATGTGGGCCCCAGCCGGGGATCGCGGCGCTTCTACTGGGCCTTCCCCGCGGGCGACCACGTGCGGGCCGGCCTCGCCACCTACTCGGGGCACTCCGACCTCTCCGGCGACCTCGAGCGCTTCTGCGACGACCTCGGCATGGGCGACCCCGGCGCCGTGCACGGGGGGTTTTTCACCTCGAAGCTCATCGACCCGGTGCGCGATGGCATGTTCCTCGTGGGGGATTCGGCGGGCATGTGCCTTCCGGTGTCCGGTGAGGGCATCCGCCCGGCCCTGGTATTCGGCCAGGTGGCAGGTCGCCTGGCCGAGCGCGTGCGCACCGGCGAGATGCGGCTCGACGAGGCCCTGCGTGGCTACCGCAGCGCCGTGGAGTCGCGCGCCAAGGGTTACCGCGTGCTCGAGCGCCTCCAGACGATCCTCAACGTGCTGCCCGATCCGCTCTTCGCGCAGTACGCGCGCATCATCGCCAGCGACCGGGTGCTGCCGTGGGCCGTGCGCGCCTACTGGAACGTCGCGAGCCCTGACCTCCTCACCTCGGGTCGCGCCCGGGACCCGCTGCCGGCAGGCATCGCCGCCTGACCCCGGTGACAGTCACCTCCGGCTATGCTGCCGCGGTGCTCGGAGCAGTGCTCACCGCCGCGGTCACTCCCTTCGATGCCTCGGGGGAGGTGGACGAGGCCGCGTACCGCGCCCTCGTGCGGCGCCTCCTCGCGAATGGCTCCGATGGCATCGTCGTGGCCGGCACCACCGGCGAGGCGTCCACGCTCAGCGATGTCGAGCGCATCGCGCTGTTCGAGGTGACGCGCGAGGAGACCCGCGGCACCGGCACCATGGTGGCGGGCACCGGCAGCAACGACACCGCCCACTCGGTGCACCTCACGCATGCGGCCAGGGAGATCGGGGCCGACGCGGTGCTGGTGGTCACGCCGTACTACAACAAGCCCCCTGCCGAGGGCATTCGGCGGCACGTCCAGGCGATCGCCGAGGTGGGCCTGCCGGTGGTGCTTTACAACATCCCGGGTCGCACGGCGCTGAACATGCCCCCCGATCTGATCGTGGAGCTCGCGGCGATTCCCGGCGTGGTGGCGCTGAAGCAGGCCAACGAGGATCTTGCGCAGCTGAGCGCCGTGATGGAGCGCTGCGACCTGGCGATCTACGCCGGCAATGACGACATGCTCATGCCGGTGCTCGAGATGGGCGGCACCGGCGTGATCTCCGTGGCCTCGCATCTCGTGGGCACGCAGATGCAGCAGATGGTCGCCCTGGCGGCAGCGGGGGACATGGACGCCGCCCGTGCGATCGATGCCTCGCTTGCCGGCCTATGGACCGGCCTCTTCGAGGTGACAAACCCGATACTGATCAAGGCGGCCCTGCAGATGCTCGGATTCATCCCCACGGACGTGCTGCGCCTGCCCCTGGTGCAGGCCACGGCCGACGAGCGCGATCGCCTCGGATTGGTGCTCACGGCGCACGGCATCGTGGCCGCATGAGCGACGAGACGGCGATCCGCATCATCCCCCTCGGCGGCGTGGGGGAGATCGGCAAGAACATGTACGTGGTCGAGCATGCCGGGCGCATCGTCGTGATCGACTCCGGCGTGACCTTCCCGGGCCCGGAGCAGATGGGCGTCGACCTGGTGCTGCCGGACATGACGTACCTCGCCGAGAACGCCTCGCGCATCGATGCGCTGATCCTCACGCACGGGCACGAGGATCACATCGGTGCCGTGCCATGGTTCATCCGCGAGGTGGGCCCCGTGCCCATCCTGGGCACGCGCTTCACCCTCGCCCTCGTGCGCGGCAAGCTCGACGAGCATCGCCTGCTCGGGGAGGCCGACCTCGTGGAGATCGCCGCCGGCGACCCGCCGCGGAAGGTGGGGCCCTTCGAGGCGGAGTTCCTGCGGGTGACCCACTCGATCCCCGACTGCGTGGCCGTGGCGCTCACCTGCCCGGCGGGAACGCTGCTGCACACGGGTGACTTCAAGTTCGACCACCTGCCCATCGGCGGGCCGTCCAAGCGCAGCGACATCCCCGGCCTCGCGCGCCTCGGCGACCGCGGGGTGCTCGTGATGCTGGGCGATTCCACGAACGCCGAGGTGCCGGTGTCGGGGAAGCGCGCCGAGGAGAGCGTGGGCCCCGCGCTGGCCAGCCTCTTCGCGACGTCGCCGGGCCGGGTGATCGTGACCACCTTCTCGTCGCAGATCGACCGCATGCAGCAGGTGATGGACGCCGCGTACCGCGACGGGCGCTCCGTGGCCGTGGTGGGGCGCTCGATGGTGCGCAACGTCAACGTGGCGCGCAACCTCGGCTACCTCGACGTGCCCGACGGCGTGATCGTGGGCGACAAGGAGATCGACTCGGTCCCCGACGACGAGTTGGTGATCCTCACCACCGGCAGCCAGGGCGAGCCGATGTCGGCGCTCAGGCGCATGGCCAACCACGCCCACCCCCGCGTGACGATCAAGAAGGGCGACACCATCGTCTACAGCTCGCGGCGCATCCCCGGCAACGAGCTGGCCATCGACGAGACCATCAACCGCCTCGTGGCCTCCGGCGCGCGCGTGGTGACGCCCGATGACCGCCCGGAGATCCATGCATCGGGCCACGGGGTGCGCGACGAGCTCGCATGGATGCTGCAGCTCGTGCGCCCGCGCTTCTTCCTGCCGGTGCACGGCGAGGCACGCCACCAGATGGCCCACGCCGACCTCGCGAACCGCCTGGGAATCCCTGAGCGCACGTTCATCCTCGAGAACGGCGACGCCCTCGAGGTGACGGCCGACGGCGCCGAGCTGGTGGATCGCGTGGCATCGGGCATCACCTACGTGGACTCCTACGGCGTGAGCGACGTGGGGGAGGGCGTGCTGCGCGACCGGCGCCACATGTCGGAGGACGGCCTGGTGCTCATCGTCGTGCAGGTGGATGCGCACGACGGCACCATCGACGGCACCCCGGACATCGTGACCCGCGGCTTCGGCGGCGCCGAGGACGATGCGCTGATCGACGCCATCCGCGAGGCGGTGGCCGACAGCATCGCGGAGTCGTCGGAGGAGCGCGTGCACGAGGTGGACGTGCTCAAGAAGCAGCTCCACGACGCCGTGGCCGCGCTGATCAACCGGAAGTTGCGCCAGCGCCCGGTGATCCTGCCCGTGGTGGTGGAGGTCTAGGCAGGAAGTCCCGGGTGCAGGGCCAACAAGGTTGCGTATGCCAGCGACCGCCTCGAAGGCCCGCACCAAGACCTCCACGCGCAAGGGGTCGACCACCCGGAAGTCCACGCCCCGCAGGCCCGCGGGCCGGGGTCGCGGGAGCGGCTACCGCGAGGTCGCCGGGCTCGCGCTGATCGCGCTCGGGATCTTCCTGGGCGCGGTGGTCTTCGCATCCATCGGCGGCGGCGCGGTGGGGCAGTACCTCGAGGAGTTCATCAGGGTGTTCGTGGGCCGCGGCGTGGGCCTGGCCCCGCTGGTGATGGTTGCCGTGGGCGTGCACCTGATCGTGCGCATCCCGGTGTTCGACGCCACCCCCTTCCGCATCGGGGCCGGCATCGTGGGTCTGGCGATCGTGCTCGGGCTGGCATCGGGCCTCTTCGGCGCCGGCATGGACACCGCGCAGGGCTGGTTCGACATGACCGAGATGCAGGCCACGGGCGGCGT
>JAGWYY010000088.1 GCA_018969105.1 Acidobacteriota bacterium | reverse complement strand
CGCCCGCCGCATCGCCCGCGCCCGCCGCCCCGCTCATGCGCGACCCGGCATCGGTCACCTGCGCGATCACCGCGCCCGTGGTGCCCAGCTCGCGGTAGTCGAGGCCGGCGAACGCCGGGTACAGCGAGGCGAGCCGTGCGAATGCCTGCGCCGGGGTGCGGTCGGGCACCGGACGGCCCAGGCGGTGGGTGAGGGCGATGAGCAGCTCCCAGGCGCTCGCGGCGTCGGCGCACTCGCGCGCAGCGGGGCGCATGCGCTGGGCGCGGCCGGTCATGCTCACCAGCACGCCCTCGTCCTCCAGCGCGGTGAGCAGCGGCACCACGAGGTCTGCGCGCTCGGTGAGCCCCGAGCGGTAGGTGGCCAGCTCGATGAGGCGGGGCACGCCGTCGATGGCCCGCGACCACCGCGCGCCCTCGGGCCCCGTGGTGGGGTCGGCCTGCACCGTCACCAGCACGTCCACCTCGCCGGCCTCCAGCGCCGTGAGGATGTCCTCCGACGTTCCCATGCCCAGCGCGCGAAGGCCCGGCCCGCTCACGTCGGATGCCATTTCGATCGCGCGCGCGCCCGGCGTGCCCGCAACCACGGCGGCGATGGTGGCCGCGGCGTCGGGCTCGGCGGCGAGGTCGGCCTCGTCCCACAGCACGATGGCCCGTGCGCTTCCGTCGAGGAGCTCGGCGATGACCGGCGTGGAGTCCTGCAGGTGACCCGGCGCGGTGCGCACCACCTGGCATGAGGGGTCGAGCGCGGTGGGTCGCGGCCCGGCCAGCGCCACGCGCGCGCCGCGGCGAAGCGCCTTGCGCAGGCGCAGCTCGGCCACCGGCTGCTGCGCGCAGGGGTCGCCGCCCACCACCACGATCACGTCCGCGGCGTCGAGGTCGTCCATCTGCGCGCCCGGCAGCGCCCGCAGCGGGCCAAGGCCGTGGCCGGGGATTCCCATGCGGCGCACCAGCCCCTCGCCGTTGCCGGCGCGGGTGCCGAACTCCATGGCCAGGAACCCGGCCTCTACCGTGGTGGGCTCGCCCAGCAGCACGGCCACGCGCAGGTCGCGCCCGCCCAGCATGCCCGCGGCCTCGTTCACCGCGCGGTCGAGCAGCACCTTGCGGCGGCCCACGCCATCGACCAGCACGGGGGCGTCGATGCGATCACCGCTTCGAAGCGCCGGGTAGGCCCAGCGCCCGCGGTCGCAGATCCAGCCCTCCTCAACCGCGAAGTTGGGCTCGGGGCGACCGGTGAGGCGCTTCACCTCGTTGTCGCGCTCGGTCACCTCGAGGTTGCAGCCCATGGAGCAGCCTGCGCAGATGGACGGGGTGTTCTTGATGTCCCAGGGGCGGCTCACGAACCGGTACGGGTTGCTGGTGAGCGCGCCCACGGGGCAGAGGTCGATCGTGTTGCCCGTGAACCGGCCCTCGTAGGGGTCGCCGCTGAAGGTGGCGATCTCCGTGTGGTCGCCGCGCTCCTGGAAGGTCAGCTGGCCGTCCTCCGCGACGTCCTGGCTGAACCGCACGCAGCGGTAGCAGGCGATGCAGCGCTCGCGGTCGAGCGCCACGAGCGGCGAGAGGTCGAGCGGCTTGGGGAAGTGCAACTTGGGCTCCACCGTGCGGGTCTCGCCCGGGCCGAAGCGGAACGTGCGGTCCTGCAGCGGGCACTCGCCGCCCTTGTCGCACACCGGGCAGTCGAGCGGGTGGTTGGCGAGCAGCAGCTCGAGCACGCCGTCCTGGGCGTCCTTGGCCAGCTCGCTCTCGGTGTTCACCACCATGTCGGCGGCCACCGGGGTGGAGCAGGCGGTCTGCAGGCCGCGCATGCCCTCCACCTCCACCAGGCACATGCGGCACGCGCCGATGGGCGCGCCGAGGCGCGGCTCGTAGCAGAAGATCGGGATCTCGATGCCCGCCGCCTTGGCGGCGTCCACGAGCATGGTGCCCTTCGGCGCCTCGATCGTGCGCCCGTTCACGGTGAGCGCCACCACGTCGTTCGGCTCGTCAGCCAACGGGCGCCTCCGTCATGGGCACCGGGCGGGGCGAGCCCTCGTGGGCCACGCGGATGAACTCCTCGCGGAAGAGGTCGAGCGCGCTCTGCACGGGCATCACCGCGCCGTCGGCCAGCGGGCACAGCGTGCGGCCCGAGATGCGCCCGAACAGGCTCTCGAGCAGGCGGATGTCCTCCTCGCCCCTGCCCTCGCCGTGCACCATGCGACCGAGGATGTTCGCGAGCCAACCGGTGCCCTCGCGGCACGGCGTGCACTTGCCGCAGCTCTCGTGGCGGTAGAACTGCGCCAGGCGCCACGAGGCGCGCACGATGCAGCCGGAGTCGTCCATCACGATGCAGCCGCCGCTGCCCAGGAAGGTGCCCACGCCGTTCAGGGCCTCGTAGTCGAGCGCCACGTCGAGCGAGTCCGCGCCGATCACCGGCACCGACGACCCGCCCGGCCACACGGCCTTCACCTCGCGGCCGGGGCGCAGGCCGCCGGCCATGTCGTAGATGAGCTCGCGCAGGGTGGTCTCGCCCAGCACCACCTCGAAGTTGCCCGGGTTCAGCACGTGGCCCGACACCGAGAACAGCTTGGTGCCCGGGCTCTTCTCGTTGCCCATGGCGGCGTACCAGTCGGGGCCGCGGTGCATGATCGGCGGCAGCGACGCCAGGGTCTCCACGTTGTTGATGAGCGTGGGGCAGCCGTAGAGGCCGGCCACGGCCGGGAACGGCGGCTTGAGCCGCGGCTGGCCGCGCTTGCCCTCGAGGCTCTCGAGCAGGGCGGTCTCCTCGCCGCAGATGTACGCGCCGGCCCCCCGGTAGACCGTGATGTCGAAGGGCCGGCCCGGGCCCAGGGCGTCGGGGCCGAGCCTGCCGGCCTCACGGGCCTCGGCGATGGCGGCGTCCAGCACCTGGGCCTGCGCCTCGTACTCGCCGCGGATGTAGATGTAGGCCCGCTCGCACCCCACGGCGTACGACGCGATGGTCATGCCCTCGATGAGCTGGAACGGATTGTGCTCGATGATCTCCCGGTCCTTGAAGGTGCCGGGCTCGCTCTCGTCGGCGTTGCACACCACGTAGGTGGGCTTGCCGGTGTCCTTCGGCAGGAACGACGCCTTGCGGCCCATGGGGAACCCTGCGCCGCCGCGGCCGCGCAGGCCCGAGCGGTGGAAGGCGTAGAGGGCGTCGTCGGGGCTGAGGGCCAGGGTCTCCTTGAGGCCCAGGTAGCCCCCGGCGCGCTCGTAGTCGGCGAGCGTGGTGAGGTGGTCGCCGAACTCCCGGTGGCGGTACACGCAGTTGAGCTCGGGCACTAGCGGTCGTACCTCGCGGGAGCGGGCTCGGCCCGGAGGTCGTCGATGAGGCACGTGGCGTCGGCGGGCTCGAGCGGCCCGAGCTGCACTCCCGAGTCGACCTGCAGGCAGGGCGCGCGGTCGCATGCCCCGATGCACTGCACCTTGGCCAGGGTGAACATGCCGTCGGCCGTGGTGCCCTCGCCGTCCAGTCCCAGGTAGTCGGCGATGTGCTCGAACAGCTCGTCCGAGCCGCGCAGCATGCACGAGAGGGTGACGCACACGTTGATGCAGTAGCGCCCGACCTCGTCGATGTAGAGGCGGTCGTAGAAGGTGGCCACGCTCTCCACGTAGGCCTGCGAGAACCCCGTGGCCTCGGCCACGGCGGCCATGGCCTCGGGCGGCAGCCAGCCCGCCTCGCCCTGCACGTAGCGCAGGGCGGGAAGGATGAGCGACCGCGGGTCGGCGTACTCGTGCCGGATGGGCGCCAGGTGCTCCTCGAGCTCGGCCACGGTCATCGGTCGACACCCCCCATCACCGGGTCGAGCGTGGCGACGATCGCGATGAGGTCGGCCAGGTAGGTGCCCCGGCACAGCGGGGCGGTGGCCTGCAGGTTCACGAACGAGGGGTCGCGCATGTGCACGCGGTAGGGCTTGGGCCCGCCGTCGCTCACCACGTAGCAGCCCATCTCGCCGCGCGGGCTCTCGATGGGGGCGTAGGCCTCTCCGGCCGGAACCTTGTAGCCCTCGCTCACCAGCTTGAAGTGGTGGATGAGCGCCTCCATCGACCACGCGAGCTCCTCGCGCGGCGGCAGCACCACCTTGCGGTCGTCCGCGATGGTGGGGCCCTCGGGCAGGCCGTCGATCACCTGCTGGAGGATCCTCAGGCTCTCGCGCATTTCGCGCACGCGCACCAGGTAGCGGGCGTAGCAGTCGCCCTCGGTGGCGGTGGGCACCTCGAACTGGAAGTGCTCGTAGCCCGAGTAGGGGTTGGTCTTGCGCAGGTCGTGCGGCACGCCGGCGGCGCGCAGGGTGGGGCCGGTCACGCCGAGGGCGATCAGGTCCTCCGCCGGCAGCACGCCCACGCCCTTCATGCGGTCCTTCCAGATGGGGTTGCCCGTGAGAAGCGCCTCGTACTCGTCGATGCGCCGCGGCATCTCGTCGATGAAGGCCTGCAGGCGCTCGATGAACCCGGGGGGAAGGTCCTGCGCGCAGCCGCCCACCTGGAAGTAGCGGTGGTTCATGCGCTCGCCCGAGACCATCTCGAAGAGGTCGAGCAGGTTGTCGCGCTCGCGGTAGCAGTAGAAGAACACGCTCATCGCGCCGAGCTCGAGGCCCGAGGTGCCCAGCCACACCAGATGGCTCGCGATGCGGTTGAGCTCGGCCAGCAGCACGCGAATCCATTGGGCGCGCGCCGGCACCTCCATCTCGAGCAGCTTCTCCACCGACATCGTGTACGCCTTGATGTTGGCGAAGGGAGCGAGGTAGTCCATGCGGGTGACCAGCGTGACCGACTGCCACCAGGTCTTGTTCTCGCACTGCTTCTCGATGCCGGTGTGCAGGTAGCCGATGACCGGCGTGACCTCCTTCACCACCTCGCCGTCGAGCTCCACGATGAGGCGCAGCACGCCGTGGGTGCTCGGGTGGTTGGGGCCGAGGTTGATGAGCAGCGGGGCGCGCACGCCGGGCCGGGTGTCGGCCAGCATCTCGTTGGCCAGGGTGCGCTCGGCGGCCTCCTCGGGCGTGTAGGCCTCCACGCTGGCGATCACCCGCTCGGTGGGGGTGAGCGCGCGCTGCTCGCGAAGGGCCGCCTCGATGGCCTCGCGGCTCTCGGCGGCGAGCGGGAAGTTCTCGGTGCGCGGGTCGGTGGTGCTCATGGTCGTGGCAGTTCGCGGGGCCTAGACGGCGTCCGAGAACTGCACCTCCTCTCCGCCGATGGGGTAGTCACGGCGCAGGGGGTGGCCCTCCCAGTCGAGGGGGTTGAGGATGCGGCAGAGATCCGGGTGGCCGTTGAAGCGCACGCCGAACTGGTCGTACACCTCGCGCTCCATCCAGTTCGCGCCGGGCCACACCGAGGTGACCGACTCGATCTCGGGGTCGAGCGCCCCGGCCCACGCGCGAAGCCGCACGCGGGCGCCGGTGGCAAGCGAGGTGAGCTGGTAGGCCAGGCGAAAGCGCCCGGGCTCGTCGGGGAAGTCGGCGCAGGTCACGTCGGAGAGCAGCACGTACTGCGACGGCCCGTCGCGCAGCGCGCGGCAGGCCTCGACGATGCGCTCCTTCTGCACCTCCACGGTCAGCTCGCCCACGTGCTCGAACTCGCCCACCACGGCACCCGGCGAGGCCAGCTCGATCTGCGCGGAGACGTCGCTCATGCGCGACCGTCCTCGTCGTCACGCGCCTCGGCTGTGGCGAGCGCCTCGGCCTCGGCCTCGGCCACCACCGGCTCCACCACGGGGGCCTCGCCCACCTGCAGCACGTCGTGGCCGGCCGAGAGCTCGCGAAGGGCCTCGAGCTCGGCGGCGTGCTCCTTCTCCCACGCGGCGCGGTCGGCGCGGCGCTGGGCGATGAGCTCCGTGGACGTGACCTGGCCGTTCACGCCGATCTTCTTGCGAAGGACGTCGATGCCCTCCATGAGCCCCTCGGGCCGCGGCGGGCAGCCGGGCACGTAGACGTCGACCGGCAGGATCTTGTCGACGCCCTGCACCACGGCGTAGTTGTTGAACACGCCACCGGTGCTGGCGCAGGCGCCCATGCTGATGACCCACTTGGGCTCGAGCATCTGGTCGTAGATGTGGCGCACCACCGGCGCCATCTTTTGCGTGAGCCGGCCGGCGACGATCATGAGGTCGCTCTGGCGGGGCGTGCCGCGGAAGTACTCGGCGCCGAAGCGGCCCATGTCGAGGCGCGGGCTGAGCGTGTGCATCATCTCGATCGAGCAGCAGGCCAGGCCGAAGGTGGCGGGCCAGATGGCGGAGGTCTGGGTCCAGGCGATGGCCTTCTCCACCGTGGTGGTGAGCAGGCCCTTGCTCACCTCGGCGGTGAGCGGGTCGCGGAGGTCCCAGTCGATCTGGTCGTCGGTGCGGGGCGCGCGACGGATGGGCGCGCCGGGAGGCGGGATCAACGCCATTCGAGTGCCCTCTTCCTCCAGATGTACGCGAGCGCGGCCGTGAGGATGGCCATGAACACCACGAGCTCCACCACCGCGGTGGCGCCGAAGTCCTTCAGCACCACGGCCAGCGGGTACAGGAAGGCCAGCTCGATGTCGAAGACGATGAAGAGCATGGCCGTGAGGTAGAAGTCGATCGAGAAGCGCTGCCTCACCGGCTGCACGGTGAGGATGCCGCTCTCGAACGGCAGCTCCTTCGTAGCGTTCGGGCGCTTGCGACCGATGGTCGACAACGTGAACAACGCCACGGCGACCCCGCCACCGAGGATGATGTAGATCAGGAGTGGAAGCCAGGTGTAGAGGTCCACGTGGACCGGCCTCTCAAGGGTCGCCGCAGTGCTCCGATGGGGTGTACCACCGGGCGTTACGGAACCACCCTAACAACGGTCGTGCACAAGCGCACCATAGTGCGGATTGCCTCATGGGAAGCGGGATCTCACGACCCCCCCAAGTGCCATTTGTGACATTCTCGTGACGAAAGCGCACAAGCCGCCGAAACCCCGGTGTCAGGCACGTAACCGACGGGCTGTCACAGGGCAGCGCGCCTATTGGAGCAGTGGGGGTGTCCTGCGCGTGGCCCACCCGCCCACGATGCCGACGTGCGCTTCACCCGGCATGCTCGTAACCGACTCCGCTTCTTCCGGCTCTCGGTGGACGACATCTCCGCCCTCGTGTGGGCCGATGCGGGCTGGATATCTCAGGACGAGAGCGGCAACATCGAGGTCACGGGGTTCATCCGCGGCCATTGCGTGACCGCGGTGCTTGCAGGGGATGAGCCCGATCTCGTCATCACCATCATCGGGGAGAGGGGGCGGCGACCGTGAGGGCGCTCTATGACAGCGAGGCGCACGCAATCTGGATCGATGTCGTCGATCCGCCGGCCGAAACCGGCGCGGGG
>JAGWYY010000087.1 GCA_018969105.1 Acidobacteriota bacterium | reverse complement strand
GTATTACATGCCCGCAAGGCGCGGCTGGGGGTGGATTCCCCATTCCCATGGGGCGCGCGGCCGGGACAACCCGCCCCCCGCGGTTAAAGGGGGAAACGCGCACTGTGCGGGCAAATGCCGGCCCAGGGCCGGGCGGGGCCGGGCGGGGCCGGGCGGGGCGCCGCCTCAGCGGATGGTGGCCGCGATCTCCTGCAGGCGGGCCTGCGAGAGGGTGCTGGAGCGCAGCATCAGCGTGCCGATCATGGCCCCGGCGGTGATGTCCGCGCGGGACGCGCGGGTCCACATGAGCACGTTGGCGCCGCCGCTGCGGGATGCCAGGGCCACCGTGGCGCCGGGCACCGTCACCGGGGTCTCGCCGGCCCGCGTGGCCTGGAACCCACCGCAGTCATCCTCCACGTACTCGTAGAGCAGCGTCTTGCCGCCGCCCCTGTAGCGGGCGTCCACCACCACCTGGGTGCCGCACTCGCCCTCGTCGATGCGATCGGGCTTGGTCACCTTGATGGACTGCAGCGCCAGCGGGCGAAGCACCTCTCCATCGCGCGGTCGCGGAATCGGATAGCCGCTGGCCCCGTAGGCCGACGCCTTCGCCCACGCCCTCGGCGGGCGCACGGTGGCGCAGAGCGTCTCGCCGCGGGTCTCCGGGTTCACGGAGCACACCGGCAGCGTGGCCGCGACGGCCGACGACCCGATCGGCAGGACGACCGCGCATGCGGCGAGGGCGATGACGAGGGGGGCTCGCTTCATGGGAGGAATGGTACCGCGCCGGCGCGTACGGTGCCGCCATGCACCCCTCGCAGGTCGTCGCACCCGATCTCTTCGACGCCATCGCCGCGCCCGGCGTGCTGCTGCCGCTGGTCATGGCCAACGCGATGTCGCCACGGCTCTGGCGCATGGGGCGCAAGGTGGCGCAGGCCGATGACCCCCTCGAGGCGGCGCGCAGGGTGGTGGACACCTCATTCACCCACCTCCAGCCGCAGCGCGTGGCCGAGATCCAGGGCTACCTCGATCTCGACGGGGAGCGCCGGCGACTCGGGGCCGCGGCGGTGGACCGGGCCATCGCGGATATCGATGCAGGCTGGGACGCCCGGCGGGCGCGCGGCCTGCTGGGCGATGACGACGACCTCCAGGACGTCATCGCCACCGGGAGATTTCCCGCCTACACCTACGCGAACGTGGACGTCATCGCCGCCGCGCGCCGGGCTCCCGGGGGGCCGGGCCAGCGTCCGCGCGGCCTGACGTCCTGCCTGGACGAGGCCGCGCTCTTCGCCGCGCTGCTGGTGTCGGCGCCGGAGGTCACCGCGCGGCTCGACGGCATCGCGATGCTGGCATCGGATCTCCACTGCACCGTCTTCGGCTGGACGGGCGACCAGGCGTGGTGGTTCTGGAGCAAGCGCGACCTCTTCACGCAGCAGGCCTTCGCCGAGCGCGTGGACGAACACCACGGGGGCGATGCCCTGGATGCCATCGACGCGGTGATGTCCGCGCCGATCCGGCGCATCGTGAGCCGACGCGGCTCGCTGGACTCCCTGGCGGGTACCAGCTCCCTGCCCTCCGACGAGATGCAGCGCACCCTCGAGGCCATCACGGGGTTCTTCGGCGTGCTGCCCCGGGGGCTGGACACGCCGATGGACCACCTGCGGTTCACTCCGCCGTCGGCCCACGACGCCCTGTTTGCACGGGCGGTCACCTGCGATTCGGCCGACGGGGTGCAGGGGGTGGTGCGGGCCGCTCACGCGGGAGGCGGCGCTGATGCCGCGGCGGCCACCGAGGCGCTGCTCGCCTTCCGCTCTCTCGAGGTGCCGGATCTCATGCCCTACCTCGATGCCGCGCGGCGCGCGCCGGGCCTCGGGCTCGCGGTCGCGCGGGCGTCGGGCGGGCCCCCGGCGGCATCCCCGGATGACGTCCTGCGCATCGCGGCGGCCCCGGACGAGGGCGCGGCACTCGGCGACGCATCGCGGCTGGCGCTGCCCGACGAGGTGCTCGCGCGGGGATCGTGCTCGCCCCCGGAGCGGGCCCTGCTGCTGCACGTGCTGCTGGAGCAGCTGGGCGACGCACCCGTGCGCACGGTGATCACGGACGACGACGCCGTCACGCGCATGGGCGACCTCGCGGTGCGGGCGTCAGACGGGGCCCGGGTCGATGCCGCCGCGGTCGGCCTCGATGGGCCGGCCCTCGCCCACGCCGCGGCCGCGTAGCAGCAACGCGCCACCGGCCGCGCCGAGCGCTAGGACGGTGATGACGCCGGCCCAGTAGCCCCGGATGAGGCCCGCATCAAGCGATGTCGCCGACGCCGCCGCCGACGCGATGAGCGCCACGCCAACCGCGCCGCCCGCGAACCGGGCGACCACCGAGAGGGCGCTCGCGGTGCCGAGCGAGCGACCGGGAAGGGCATTCAGCACGAGGGCGGCCGATACCGGCACCACCAGGCCGTTGCCGATGCCCATGAGCACCAGCGCCACGAGGGCCCAGGGAACCGTGGACGGTTCCGCCGCGGGGATGGCGAAGGCCCCGACCAGCGCCATGAGGCCCGCCAGGATGCACGCGGCGGCCCCGCGCGACGAGATGGACGTCACCCGCGCCGCCACGCGCGACATCACCCAGTAGGCCACCGCCATGGGCACGAGCACGAGGCCATAGGAGATCGCCCCGAGCCCCGCGACCAGTTGCAGGTCGATGGTGACCAGGAAGAGCACCCCCATGAACGCCACGTACGAGGCGAACAGCACCAGCGATGCGCCGCCCACCGATGGGCGCGCGAGCGCCCGCACGTCGAAGGCCGGCGCCGATGCCCGGGCCTCGCGCACCACGAATGCGAGCAGCAGCAGGAGGCCGACCACGAGCAGCCCCACCACCCACGGGCTCGACCACCCGAGCCGCGGCGCCTCGATGAGCGCGGCGATAAGCGGCACCAGCGCCACGAGGGCCAGCACGGTGCCGGGCAGGTCGAACGGCACGCCCGCGGGTCCGCGCCCGCGGGGCAGCACCCGGGCCCCCGCGACCAGCGCCGCGGCCAGCGCGGGCACGGGCAACAGGAACGCCCAGCGCCAGCCGAACGTCCCCACCACGATGCCGCCCAGCACCGGACCGAGGGCAAGGCCGAGCGCTCCGGCCGAGGCCCAGGTGGCCAGCGCGCGCGTGCGGTCGGCGGGCGCGAATGCCATGGCCGTGATGGCCATGGCGGGAGCCAGCATCATCCCCGCCCCCACGCCCATCAGCACGCGCGCCAGCAGCAGCACGCCCAGCGACATCGCCAGCCCGCCCACCAGCGACGCCACGCCGAACAGGGCCATGCCTGCGAGGAACATCCCGCGCCGCCCGAAGCGCTCGGCCACGGCGGCCCCGGGGATGAGCAGGCTCGTGAGTGCCACCGTGTAGGCGTCCACCACCCATGCGAGCTGGGGCACCGTGGCCCCGAAGCGCGCGCCGATCTGCGGCAGCGCGACGTTCACGAACGTCAGGTCGACCGACAGGATGAACGCCGCCATCGCGACGATGGCGAGCACCAGGCGGGGGCGCGCGACCGGCGCGCCCTCGAGCGAGTCGGTCACGGCGCCCCGGCCGGCACCGCCCGGAACACGTACGTGCCGTCGGTGCGCGCATCGGGAAGCGTGGTGATCCACGTGGCGCCCGATCCCACGGGCACGGTCCATGTGCGCTCCACGGCGTCCGGCGAGGCCTTGGCGGCGGCGTTGAAGCTGCCGGTCGGCACATCGGCGAAGTCGGTGTAGAGGTAGACCCTCCATGCCGTCGACTGGTCGGGAATCGTCACCGTTGCCGTGAGGGACATTGGCCTGCCGGGAGGTGGTGAGGACATCTCGGGCTGGTCCTGCATCCCCTCGTTGTTGGTGCTCGTGGTCACGCGCACGGGTGCCGTCACGGGCCCGCCGGGCGTGCGATCGACGATCCCGGGGATGGCCACCCCGTAGTTGCCCTCGCCCGTGGCGTCGTCGTAGATGGAGTACACCCACGGGGCACAGGCGTTGGTGATGTCGCCCCCCGATGAGAACGGGCACGCCGCGCCCACCTGGTTGGCCTCGGCGCGCGACTTCTGCACGGCCCGACGGCCTGCGGTGTAGAGGGTGGAGTGCCGGGGGTTGCCCGCGGTGTTGCCCGACCCCCAGTTGGCGCCCGAGGTGAACGGGCGGAAGAGCCCGTTGTCGCCGATCGTTATCTCGCCGGCGCCGATGCGCATGACCGGCACGATGTGGTCGTACTCGGGCGCGCCCGGGGCGTCCTGCTCGAGCAAGTTGGTGTTGTTGAGCACGCCGATGATCACGCGTGATCCCGCGCGGGCGCGCGCCTCGATCCACGCGAGGAAGGCGTCGGCACCGCGCCCGGGGGGACCCGCGCCGCGCGCAGGGTCAAAGCCCTGCGCCCTCAGCCGCATCGCCCGTGCCGCTCGCTGCCATGTGCTGCCCTGTGCGGGCCATGTGAGCAGGAGGTGGTTCGCCGCGTCAGCCTGGTCGGCATCCGCGCTTCCCGCGGCCAGCTGCCGGGCCGTCCACTGCGAGGTGTACTGGCCGAGGCTCATGCCGGCGGCGATGAAGGCCGTCTCACCGCAGTAGCCGCTGTTGGCGTTCCACTGCAGGCGCACGGGCATGGTGGACGACGCGGGACCGGTCGCATCCGGGCTCGCCGCGTGCGCTCCGCACCCCGACAACGGCAACGCCATCGCCAAGGCGGCCACCACCCCGGCGGCTGCGGACACGCGCACGCCTACACCGGGATGGTCTCGGTGGTGCGCGATCCCTTGGGCCCGGCGATGATCGCCCGGAGCGCCGTGCCCTTCGCCGGCTTCCCCTTCATCACCACCTTCACCTTCACGGTCTTCCCAGCCCTGGCGTTCCGCACCGCCACGGCCTTGCGGGTGCTCTTCCTTACCGGCACGCCCGCGATGTCGGACCCGGCCAGCATGGGCAGCACCGTGCCCGCCCTGGTCTCGAGGCGGAACGCGTAGTTGCCGCTGGCCGCGTAGCGCAGGGTGAAGGTGATCGTGGTGCGCCCGTCCTTCGTGGTGGTGCGCAGGTTCCGGGTGACCGGGGTGACGACGTTCGTCGGCCCTGCCGGCGCCACGCTCGGCGTGGGCACGGGCGCCGGGGCGGGTGCCGCGCTGCCAGTGGTGATGCTGCCGACGAGCGGGGCGTCCTGGTTGCTGAACCACATCAGTCCACCGGGCCCGGCCGCGATGATCGCGGGGTAGGAGTTGGGGGCGATGCCCGCGGAGTACTCGGTGATCGCCCCGGTGGTGGTGATGGACGCCACCTTGCCGGCCATGGGCTCGGTGAACCACAGGTTGCCGTCGGCCCCCGCGGCGATACCGAGTGGCCTGGCGTTGGCGGTGGGAACCGGGAACTCGGTGATGACCCCGCTCGTGGTGATGCGGCCGATCTTGTTGCCCCCGGCTTCGGTGAACCACAGGTTGCGGTCAGCGCCCGCGGCGATGTACTGCGGCTGCGCCCCGGCCGTGGGCAGGGTGTATTCGGTCACCTGGCCCGACGTGGTGATGGCGCCGACCTTGTTGGCCCGGGTCTCGGTGAACCACATGCGCCCGTCGGGGCCGGGCGTGATGCCGATCAGGCCGGGGTTGGCGGTGGGAACGGCGTAGTTGCTGACGACACCGGAGGACGTGACCGCGGCGATCTGCCCACCCGTGAGCGTGACCCACTGGCGCCCGTCGGGGCCGGCCGACGACGACCAGCCCGCGGACGACAGGCCGCCCACCTGCGTGGTGGTTCCCGATGCGGTATCCAGGCGCCCCAGGGTGTTGGTGAAGTTGTAGGTCATCCACATCGCGCCGTCGGGGCCCGGCGCGATGCTGCTCACGAGGTTGCCCCCGGCCGCCACCGACACCTGCCCGCCCGTGCCCGACGACGTGAAGGGCACCACCGTGTTGAGGTTGTTGAACACGCCGTAGACGGTGCCGCTCGGCGCCACTCCGATGCCGCCCGACGGAATGGACCCGGTGTTGGTGGGGTACTCCGTGACGACGCCGGGGGTGGCGGCCATTGCAGCGCCCACGGCGCCGATCAGCAGGGCGGGCGGGACGAGCACGGCGGCGAGCCGGGATGAGCGGGGCATGGAGGTCCTTCCGGGCGGTGGGCGGGGGTTCTGCGGGACAGGTTACCCCCGGCGCCTAGATCTCCGTCACCGCCTGGCCGTAGTCGAGGCGCGGCAGGCGCGGGAACCACGCGTCGGGGCCGGGCTCGCCGAAGTTCACCAGCAGCACCGATGCGTAGCGACCGTCGGGGAAGAACTCGGCGTCCATCGCCGGGTAGTCGAACCCGCTCATGGGGCCGGCGGCCAGCCCGATGGCCCGCACCGCGATGATGAAGTAGCCCGCCTGCAGCGTGGCGTTGAACCTCGCCATCTCCGCACGCCCGTCCATCTTCTCGTAGGCCTCGCGCTGCTCGGCCCGCGCCGGGAAGAGCTGCGGCACGAACTCGTGGAAGTCGAGGTCGGCCGCGAGCAGGGCCGTCATGGGCGCCGTGCGGGTCTTCGCCCTGTTGCCCTCGGCCAGGTGCGCCACCGCGCGCTCGCGCGACTCCGGCGAGCGCAGGTAGAGGATGCGCAGCGGGTTGGTGTTGCCCGACGTCGGCGCCCACTTCAGGAGGTCCCAGATGGCGTGCAGCTGCTCATCGGTGACCGGCGTGTCGGTGAACGTGTTCGCGCTTCGCGCCTCGAGGAAGAGAAGCTCCTGGGCGGCCGGGCTGAGGGGAATGTCATCCATGCGCGCAGGCTACCCCTGGAACGGGCGCATCATGCTGCGGTGCTGCGCCCCGCTGGGGTCACCGCAGCCCTCGTCGTGGCCGGGAAGCAGTGGGTGGTACCACACTGGTACCATTGGGGCATGGCCATGAACCTCCGCCTGTCCGAGGCCGAGCAGGACCTGCTTGACCGCCTCGCCCGCCGCTCCGGGCTGTCCAAGAACGACGTGCTGCGCCAGGCGCTGGTGGAGAAGGCCGCGCGCGAGGGTCACCGCGCGCAGGTGGAGAGGTCGCTCGACTGGGCCCTCGATCGCTACGGCGACGTCGTGCGCCGCCTCGGCGAGGCGTGACCCACGCGCAGCGGTTCCTCGAGGCCGAGGACCTGCTCATGATCTGCGAACGGCTCGGCCTGGTGGTGCGCGACGCCGGCCTGCTCGCCGCCGCCGCGGCACGACCGGCCACCACGGTGTTCGGGGAGGACGCCTACCCCGACCTCGCGGCGAAGGCCGCGAGCGTGATGCACTCGATCGTGGCGCATCACCCCTTGGTGGACGACAACAAGCGGCTCGGCTGGCTCGCCCTGGTGCTGACCCTCGACCTCAACGGCGTGCGACTCGACGTGCCCGACGATGACGCCGTGGACATCACCGTGCGCGTGGCGGCCGGGTCGTCGGACTTCGACGACCTGGCCGCCTGGGTGCGCGCGCGGATTTCCTCCTAGCC
>JAGWYY010000086.1 GCA_018969105.1 Acidobacteriota bacterium | reverse complement strand
ACGTATGACATCAGCGGCGCCACGCCCATGGCCCTGCAGCACCTCACCCCCACCGAGTACGCCGCGAACGACAGGTGGGGCGACGGCGGCGTGGCGCTGTCCGACGATGGGAGCACGCTCGCCGTGGGAACCCCTTCGGCCGATGCCGGCGCCGTCCTTGGCACCGGGAAGGTGGCCGTGTTCGCATCCCCCACCGCGTCGCCGGCCCCCGGCGGATCGGGATCTTCCGGGGGATCGTCCTCGGGCGGATCTGCGGCAGGCGGCGGAGGGTCACCGGGTGGGAGCGCGTCGACTGCCGCGCCGGCGCGACCCGCGGTGAAGTGGACCTACACGCGATCCACCCGTCGACTCGTCGGAACCATCACGCCCGTCACCGGGGTGACGTACGCGATGACCGCCACCAAGGGCAAGACGGTAAAGCGCGGCGCGTGCAAGCCCGGCGTCGCCAGCAGCG
Source organism: Acidobacteriota bacterium (assembly GCA_018969105.1). Lineage (GTDB taxonomy): Bacteria > Actinomycetota > Thermoleophilia > Miltoncostaeales > Miltoncostaeaceae > SYFI01. The sequence continues at coordinate 7,119 of JAGWYY010000086.1, read as the reverse complement.
GATCCGGCAAGAAGCGGAAGAAGAAGCGGATCGTCACGTGCTCCATCAAGGTGGGCACGGGCGCCTGGGCCGTGGCCATCACCCCATCCGCGGGCGGGCGGGCCGGAACGCCGGCACGCAAGACGGTGCGCTAGGCCGTCAACTCGCGCGGATGCCGTGCACCGGCCGGCCGGCGGCGATCCACTGGTAGTACGAGCACGCCGCGCCCATGCCGGTCTGGTACTCGACCACGCGCGGGTTGCGCCCGACCTCCTTGGCGATCTGCGCATGGGTGAGCAGGTTCGGGTCGTCCATCTCCGGCCAGCAGATGACCAGGTGCGCGGCGGTGATGTGGTTGGCCACGAACCCGCAGCCCTCGGCTGGGCACGGCCACGGGTCGGTGGCGATGCAGTACCAGCCCTGGAGGTCCTCGCCCGAGTCGTCGGTCCAGAGGTTCTCCTCGACGTCCACCGACTGGTCGGTGGCCTCGATGACGCCCACGCCGGGGCCCGTGCCGGGGTCGAGCCGGCGGTCCTGATCGCTCATGGGCATGAGGCTATCGCGCCGCGAAAGCCCCGGGGCGGCGCCGGGGGCGGACCCCGGCCGGGACACCCCGTTCTGGTAGCGTGCCGCCGCACGCGAGGGCCCTCCTGAGCGTGAGTGATGACCCGCGGAGGCGTGCCTGATGAGCAGCACCGAAGCCGCCGGAGCCGCACGCACGACGGACTCCGGCATCGAGATCAAGCCGGTGTACCACGAGGACGACGTGGCCGCGCTTGCCCTGGCGACGGCGCTCGGCGAGCCCGGCGAGTTCCCCTTCGTGCGCGGCCCCTACCGCACGATGTACCGCGAGAAGCCGTGGACCATGCGGCAGTACGCGGGCTTCGCCACGGCGGAGGAGACCAACGAGCGCTTCCGCTACCTGCTGGCCAATGGCGCGCCGGGCCTCTCGATGGCCTTCGACCTGCCCACGCAGCTCGGCATGGACTCCGACGACCCGCGGGCCCTCGGCGAGGTCGGGCGCGTGGGCGTGGCCATCGACTCGGTGGACGACATGCTGCGCGTGTTCGATGGCATACCGCTCGGCGAGGTGTCCACGAGCATGACCATCAACGCGCCGGCGGCCGTGCTGCTGCTGCTCTACCGGCTCGTGGGCGAGGCCCAGGGCGTGCCGGCCGACCAGCTGCGGGGCACGATCCAGAACGACATCCTCAAGGAGTACATCGCCCGCGGCAACTACATCTTCCCCCCGCACGCGAGCATGCGGCTCACCACCGATACCTTCGCGTACTGCGCCGCCGAGATGCCCCGCTTCAACACCATCTCGATCAGCGGGTACCACATCCGCGAGGCCGGCTCGACCGCCGTGCAGGAGGTCGCCTTCACGCTGGCCGACGGCATCGCGTACGTGCAGGCAGCGGTGAACGCCGGGCTCGACGTGGATCGCTTCGCGCCACGGCTGTCGTTCTTCTTCAACGCCCACTCGAACTTCCTCGAGGAGGTCGCGAAGTTCCGCGCCGCGCGCGGGCTGTGGGCGCGCATCATGCGCGAGCGCTTCGGCGCGAAGGACGACAAGTCGATGGCCCTGCGCTTCCACGCGCAGACCGGCGGCTCGACCCTCACCGCGCAGCAGCCCGACAACAACGTGGTGCGCGTGGCCCTGCAGGTGCTCTCGGCCGCGCTGGGCGGCGCGCAGTCGATCCACGCCAACGGGTACGACGAGGCCCTGGCGCTGCCCACCGAGCACTCGGCAAAGCTGGCGCTGCGCACGCAGCAGGTGATCGCCGAGGAGACCGGCATCACCGACAGCTCCGACCCCCTCGCCGGCGGCTGGATGGTGGAGGCCCTCACGGCCGAGATCGAGGAGCGCGCGAACGAGCTCATCGCGCGCATCGACGAGCGCGGCGGCGCGGTGGACAGCATCGAGTTCATGCGCGACGAGATCGCCGACGCCGCCTACCGCTGGCACAAGGCCATGGAGAGCGGCGACCGCAAGGTGGTGGGCATCAACATCCAGGCCGAGCCCGACGACAGCCAGATCGACATCCTGAAGATCGACCCGGCCGTGGAGCGCGCGCAGGTGGCGCGCCTGGCCGACCTGCGCGCCGCGCGCGACGAGGCCGAGGTGTCTGCAGCCCTCGACGCCGTGCGCAGCGCAGCCCGGGGCACCGACAACCTGCTGCCGCCCATGCATCGCGCGCTCGGCGCCCGGGCCACCATCGGCGAGGTGTGCGGCGTGCTGCGCGAGGAGTTCGGCGAGTACGACCGCGTGATGGCGGCCGCCGGATGAGCACCTCCGACGCCGAGAAGCGCCTCGAGGAGCTCCGCGCCGAGGCCATGAACCCCTCGGGTGACGCCGCCGTGGAGCGCCAGCACGCCCGCGGCAAGCTCACGGCCCGCGAGCGCATCGACCTGCTGCTCGACCCCGGGTCGTTCGTGGAGCTCGACATGTTCACGCGTCACCGCGCCACCGGGTTCGGCATCGAGGAGAACCGCCCGTGGGGCGACGGCGTGATCACCGGGCACGGCACCGTGGACGGCCGCAAGGTGTTCGTGTTCAGCCAGGACTTCACGGTGTTCGGCGGCAGCCTCGGCGAGGTGTTCGCCGAGAAGATCTGCAAGGTCATGGACATGGCCGTGCGCATGGGCTGTCCGCTCATCGGCCTGAACGACTCGGGCGGCGCGCGCATCCAGGAGGGCGTGGTGAGCCTGGGCGGCTACGCGGACATCTTCTACCGCAACGTGCAGGCCAGCGGGGTGATCCCCCAGATCTCCGTGATCCTCGGCCCGTGCGCGGGCGGTGCGGTGTACAGCCCGGCGATCACCGACTTCATCTTCATGGTGAAGGAGACCAGCCACATGTTCATCACGGGCCCCGACGTGATCAAGACGGTCACGGGCGAGGACGTGACCATGGAGGACCTCGGCGGGGCGCTCAGCCACGCCATGAAGTCGGGCGTGGCCCAGTTCGCCGCCGAGGATGAGGAGTCGTGCCTCGACGACGTGCGCCACCTGCTCTCGTTCATCCCGCAGAACAACCTCGACGGCGCGCCCTACGAGGTGCCGTCGGACGACCCCGAGCGCCGCGAGCCCGAACTGCACGCGATCGTGCCCGACAACCCGAACAAGCCGTACGACATGAAGCACGTCATCGAGCTGGTGTTCGACGACGGCGAGTTCATGGAGATCGCGCCGCTCTACGCGCAGAACCTGGTGATCGGCTTCGCGCGCCTGAACGGCCACTCGGTGGGGGTGGTGGGCAACCAGCCCAAGGCCCTGGCAGGCGTGCTGGACATCGACGCCTCCATCAAGGGCGCGCGCTTCATCCGGTTCTGCGACGCCTTCAACATCCCGATCATCTCGTTCGTGGACGTGCCCGGGTTCCTGCCCGGCACCAGCCAGGAGTACGGCGGCATCATCCTGCACGGGGCCAAGCTGCTCTACGCCTATGCCGAGGCCACCGTGCCCAAGATCACCGTCATCACGCGCAAGGCCTACGGGGGCGCGTACGACGTGATGAACAGCAAGCACATCGGCGCCGACTTCAACGCCGCGTGGCCATCGGCCGAGATCGCCGTGATGGGCGCCGACGGCGCGGTGAACATCATCTTCCGCGGCGAGCTCAAGCGCGTGGCCGACGAGGGCGGCGACGTCGAGGCCCGTCGCGCCGAGCTCATCGCCGAGTACAAGGAGCGCTTCGCCAACCCCTACCTGGCGGCCGAGCGCGGCTACGTCGATGATGTGATCCAGCCCGAGGACACCCGCCCGTGGCTGGTGAAGGCGCTCGAGATCGCACTCACCAAGCGCGTGGACGGGCCGAAGCGCAAGCACGGGAACATCCCGCTGTGAGCATGGCCATGGAGGTCTCCCCCACGCCGTCACCGAACGAGGCCGCGGCCATCGCGGCCGCCGTGCAGGCCGTGCTCAGCGCGCAGGGCGGCGCGGACGCCGACCCGCGGCCCGCTGCCTACCGATCGGCCTGGCGCCAGGCGGCGATACGCGAGGGCGCGGGCGTGGCCCCCGACCAGATGAGGAGTCGCTGATGTTCGAGGCGGTGCTGGTGGCAAACCGCGGCGAGATCGCCATCCGCGTCATGCGCACGCTGCGCGAGATGGGCATCCGCTCGGTGGCCGTGTACTCCGAGGCCGACCGCGACGCGCTGTTCGTGCAGTTCGCCGACGAGGCGCATTCGCTTGGCCCCGGGCCCGCCACCGACACCTACCTGAACATCCCGAAGATCCTCGAGGTGGCCGCGGCATCCGGGGCCCAGGCCGTGCACCCGGGCTACGGGTTCCTCGCCGAGAACGCCCCGTTCGCGCGCGCGTGCGAGGAGGCCGGCATCACCTTCATCGGCCCGCCGGCCGACGCCATCGACGCCATGGGGTCGAAGACCGCCGCGCGCGCCCTCATGGACGCCGCGGGCGTGCCGATCGTGCCGGGGGTCACCGAGGGCGTGGCCGACGTTGCCGAGGCCACCGGCATCGCCGAGCAGATCGGCTATCCCATCGCCGTCAAGGCCGCGGCCGGCGGCGGGGGCAAGGGCTTCCGCGTGGCGCTGACGCCCGACGACCTGGAAGGCGCCTTCGAGGGCGCGCGGCGCGAGAGCGAGAAGTTCTTCGCCGACTCCACGGTGTACCTCGAGCGCTACCTGCCCCACCCGCGCCACGTGGAGATCCAGGTGCTCGCGGACGGCCACGGCACCACCCTGTGGCTGGGCGAGCGCGACTGCTCGGTGCAGCGCCGGCACCAGAAGCTGGTGGAGGAGACCCCCAGCCCCATCGTGAGCGACGACCTGCGCCAGCGCATGGGCGAGGCATCGGTGCGCGCGGCCGAGGCCGTGGGCTACCGATCCGCCGGCACGCTGGAGTACCTGGTGTCGGGCGAGGAGTTCTTCTTCCTCGAGATGAACACGCGCATCCAGGTGGAGCACACGGTCACCGAGATGGTCACCGGGCTCGACCTCATCCGCGAGCAGGTGCGCATCGCCGCCGGCGAGCCGGTGTCGATCACGCAGGATGAGGTGGCGCCCCGCGGACACGCGTTCGAGTGCCGCATCAATGCCGAGGACGCCGAGCGGCGCTTCCTGCCCACCCCGGGCCCCATCACCGCGTACCGCGAGCCGGCCGGGCCGGGCGTGCGCGTGGACTCCGGCGTGCAGGGCGGATCGGTGATCAGCGACATGTACGACCCCATGGTGGCGAAGCTCATCACCTGGGACGTCGACCGCGAGGCCGCGCGCAAGCGCATGCTGCGCGCGCTCGAGGAGTACGTGGTGGAGGGCGTGACCACGCTCATCCCCTTCCACATCTGGCTGCTGAACCAGCAGGAGTTCATCGACGGCGGCGCCTGCCACGACGCGCTCGAGGGGATGAGCGCCGAGAACACCCCGCTGCCGGCGCGCGACGGATCGCCGCCGCCCGCGCCCGAGGCGCCCGAGGCCGAGCCGGTGGCCGAGCGCTCGCTGGTGGCCGAGGTGGGCGGCCGCAGGTTCGACGTGCGGCTGTTCATCCCCGAGAAGGACCTCGCCAGCGGTGGCGCGCCGGCACCGAAGAAGAAGCGCGAGCGCAAGGGCGGCGGCGGTCACCACGGGTCGGGCGGCGGAAGCGCCACCGGCGAGGTGCACTCGCCCATGCAGGGCACCGTGCTGAGCGTGGCGGTGGCGGCCGGGCAGGAGGTCGCGGTGGGCGACGTCATCTGCATCATCGAGGCGATGAAGATGGAGAACGAGGTGACCGCGCACACGGCGGGCACCATCAGCGCGGTGAGCGTCGAGGCCGGGCAGTCGGTGGCCGCCGACGAGGTCATCGCCGTCATCGGCTGAGATGACCCGCGTCATCATGTGGGCCGGCCGCATCGGTGCGGGCCGGGCCTCCGCCGGGGCCCTCGTGGAGCCCGGCGACGCCGACCGCGAGACGGTGCGCCGCGCGGTGCTGGCCTGCGGCGTCGGGCTGGCGGCCGACCGACTGGCTGCCGCCGATGGCCCCGGGCGCCAGGCGGTGATACGCGCGTTCGGCGCCTCGGCACCCGACGACCTGGTGGACCTCACCGGCCGCTGCGAAATCGGTGGCCTCGCCGTGCCGCCCGGCGAGGTGTCGCCCCCGCCAGGGGCGGCGATTGCCGACCTGGTGCTGGAGCCGGGCGACGATCCCGACGACGCCGAGCCCGTGATCCACGAGGGCGACATCGACCCGGCCGAGGCCGCCGCGCTCACCGCCGCCTCACTGGCGCGCGCGTTGCCGCGCGACCCGCTTCACCTGGCCCGCTCGGGCGTGGCGCTTCGCGCGCTGGCCCGCGAGGCCACGGTGTACCCCGAGACGCTGCGCGACATGGCCAGTGGCATCGCCGTGACCGCGCGCGACCCCGAGGACGTGCGGCTGTTCAGCGGTCCGGATGCCGCGGCCGATGACGACGACCGCCGCTGGCGCATGCCCGACGCCCGCGCCGTGGGCATCGGCCTGGGGGCGGCGATCGTCGTGGGCGCCATCGGCGTGGGAATCGCCGCGGGCCTCGTGGCGGTGCTCGACCCCGCGGGGGCCAACCGCACCACCGCGCTGGTGGTGGGCGGGCTCATCGGCGCGGTGGTGGGCGCGGCCATCGCGCTGCGGCTCATGCGCCGCTAGGAGACCGGGGCCCTAGGCCCCGAACAGCTGCGCGGCGTCCCGGGCGATCTCGGGCGAGAGCAGCACGCGGGCCTCGGCCGACTCGAAGGGCCTCCCCGGCCACGTGACGGTCACCCGGCCCTCGTCCTCGAGCACGCCGAGCGCAGACATGAGCGCGAGCAGGCCGTCATCGCCCTCCAGCCCGAGTTCCGCGGCCGCGGTGGGCACCGAGAGCATCACGTCGCCGTCCACGGCCATGCCCTCGTCGAGCCACTGCAGCACCAGCAGCATCTCGAGGCGCCCGGCATTCGCGCTGTCAGCCGACATGGGCGCGAGGGTAGACCCCCGCCCGGACCCATCTCATGGGTAGAGTGCGCGACCGGCCCGCCCCCGACGCGGGCCGTTCACTGACAGCGAGACAAGGGACGCGGGTGGATCTCTTCGAGTACCAGGGCAAGCAGCTGTTCGCCGAGTACGGCCTGGCCGTGCCATCCGGCGAGGTGGCCGACACGCCCGAGCAGGCGAAGGCCGCCGCCGAGGC
>JAGWYY010000085.1 GCA_018969105.1 Acidobacteriota bacterium | reverse complement strand
GGGGCCACGCGCAGGCCGTTGAGGCCCTTGGGGCCGCGCTGCTCGAGCAGCGAGAGGCCCTCCTCGGTGGCGAGGTACCAGAGCAGGTGGGTGACATCGATGGTGCCCTGGTACGGACGGGCGCCGGCGTTCACCAGCTCGCCGTTCACCTGCTCCAGCAGGCGCGGGTCCTCCTTCACCATCTTGTTCGCGCGACGCAGGTTGAGCGTGCACACGTTGCAGATGGTGAGGATGTCCGCGCCCATCTCCTCGGCCTCCGAGAGGATGCGCACGTTGAGCGTGAGGTACAGGTTGGGCTTGGCCTCGGCGATGTCGCCGGCGCCGCAGCACGTGGCCTGCGGCATGGGCAGCAGCTCGATGTCGAGGAGCGGCGCCAGGGCCTTGGTGGTCGCGTTGAGCTCCTTGGAGCTGAACTCGGCCACGCAGCCGGGGTAGTAGGCGAACTGACGCGGCACTAGATGGTCTCCTTGACGTTCTTGATGAGCTTCGTCACCTGGTCGCGGTTCTGCACCTTGTGGGTGAGCGGCGACGCCGGCAGCTTGCCCTTCTGCAGCATGCGGAGCGCGAGCGGGGCGTTGAAGGCACCGCCGACGGGGTCGGTGTAGCCGCCCACGAGCTGCTCGTTGAGCTTGCCGCCGGTCCTCATCGAGATGAGGAAGGCCTTCGCGTGGCGGGCGCCCTTGTCCTTGGTGACCTTCTCCTGGAACGCGATGGCGCCGAGCTTCTCGATGGCGTCACGCGGGTCCACGCCCTTGGGGCAGCGCTCGTTGCAGAACATGCAGCGGGTGCAGTCCCAGATGCCGTGCTCGCCCGAGTAGAGCTTGGCGCGGTTCTTGCGCTGCGCGTCGCGCTCGTCGGCCGCGAAGCGGTAGCCCCACGCGAAGGCGGCGGGCCCGACGAACTCCGGGTCAGCGGCCAGCGAGTTGCACTCCGAGTAGCAGGCGGCGCACAGGATGCACGCGCTCTCCTTGGCCACCTTCTCCATCGCGGCCTTCGGCACGAGGCGCTCCTTCTGGGGCGCCGGGCCCTCGGGGATGAGGAAGGGCTTGACGGCCTTGAACTTCTCCCAGAACGGCGTCATGTCGACGACGAGGTCCTTGATGGGCGCGAAGTTCCCGATGGGGTCCACCTGCAGGGTGCTCGACCCGCTCTCGGCCTTGGCCTCCTCCACCTGCGTCATGCAGGCGAGGACGGTCTTGCCGTTCACCTTGCAGGCGCACGAGCCACAGATGGCCGAGCGGCACGAATACCGCACCGCCAGCGTGCCGTCCTGCTCGTTCTGGATGCGCAGCAGGGCGTCGAGAACCGTGGTCTTCTCCTCGTGATCGAGGTTGAAGTCCTGGTGGTACGACTCGAGGTCGCCCGAGTCGGGCTGGTACCGGAAGACGCGGAACGTGGTGGAAGCCATCAGTAGGACCTCACCTGGGGCTCGTACTTGGTCATGGTCACGGGCGAGTAGTCGAGGCGGATCTCTCCGTCGTCGAGGTACGCCAGCGTGTGCTTCATCCAGTTCTCGTCGTCACGGTCCGGGAAGTCGGTGCGCGAGTGCGCCCCCCGGCTCTCGTGGCGGGCGATGGCGCCGGTCACCATGCAGTCGGCGAGGTCGAGCAGGTAGCCCGTCTCGATGGTGTGGATGAGGTCGGTGTTGAAGGTCTTGCCCTTGTCGTCCACCACCACGCCCTGGAACTGCTCCCTCAGGCGGTCCACCGTGGCCTTGGCCTCGCGCAGGGTGGCGTCCTCGCGGAACACGCCGACCTTCTCCTGCATCACGGTGGCGAGCTCGTCGCGGATCTCGCCCTGGCGGGGTCCGTTCTCGCGCAGGAGCAGCTCCTCGATGCGGTCCTGGGTGTCCTGCGCGGCGTTCGTCGGCACCTTGGGCGCCGGGGCGTCCTTTGCGTAGGCCGCGGAGGCCTCGCCGGCGCGGGCGCCGAACACCACGGCCTCGAGCAGTGAGTTGCCGCCCAGGCGGTTGGCGCCGTGCACCGACACGCAGGAGCACTCACCGGCCGCGAACAGGCCCGGCATGTGCGGGGCGGCTCCCCAGTTGTCCACGTGCACGCCACCCATGTGGTAGTGCGCGCCCGGCCGGATCGGGATGGGCTCCTCGATCGGGTCGGTGCCGGCGAAGGCGATGGCCAGCTCGCGGATCTGCGGCAGCCGCTCCATGATGCGGTCGCGACCCAGGTGGCGCAGGTCGAGCAGCACGCAGCCGTCGATTCCGCGACCCTCCTGGATCTCCGTGGCCTCCGCGCGCGATACGACGTCACGCGACGCCAGCTCGAGCTTGTTGGGGGCGTACTTGCTCATGAACCGCTCCCCGTCCTTGTTCAGGAGGTACCCGCCCTCTCCGCGGGCACCCTCCGTCACGAGCACGCCGTTGGCGGCGAGCGTGGTGGGGTGGAACTGCATGAACTCCATGTCCTTGAGCGGGACGCCCTTGCGGAGGGCCAGGCTCATGGCATCGCCGGTCGACGCGTGCGCGTTCGTCGAGGGGCGGTACACGCGGCCGGCGCCACCCGTGGCCATGACCACGGCCTTGGCGCCGATGGTCTCGATCTGCCCGTGGATCATGTCGTAGGCCACGACGCCCACGGCGTTGCCGTTGTCGTCGGTGACGAGGTCGGTGACGAACCATTCCTCGTAGGTCGGGATGTTGTACTTCACGCACACGGTGTAGAGCGTGTGCAGGATGACCAGACCCGTGAGGTCGGCCGCGTAGCAGGTGCGCGGGAACCCGGCGCCGCCGAAGGGGCGCTGGGCGATCTTGCCGGAGTCCTCCTGGCGGCTGAACACCGCGCCCCAGTGCTCCAGTTGGTACACCTCGAGCGGGGCCCGCGCGCACAGGATCTCGATGGCGTCCTGGTCGCCGATGTAGTCGGCGCCCTTCACCGTGTCGAACGTGTGGTTGTCGGTGTTGTCCTCGGTCTCGTTTCCGAGAGCCGCGTTGATTCCGCCCTGGGCGGCGCCTGAGTGGCTGCGCACCGGATGCAGCTTCGTCACGAGGGCGACGTCAACGCCCGCCTCGTGCGCGGCGATCGCCGCGCGCATCCCCGCAAGACCAGCGCCGACGACGATGACGTCGTGTTCGCGCACTTTTCCCTGACCTCCGGTCGATTGAGAGGGTTCCCGCTCTTCCGAAGGCTACCGCAGGTGCGCGCTCACGAATGTCCCTTCCGCGGGGACATTCGGCCCTCTACGGCGAGTAGCGCCGACCCCCGGCGAACCGCTCGAAGTACCGACCGCTGGAGATATCGGTGACCTTCACCACGTCGCCGGTCTGCGGGGCGTGCACCATCTGGCCGCCGCCGATGTAGAGGCCCATGTGCCCGATGTAGCCGGAGGAATCGGCGAAGAACACCGCGTCACCGGGCTTGAGCTGCGCGAAGGGCACGTACGCGCCCACCGTGGCCTGGTCCTCGGCCACGCGCGGCAGCCTCATCCCGAGCTGGCCGTATACCCAGTAGACGAGACCCGAGCAGTCGAATCCGCCGGGCTTCGCGCCGCCCCACACGTACGGCGTGCCGGCGTACGACATGGCCATCTGCACGGCCTGCCCGCCGAGCCCGGGCTTCGACCCCGGCACCACGGTGTTCTTCGCGAAGGCCACCTGGCTGGGCTTGCCGGCCTCGGGCTGGAACACCACGACGTCGCCGGGGATCACCGGGAACTCGGCCTCCAGCGGACGACCGGCCAGCAGCAGGGCCCAGCCCTTGCTCTGGTCGATGGCGGCGTTGGTCTGCGGCCGCTCGCCGTCGATTCCCAGGTAGAGCGGCTCGTCGGCCGTGGCGTTGAACTTCCCGCTGATGGTCGACTTCGCGTAGAGGGCCCGCGAGCGCGCGGCCACGGCGCCCGCCACCAGGGCCTCGTTGCCGGTGTCGCCCCACTCCGGCGGCATGTCGCCGGGGAGCACGCCCTTGATGTAGTTCTCGGTGCTGGTCTGGTTGATCACGGCCATGGTGCGGCCGCTGCTCGTGACCACCCGCAGGCTGCCGCGGTAGCGCAGCTCGAGGGGGTCGGACATGCGGATTCCCGTCTCGGCCGAGCCGCTGTCGAGGCGCACCGGGCCGATGAACTTCAGCGACTTCGATCCCGGGACGTCCAGGTCGGTCACCGCGAAGCCGGTCTTGCCGTGGCGCTTCACGAGGATGCGGTGGCCCACCTCCACCTGGCGTCCGGTCGCGCCGCGCCGGCCCTCATCCACCAGCCGCAGGGTCGTCTTGCCCTGCATCACCACCTGCCTGGCCTGATCGGCCACAAGGATGCGCACGGCCTGCTGAGGCACCTGCTTCAGCTGGCTGCCGGGGAAGGCCTCGCGCACGATCTGCTGCGCGGTCTTCCCGCGCTTCGCCTGCGCGAGCGCGTCATTGCGCGTCATCGGCGCGGCCGTGGCGACGGACCCGGCCATGACGAGCGCCAGGCCGGCTGCGATCAGGGGCCGGAGGAACATCCCTTTCCAACGTAGCAGCGACCCGGCGATGCGCCACCCCGCGGGGTGCGCATGTGCGACGTGCGTTACGTCGTGCCCGCTCGCAGCGGGTTTCTGCGACGTCGGGGCCTCGGGTTATCCCGAGGCGAACACCGCGCCCAGGCGCTCCATCCCGACGGTGATCTCCTCGGGGGACACGCCCGAGTAGGCCAGCCTGAGGGTGTTGTGGTGCCCCTCCGTGAAGCAGGCTGAACCTGCCACGTAGATGACCCCGGCCTCCTGCGCCGCGGGCAGCAGGGCGTCGGCCGACAAGCCCTCAGGCAGCTCGAGCCACATGAAGAACCCGCCCTCGGGAGGCGTGCACCGCGAGCCCTCGGGCATCAGGTGGAGCCCCGCGGCCATGGCGTCGCGGCGGATGCGCATGAGCTCGGTGACCCTCGCGATGTTGGGGTCGAGAAGACCGTCCTCGCACACCTTGTACACCGCGGCCTCGGGAAGGTGCGCCGGGGAGATGTAGGTCTGGTTGGCGCGGGTGGTGAGGGTCTTCACCAGGTCGGGCGGCGCGATGAGGTAGCCCACGCGCAGGCCCGGGGCGAGCGTCTTCGAGAAGGACGACGAGAACATCACCTTCTCGGGGCCGCCCAGCTCGTAGATGCTCGGCAGCGGATCGCCCTCGAACCGCAGGCGGCCGTAGGGGTCGTCCTCGAGGATCCAGAAGCCATGCATCTCGGCCAGCGCCACCAGCGCCTGGCGCTTCTCGAGCGAGATCGTGGTGCCCGCGGGGTTGTGGAAGTTCGGGATGGTGTAGACGAGCTTCGGAACGCGGCCGGCCTCGCAGGCGGCGGCGAGGGCATCCACATCCATGCCGTCGTCCTGCATGGGGATCTCCAGGATCTCCATCCCGTGCATCTGCGCCTGCAGCAGGGCGCGGTCGTAGGTGGGGGCCTCGAGCCCGATGAGGTCGCCGGGCGCGAGGAACGTCTCGAGCAGGAACACGTAGCCCTCGAGCGAGCCGTTGGTGATGATCACGCGGTCGGCGGTGGTGCCGTGGTGCGCGGCCAGCCACTCGCGGAGCGGTGGGTATCCGCCGCCGGTGCCGTACGACAGGATCACCGTCGGGTCGGCCGCGAGGGCCGCGTCGGCGCAGCGGGCGATCAGCCCGCCATCCAGCGCCTCCGGAGCCGGGGCGCCCCGGGCGAATGAGATGACGTCAGGCACGGCGCGGCAGTCTAGACGGGCCCCGGCGCCGGTAGCCTCGGGTTCGTGTCGACATTCGTCCTCATCCATGGCGCGATGCACGGTGGGTGGTGCTGGCGGCCGGTCGAGGCCCTGCTGCGCGAGGCCGGCCATGTGGCCCACGCACCCACGCTCACCGGCATGGGAGACCGCGCGCACCTGCTGTCGCCCGAGGTCGGGGTGGACACCCACGTGGCCGATGTGCTGGCCACCCTGTGCATGGAGGACGTCCGCGACGGCGTGCTGGTGCTGCACTCCTACGCGGGGGTCCTGGCGGGGCCCGTGGTGCAGGCGGCGGGCGACCGGCTGGCCCGGGTGGTGGCAATGGGGGCCTTCCTCGCCGACCCGGGCGAGTGCGTGGCCGACGTCGAGCCGCCGGAGGTCATGGACCGCTACCGCCGCCTGGTGGCCGATGAGGGCCAGGGTTGGCGCGTGCCGGCCTCCCCCGCCTTCATGGACCAGTGGGCGGTGCCGGCGCGCCTGCGCGACGTCGTGGGCCCCAGGCTCACGGACTTCCCCGCGCGGTGCGTGGACGACCGCGTGCAGTACGACCGCGCGGTGCTCGACGCCCTGCCGCGCGACTACGTGGAGCACACGGCGCCGCCGCTCGCCAGCCTGGCGGCCACGGTGAAGCGGGCCCGCGATCGCGGATGGCGCATGCACGAGATGGCCACGAGCCACGACCTCATGCTGGAGGATCCCGCGGGCACAGCCGGGCTGCTCATGGAGATCGCCTCCTGAGCAGCCCGGCCGTGCGGCCGGGGATCGCTACTTCAGGGTGTCGGCCACGATCTCGGCGACCTCGGTGGGGTTGGTGCCCACCCGCACGCCGAGCGCCTCGAGGGCGTCCTTCTTGCCCTGGGCGGTGCCGGACGACCCGGTGATGATGGCGCCGGCGTGGCCCATCTGCTTGCCGGGAGGCGCCTGGAAGCCCGCGATGTAGCCCACCACCGGGGTCTTCATGTTCGCGGCGATGAACTCGCCGGCGCGCTCCTCCTCGTCGCCGCCGATCTCCCCGACCATCACCACGAGGTCGGTATCGGGGTCGGCCTCGAACATCGTGAGCACGTCGATGAACGACGATCCCACGATGGGGTCGCCGCCGATGCCCACCACGGTGCTCTGGCCGATGCCCAGGTCACCGATCTCCTTGGAGATCTGGTAGGTCAGCGTGCCCGAGCGGCTGATGATGCCCACGCGGCCCGGCGTGAAGACGTCGGTGGGCATGATGCCCACGGTGGCCTCGCCCGGGCTGATCGCCCCGGGGCAGTTGGGGCCCAGCAGGCGCTGGTCGCCGCGCTTCAGGTGGGTGTAGACGCGCATCATGTCGTGGGCGGGAATGCCCTCGGTGATGGCGATGGTGAGGTCGATGCCCGCGTCGAGCGACTCGTAGATGGCATCGGTGGCGAACCGCGGCGGCACGAAGATCATCGAGGTGTTCGCCCCGGTGGCCTCCACGGCGTCGCGCACGGTGTTGAACACCGGGATGCCCTCGACGTCCTGACCGGCCTTGCCGGGGGTGACTCCCGCCACCACGTTGGTGCCGTATGCCTTGTTGCGAAGGGTGTGGAACTGTCCCTCGCGGCCGGTGATGCCCTGCACCACCAGCTTGGTGTCCTTGCCGACCAGGATGCTCACGAGGCCTCCTTCGCGAGCTCGACGGCGCGCTGGGCGGCCGAGAGCATCGTGGGCTCGACCACCACGTTGGCCGGGGCGCGCTCGGCGATGATGGCGCGCCCCGCCTCCGCGGCGGTCCCGTCAAGGCGCACGACGATGGGCAGCGTGGCGCCCAGCTTGTCGAGCGCCGCGAGGAGGCCCTCGGCCACCTCGTCACAGCGCGTGATGCCGCCGAAGATGTTGATCATCAGCGACTTCACCTTGGGGTCGCTCAGCAGCACCTCGAGCGCGGTGGCCACGGCCTCCGCATTCGACCCGCCGCCGGCGTCCAGGAAGTTGGCGGGCCTGCCGCCGGCGAGCGCGACTACGTCGAGGCTGCTCATCACGATGCCGGCGCCATTGCCCATGATGCCGACGTCGCCGTCGAGCTTCACGTAGGTGACGCCGCGCTCGTGCGCCATGCGCTCCTGCTCATCATCGGTGACGCTCTCCTTGAGCGCCGCCAGGTCCGGGTGGCGGAACAGCGCGTTGTTGTCGATCGACACCTTGGCGTCGAGCGCCACCACGCGG